>JBAXPK010000036.1:0-28226 GCA_037132275.1 bacterium
TCACCGAGTATCATCCCGACCACATCCATCCTCAACTCACGCTAACATGGCTTGCGTCCGATATTTCGCCCAACCGTTTTCCCAGGTCAGCCGCAGGTTCAAACACCATGGTTTTGCCTCGTGAACTCTGCTTCAAGAGTTTCATATTTCCAAGTTTCAGCAAATCCGCCCGTGCCGTGGCATACGCTACCACGTGACTGCCGCGATGACTTGCGATCGTGTATTCCTGGCCGGGATGGCGCAACGCATGAGTGATCAAGGCCTGCTGGCGATGATTAAGTTGTCGAAGCACTCGAAGGCGGGTCTCTGCGGTCTTGGTCTCTCCGCGTTTGCGGTCAATATACGTGTGCAACGCTTCAATCGCCCGGCGGATGACGTCAGCCTGATGCAGAATGAAGTAGTTAAGGTCGTTATCATCAGTCTCCGTGAACAAAAAGGCACGGGCATACCGGGAGGGCGCCTTGACCAGGATGTTGGAGACAGAAATGAACTCGAACAGCCAGAAGCCGCTGTTCAGCATGGACCAGTAGAACAGCGCGCGGGCTGTTCGCCCGTTCCCATCCACAAATGGATGATCGTACGCAAGCCAGAAATGCAAGATAATGGCCCGTAGCACCGGAGGCACAAAGTGCGTCGGTGTTTGTCCATTGGCAAAATCGCAAAGACGCTGCGCACGTTCCTCAAGTTCGTCGGATGAAGGCGGGTCGTGATAGATCTGACCGTCACCGTCCATGACCTTGACCGGTTCATCGGGGTGACGGAACCGCCCTGCCGCTGCCGGGTTTTCCAACGTTTGGTCGGTCACCCGGCGGTGAAGATCCAAAAGGAGGGACACGGACATCGGTTGTTCCTTGAGCCTGATAATCTCCTGCATGGTTCTGTAGTTGTTCAGAATCATGTGTTCACTTTTGTCTCGCGGCGTCCGCCCAGAACGGATCATCTCCTTGGCCACTTCGCGGGTGGTCACAGCACCTTCAAGTTGACTCGACGTGATGGCCTCCTGAATCAAGGAACTCACAAGGTAGCGATCACGTGTCTGTGGGTTAGCGATAGGGTCCGGCATGCCGATATAAGCGCCCGCGCCAAAATCGATCTCATGAAGGAGTTTCTGCACATTCGAAGGGATAAAAAATCGGAAGGGACGGCCAGTCTTATCCAGCAGCGGCACTTCCCGGTACGCGGCCTTGCGCTTCAGTTTCAAGGCACACCACCATTCCTCGTGAGAGAAACCTTTATGCACCGGGTGGTATCTCAATTCATCCCAGTGATGGTATTCGCTCTCGGAATGCAGGCGGTCGGCAAGACGGATTACTTCGCCAAAACGTTTTTTTTGGCAAATATCGGCAAAAAGTTTGTCGAAATCGGGCGGTAATTGAGGAAATTTCATCTTCGCTCTCTTATTATCAATCAATTATCAATTTGAATCAAAATGATAATACATTGCTTGACCATGCCTGTAAATATCAATTCGTCTCATTTTGATATTAAATTGATAATGAGCGGTCATGATGTTCAGACCTCCTGACATTCTCAATAATTAGTAATTATTCCAGGCACTTTCTTCGTCGATTGGGTGAGCGCGAGGTAGTTTTTACTGGTAACGACTTTGCGTCCGCTTTTCTTTTCGAGCTCACGGCGGGCGTTGCCCGCGACCTTGCCGCCGGAGCGGGCGGCGTGTTTGTTCTGCGGGAAACCCTGGGCATCACGATTGCGGGTAATTTCCGTGGTGGCGGCCTCGCCCAGCATGGAGAAAATGAGTTCCAGGTCGGTCATGTGGTCGCGGAGGTTCTCGCGCTTAAGGCGCTTGAACTCGGCGTACTGGGTGGGCGTGAGGCCAAAGGTGGCCAGGGAGATTTCCGCAGTGAGGATGGCGTATTCGCGCTGTTCTTTGACCCCACGCTTCTTCCATTCGTCGGTAAGCTCATCGCGAATGGCAATGGAGCGCATCCGTTTTTCGATCCAGTCAGCCGAGTACCCTTTGGCCTGGTAGAGGGCGCGGGTGCGCTTGGTGGCGAGTTCAGGATCTTCAATCTCCTGAATCCGCTCATAGCCGACCTTGGCAAGCCAGCGCTTGAAGGGTTCAGCCTTGGGACTGGGGATGGATTGGATGATGCGGAACACACCCTCAGTATTAGCGCAAAGCATCGATTGCTCGCCTCCTTCGGTGGGGATGGAAAGGGTATGTACAATTTGTACCCACCCTTTGCCCAGTTCCGGGTCGCGTTGCTTCATGCGCTGGATATATTGCTTCGGGTCACGCGATTCGATGAGAGCGAGAATAACATCCTCCACAACAAACCACCATTCGTTGTTGTGGATAGTGCGGCGTACTTCCCTGCGCTGGAACAAGGCGATACGGGTTTCGGGATTTTGGCTTGAGTCACTCATGGCACTCCGTTGTAGTCTGAAATTCTGATAAAAAGCGAACATACTCCAGTGTGGATCAAGTTGCAAGACGCGGAAAGATGGGAGTCAAGAAAACAGCCGTTTCAAACCCCGTTTTCCTAATCTGAAGCGCTTCAGATCAAGATTTTCGATTCATGCAAGTCACCTGCCTCTTGACTTGGCTGAATGAACATGACAGCTTCAAATCATGCGACTCATTGTGGCTGGACAAGATAGAACCGCGGATATCGGGGCGGAGATCTCCCGGCGAGCCGCCCGTCATCAAGGGGCCTTGTCTCCCTGGTCCGCCCAGGATTCCGCCCTCTCCCTCAAGGCCTCGCGCGATAGGGCCGATTACCTGAACCGGTTCGGCAAACTGTTGCGCCTCCGGTATGCGGTCAGCACTGAATCCTTCCCGATTCCGGGCAAACCCGGCGTCGCAGGAAGCCTCATGAAGAAACTCAAAGGCGTCCTCTGGAAACTCTTCCGCTATCAGCATGACCGGATGGCCTTCCAACAGAATGTCATCAATGAGCTTGTCATCAGCGGCCTGGATTTCCAACGCGAGGCCTCCTGCCAAACCATTCGGGATCTTGAAGACCGTATCAAGGCACTTGAGAACGAAGTGAAGACGCTCCGGGGCGTCGGGAAGCGGGAGGCCCCGAGCCTATGAAGCCGGCCGCCGTCCATCAACTCGTAGCCGGGTTTGCCAAGGGGGATGCCATTTCCCAGGAGGCGCAGGCTCTGCGCGACATTTGCCGGGAATCGGGTTTTGCTGCGGAGATTTATGCGCCAGCCGACCGGATTGCCGCAGATGCCTCTGGCGACTGCCGCCCCCTGGAGGACTATCGACCCCAGCCCGGCGACACGGTGCTCTTCCACTATTCCATCACGTCGCCCGCCACCGCGTTATTCCTCGCGTCTTCGGCACGAAAAATTGTGATCTACCACAACATCACGCCGCCGGATTTCTTTACCCCCTTCGACGCCACTATCGCCCATCAACTGGCCACCGCCCGGCAGGGATTAAAGGACGTCGCTTCACATGCGGATGCCGTATGGGCGGATTCGGCCTTCAACGCCGCCGAACTCCAGGCGCTCGGCATCCCGAATGCCAAGGTGTTCCCCTTGCTGTTCCAACCGGAAGGGCTTGCGTGTCCGCCCGACCCGGCCATCCTCTCCAAATTTGCCGTCCCCATGAAGAACATCCTCTTCGTCGGACGCATCGCCCCGAACAAATGCATTGAGGAGCTGATCACCGCGTTTGCCTGGTTCCATAAGAATATCGAGCCGCAAAGCCGCCTGTTGATCGTGGGCTCCGACCGCAGCGCTCCCACCTATTACGCCATGCTGAAAATGCTGGCCGCCGAAATGGGATTGGACACCGTGTTTTTTGAGCGGTTCGCCTCGCCCGCCGGTCTCTCCGCCTATTATCAGGTTGCCGACATCTTTGCCACCACCAGCCGCCATGAGGGCTACTGCCTGCCCCTGGTCGAGGCGATGGTCAAAGGCATCACCGTGGTCGCGCGCCAGACCGGCGGTACACCGGAAGCGATGGGCGATGCCGGCATTCTGTTCGAGGATCTTCGGGCGGAAGAACTGGCTGAACTCTTCGGGCTTCTCTGCTCCGACGCCCCGTTCCGGCAAACGGTTCTCAACTCCCAGCAAAAGCGCGTGGAGACCCTCCTGAAACGCCCCGCAAAGGCTGAGTTCCTGAAGTTGCTTGGTTGAAGAGCGCGCCTCCGACATTAAAAAAGAGTGAACGCTGAGGATTTTATATTCAATGTGGGAGGGGCAGTCCCCTGCCGCGACAGACCATAGGAAAGAATATAATGAATGAAAAGCAGCCGGACGATCAGCCTCATTCAGCCAGTTTGCGAAGTCATAGAAGATATGGCCAGGGAGGTTGCTGGTTTGTAACCAAGTGCCTCGAACCACGCCATCCACTTCTTGTAGCTGATGTCGCTCAAAAGATTTCAGAGACTTTCAGATGGTATGCCGATCACGGGAAAATTCATGTGGCTGCCTTCGTGGTCATGCCTGATCATTGGCACCTCATGCTCCACACCGAGGGGCACGATGATGTTGGGTTGTTCATGAGGAAAGCATGCCACTGGATCAGTCGGGAAACCCGGAACCATCTTCGGGAAGGCAGAGCCGACTGGCAAGACGGTTTTCATGAGACTTGCATCCGTACATTACGCCAATTTCAGTTTGTGCGGTGCTATATTGAGAACAATCCCGTGAGAAAGAAATGGATTGATTCAGCCCATGAATGGCAATGGTCATCCGCGCATCAGAAATACAATGGTATTGTGCCGCTGAACTGGCCGTTTCAATTCGAGGAAGAAGATTAGAAGAGTCGCCGCGACGGAGCGCGCCTCCCACATTGCAGAGGAGTGAGCGATTAGAAGAGTCGCCGCGACGGAGCGCCTCCCACATTGCAGAGGAGTGAGCGCCTACTGAATACGCTTCAGGACAACTCGCTCAATCATCACATCGCCGGCACGGAAAAACTCAAAGGCCAGGAAGAATGGCCGATTATCATTTTGTTCAAAAACAGCGGCTGCCTTGGCCCCCGAGATAACAGGCGTCCACTTTCCGGTTTCATCGCCACGGTTGCGAATATTGAACTGCCCCAGGACAATCCCTGTCGGCGCGGGCGATGTAAAAATCAGCTCAATGGAATATTTTCCAGCATCCAGAGGAAGTTTGGGCCCATAAAACACAATCGACCCGGGCTCATAGTTCGCCCGTAATGTCACTGAACTGCCATCCAATGCTGAATATCCGGCATGGAAGAAGCAGATGGCCGGCAAATCCAAACTGGCGCCGGGCACCGGACTCGACCAATCCCCGGCCATGAGGATCGCCGAGTCGAGATCTGCCGTCCCCTCGATGCGGCCAAACACCGCGCCCACCCCGCCCGCTCCCGTCCCCGGCGGGATCGCCACGTTCTTCCAAGTCCAGTCGGCTGAAGCAACCGGTATGACCGTAGGCGTATTCGTCACGCCGCCGATCACATTCGCCACGTTAAGGGATCCCTGCCCCCTCGCCCGAATACTCCAGGATAGCGGAAGTTCCAGCGCCGTCAGCGAAGGCGTCACGTTAATCATATGGCCTTTTAATGTGGTTTCAGAATCAAACCGCCGGGCGGGGAAGTAATAATTCATGAAAGCCCGCTTTGCCCGGTTCGTCTCTGCCTGCGCGCCCGGCAAAATCTTGAACGACCACACGGCGCCATCGTTCCCAATACTCTTCAGACGCGGCTGATTCAGCAAAGCCTCCAGCGTCTGGCCAACCGAAAACGGGGAGACTTTCTCGGGAAAACAATCCTCATGCAGAACAACATAGCCCACACCACGACCAAGCAGAAAATCCAATTGCCCGTCATCCAAACTGCCGACATTCATGCTCTCTAACCGCTGAAAAATGTTATCCCGGTATGAGTTGCGTATCGTCCCCCCGTACCCGTTGACCATCCGGAGCCGGTAGAGGGACACATAATACTCATTGAGCGAATCGTAATGCGAATCCCCCGGCCATATCGGCAGCGATACCAAGTGGGGACGGGAATTCCCTGTCGCCTTGGCGTCGTCGGCAATGGCCTTGAAGGCGCCCTGCTCCTTATCCAGCAAACAAATTGTCGGATAAATCCGGAACCCATAATTCAGGATAACCGGCGCAACCATGGCCAGAATCACCCACTTATTCCAGCGCCTTGAAATTCCGCGCAACAAGGCGGGCCAGAGGATGCCTGCGGCGAGGGCAATCATCACGGGCATCAGGCAGAAGATCTTATGCGGCTGGCGAATCATGGCGTAGGGCGGGATCAGGGTCATGACCACCTTCCATGCCCGGGGTCCGCCGGGATTCATCACCCCGGTGGCGAGCAATCCCACCGCAATGATGCCGAGCCCAAGCAGGACCACGGGAAGAAGCGGAATCCCCCGTTCATCCGCTCCACGACGCCGCGCCCGCAGGAACATCCAGCCGCCTGCGGCCAGCAACGCCATGAGGTAACCGCCCACGTAAATTTTGCGGCCTTCCCCAATATTGGTGAGCCGGACCATCCCTGACAATAGCGGCGAATTGGCCCTGATCTCCTCCATCGACCGGGAGGTGGCCGCCAGTGTGGTATCCTGAACGGAATGCCGGACATACCAGATCTGCCAGGCGGCAACACCCAGAAATATCAGCAAGGGGATGGCCGCCTTGAGGATCGAGCGGCACTGGACGCGGGATGGCCATTGCCCGGGATAATTGAACAGATAAGCCAGCCAACACCAAGCGGGCGTCGCCATCAGGGTGAAGAAAAAGACATGGGTATCGCTTTCGGCCAGGCAAATACCTATCCCCGCCACCGCCCCGGCCCACAGTTTTCGCTCGGCAATCATGACATCGAGCGCCCAGAAAATGACGGGAATCCACATCATGGTCAGGCCGGTCGGGCTTCCATCAAACATGGTAATCCACGCATAGGGAATCGAAAGGCCAACCGCCGCCGCCCCGAGGGCAATCCAGTCATCCCGGCTATAACGGCGCACCAGCAACCAAGTGAACACAAACATGATCCACATCGTGATCACCTGATTGAAGTTATAACCAAAGGCGCGCCCGCCGATCGCTTCCCCGACCAGATAGAACAACGAAAAGGGCACATAATAGGTGCCTCGAAAGGCGCCATCCTGATCATTCCCGACATTGAACTCGTAGGGATTGATAAAAGCCGGGGTATGTCCCCGGATTGTGTCGCCTGTCAGCCAGAACTGATAGAGAAACTGAAGGTGATCGCCCGGGATCATGGCGCGGGTGGCGCCCTTCTCGATGTTCAGGGAAGCGGAGCTGATGCCGGATCCCATGAAGCGGGGCACCGGCCAGGAGAAGAACATCCAGATGACCAGCACAACCAGACACGAGACCATTAGCCTGCGTAGTGTCATCATACAGCCGTCATCGTGTTGGGCTCAACCAAACAGCACCCGCATCAGACCTTCGCCCTGCATGGCGCCGAGACTGCCGTGGGGACAATCCAACTCGCTATACGCCATCACGCCATCAGGTGCCACGCCCGGCATACGTAAAGAAACCGGAACCGGCGTGCGGGTGTGTTTGCCCAACCGGATCGGCACCGGATGGTCCGGCAACACGGCATAACTGACATCCGTCCCCACGGCATCCATGACGGGGCAGATGATACGGGAATCAAAATCCTCAATCGTCTTGATCTTGAGTTTCAGGTTCTGCTCGTGCGAAACCTCGTCAATCGCCTCAAGATGCAGGTAAACGAAATCGTGCGTTTTGATCGCTTCCACCGCCGCCGCCGCCTTACCCTCAAAGTTGGTGTCAATATATCCGGTCGCCCCCGGCACCGTCACCACATCCATCCCCAAGCACCGTCCCAGCCCGGCGATCACGTCCACCGCCGAAATGACAGCGCCGGAAATACCGTACTTGTCACGGAGTTTCCTAAGCGCGCCCGCGCGCCCGCCACTCCAGGGCCAGATGCCATTCGCCATCGCGTGCCCGCTGGCCTTGAGACGCTGGTTGACGGGGTGGTTCGCCAACACCGCCGAAGCCTCGGCCATCAACCGTCTCAACAGATCGGCCGTAAACTCCCCTTCCGGGCTCGCCGCACGCGGCAAATGGTCTTCCACGCGCTCGTCATGATTGTCGTCCGGCTTGTCGGCCTTAACCTGCGCGGTAAATTCCCGGCCGGAACACACCAGGATATTCCGGTAACTCACGCCGGAATAAAACCGGATTTTATCGGTGGCGAACTGGTCGTTCAAGGCCTGGATTAAAAGGTTCGCGTCGGCCTGCGCCACATGGCCGCCCGAAAAATCGCGCAACACTCCGTTCTCAACAGTTGTCAGGTTCACGCGGAAAGCGATGTCGTCCGGGCCCAACGGGACTCCGCGACCGGCCGCCTCCAAAGCGCCACGTCCGCAATATTCCGTTGGAAGATCGCATCCCATCACCGACATATTGGCGACTTCACTGCTGGTGGGAAATCCAGCGGGGAGCGTCAACAAGGTTCCCGAGCGCCCTTCGCGCGCAATGCGGTCCATCCCCGGTGTCCGCGCCACCTGCAGGGGAGTTTTCCCATTCAGTTCCGGCATCGGCTCATCCGCCATGCCATCCCCGAGAAAAATAATGGTCTTGCGCCTGTTCATGGTCTCACCTTTTTTTCACCAACATGTGCATGCCTTTAAACTATAATCCCGCCATCATGGATTATCAAGGCACAGAAATTAGACATGAATTGTAATATTCCACTTTGAAGCACGACGGCTGGGTGTGGGGGCAAAGGATAGGTCTTTCCACTCTGCCATGACATCACGTCCGAGCAAACCCATTGACATGTTCAGCGAAGTCACGAAACTGGCCTTATTCAATGCCGATGACCAAGCGGAAACAAATGAGTTATTAGAAGATTTGACGGGATCAATTAATACTAGCCTTACACTGTGAACATAGGCTGTCGATTTTCCGCCGACTCCATGAATGAATTTATTCGACACCGCTGGCGCCAAATTGTTGTGGCCGAAATACACGGCATACGCCGCAGGGAAACAGGTCTCATCGGCCCCGGTATCAAGAAGCATGGGGAACAGCGTCCGATTTCGAGTCGCAACATCTTCCACATGAACAAACAACAAGGGTTTATCGCCCACCGAGGGGTATTTCAGCAACATGATCGCCTCATCAATAGATGAATGTCTGATTGGCGCTTGGCTTCTGGAAGACGGCCGTTAAACGTCCCTGATCACCATATTTCTTAATGGCAGATGATAGCTTGCGAATATTTTTTCCGGACGCAACCACTTCGAATGTATCCGTCGTCATGACAATCGGCGAACGGGGATGTTTTTTCATCGCCGTATGAACGTGTTTGATTAGATTTTCGTAGTAAGTCATTAGCCTTCCCCTTGCGTGCTAAATACTCTACCAAAACTATTTATAAAGAGAATGTATAAATCCAGCACCACCACTGGAATCCATTCAAGACTTTATTCTATCCAAAATCGGAGCCAGACTGTCGCCCAGCAGCGTGGCGCGCCAGCCGCGCAGAAGGCGGTGATTTTCGGGTGATGCGAGGGCGCCTTCCTGAAGCAGCATCATCACGTCATGCTTGGTGCTCACCAGCCGCGCATCAACCCGCCTGGCTTCCGCACACAGGCGAATGCATTCCGTTACGGCCGCAATCCGCTCCTTGCCCAGCCATCGCTCATCCGGAAGCTTCACGGGGATCGGCAATTCCGCCTCGGGCAATGCCAGGCCCCGCCGTACAGCCGCCAGAAGGGCCTCGCTGTGACGCTGTTCGGTTCGGCGCCCGAGGTCACGGCATTTTTCAAAGTCGGGCGGTTGAACCGGCAACACGTTGGCCACAGACACCAGTTCCGGGTCGTCCGCCACATGCTTTCGCGGCAAATCGACTGCTCTGGCTTCCCGCTCCCGCCAGGCGGCCAGTTCCTTCAGGACGGCCAGCCCCCGCGAATCCAGGCGCCCGGCGGCGCGAATGCGGCGGTACGATTCCTCGGGGGAACGTTCGTCGGTGAGGGCGGGATCCCCCAGCAAAGCAAGCTCTTCGTCCAACCAGGACTCCACTCCCGCCGCACCGGCCCTTTCGCGCAAGAGCGCCGCCGCACGGGGCAAATAGCGCACATCGTCCGCCGCATAGTCCAGTTGCTCGCCGGATAACGGACGGGCCATCCAATCCGCGCGCGTGTGCCCCTTGGGGAGTTGAATATCCAAAAGGTCGGCAAGCAGATTTTGAAGGGAAGTTTCGCTGCTCAGGCCGGCAAAACCGGCCGCCAGACGGGTATCGAAGACGTTCTTCGCCGCCGCACCCGTCGCCCGGCGCAGAATCATCAGATCCTGCGGCGCATCGTGGAGGATTTTCTCAATACGGGGATTCGCGATCACTTCAGCCAGCGGTGTCAGATCGGGCACCGCGACCGTATCGAGGAGGTAACACTTGCCATCGCGCGTGGCAAGTTGAACCAGCCCCAGTCGCGCATAGAACGTGCGTTCCCAAACAAATTCGGTATCGAGCGCAACACAGGGTTCATCAGCAAGCCGCCCGACAAGCTCCCCGAACTCACCGCGGGTCTCAATTATTGTGTAGTCGTCCGACATAATCAGTAGTCGGTAATTTTACCCTTTTTCAGCCGATCAAGCAAGGCATGGACGTCGGCGTCCAGGGCAGGAACCGCGATTCGGGGATCGAGGTCGGCAATGTCTGCGACTTGCCAGTACTGAATCAGGTCGGTCCAACCGGGAAACCGTTGCCGCATCATGGGGCGGTGTTCCCGCTCGTCCATGGCGATGACAAGTCTGGCATTCATGAAATCGGAATCCTGAACCTGCCGGGGATAGCGGATCCGTGAATCCACGGCAATATGCCGTTCCTGAAGGCCCGTCACAGTGAAGGGCGATATGGGGCCGACGTTCCCGGCGCCTAATTCAATGGCGATTCCACGCGACACGGCACAGGCTTCAAGGCCATACCCCGGCGCCAGGGTGTTGAAATAAATCTCGGCAAACCGGCTTCGGTAATAGTTGCCTGTACAGAGAAATAATACGGTGTAGTCCATACGAAGCCACGAATGGTGCCGACATGATGAGCGGAAGTCAAGCGAAGCAAAAGAACGAGGAGCTGGATTATTCAGGGGGCCGTTTAGGATGGCGGAACCTGACCGGGTTTGATAGGTTTCTTAAATCAAACCGGACGCTCAAAGGAGACACATCCTATGACACAGCCCTCTGAAACACGCAGCATGGCCCTTTTCTGCGATTTTGAAAATATTGCCCTGGGGGTGCGCGATGCCAACTATCCCCCGTTCGACGTCAGCAAAGTGCTTGAGCGGTTGCTGCTCAAGGGCAACATTGTGGTCAAGAAGGCCTACTGCGATTGGAGCCGTTACAAGGAGTTCAAGGCCCTGATGCATGAAGCCTCGTTTGAATTGATCGAAATCCCCCATGTCCGGCAGTCCGGCAAAAACTCCGCCGACATCCGGCTGGTGGTGGACGCCCTTGACCTCTGCTATACCAAAAGTCATGTCGACACCTTTGTCATCATCAGCGGTGACTCGGATTTTTCCCCGCTGGTCAGCAAATTGCGCGAGAACGACAAGACGGTAATCGGGGTCGGCGCCAAGAACTCGACCTCGGATCTGCTGATCGCCAACTGTGACGAATTCATCTACTACGATGACCTCGTCCGCCGGGCGCCGCCTCGTCCCATCGCCCCGCGCAAGCCGGTGCGCACCGACGCCCCTGCCGCCAAAACAGCGGTCACCGCGCCGAAAGATCCCAAAGACAAAAAACAAGAGGCGTTCAACCTGTTGATTGAGACCTATGATGCATTGCTGGAGGAACGCGGCGAAGGCGAAAAAATATGGGGCTCGATGATCAAACAGACCCTCAGGCGCCGGAAACCCGGCTTCAGTGAGTCCTATTACGGGTTCCGCTCCTTCAACCAACTCCTTGATGAAGCCCGGGACCGGGGTATTTTCGACCTCGAGCGGGACGAAAAATCAGGCGGCTACGTGATCAAAAGCGCGCACATGCTTTGAGTAGACTGATTGAAGAAATCACGGAAATAAGCCTTCCCTCCTTGCTTCCGTGATGTCGTTTTCGTGATTGACGTACCGGTATAAAATTCTACACTTCAACCTTTTTGAAAAAGGAGAGAAACACCATGGCACTGATCACATTTGGAAAAGAGAAAGAAACCGTCGTCACCCGCAAGGAATTTTCTGTCGCCAAGGCGCGTAAAGTTCTGGCTAAGGAAACCATCGCCATTATTGGTTATGGCGTCCAGGGCCCCGCGCAGGCATTGAACCTCAAGGACAACGGGTTCAAGGTCATCATTGGCCAGGCCCCGGAATTCAAAAAGGACTGGGATCGCGCCTGTAAGGACGGCTGGGTGCCCGGGAAAACGTTGTTTGATATCCCCACCGCAGTCAAACGCGCCACCATCATCCAGTTGCTGGTGTCCGACGCCGCCCAGCGTCAGGTCTGGCCGACCATCAAGGCCAATTTGAAGCCCGGTGACGCGCTCTATTTCTCCCACGGGTTTTCCATTGTTTACAAGGATCAAACGGGGGTCATCCCGCCCAAGAATGTGGATGTCATCATGGTCGCGCCCAAGGGCTCCGGATTGAATGTGCGCCGTAACTTCCTGTCCGGCGCTGGCATCAACTCCAGCTTTGCCGTTGAGCAGGATGCCACGGGGCGCGCCGCCGAGCGCTGCATCGCGCTGGGTATCGGCATCGGCTCCGGCTACCTGTTCCCGACCACCTTCAAGAAGGAAGTGTGCAGTGACCTGACCGGCGAACGCGGCGTTCTGATGGGCGCTCTGGCCGGCATGATGCAGGCTCAGTATGATGTCCTGCGCACCAACGGCCATTCGCCGAGTGAAGCCTTTAATGAAACGGTCGAAGAGTTGACCCAGAGCCTTATCCGCCTCGTGGATGAAAATGGCATGGACTGGATGTATCAGAATTGCTCGGTCACCGCCCAGCACGGCGCCCTGAAATGGCGCCCGATCTTCCACAAGGCCAATCTACCGGTCTTCAAGAAACTCTATCACTCCGTCAAAATCGGCCAGGAAACCCGCGAAGTGCTGCGCGATTGTGGCGGCAAAGACTACCAGAAATATCTGGCCAAGAAACTGGCCGAGATTCATGAGTCTGAAATGTGGCAGGCAGGCGCCGCGGTTCGTTCCCTGCGCCCGAAGGAAGGCGTCAAGTCCATGGCCAAGAACGCCAAGGGCGTCGGCGGGCGATTGTCGAACTAATCGACCAAGTCGTATGCAAAAAGGGCAGGCGCCGCAAGGCCCTGCCCTTTTTTCTTCCTCACCGCACACCGCCTCACGTTTCGCGTCTTCGCACGGCCGCTTTCATCAAGTCCAGGGTTTCGCGGGCCGCCTTGTCCCAGGTAAAGGTCTTGACCCACTCCAGTCCCTGCGCCCGCATCAGCGCATACAAGGCCGGGTCACTAAACAATTGATCCAGCCGCGCGGCCATGGCCTCAACATCGCCATGAGGGACCAAAAAGCCGGTCTTCCCATCCTGCACCGCCTCATTAAGCCCTGGCGAGTTGCTCGCCACTACCACCGTCCCACAGGCATTGGCCTCAAGGACAGATAATCCCCACCCTTCCTTGGGCGAAGGATAAATCAACACATCCGCCTGTTGCATCAGTTGAATTTTCCGCTCATGTGAAATCCTGCCGGTGAATTCAACATGCTGCTCCACCCCCAAATCGCGCGTCAAGGTGCGGAGCGCCTTGAGATAATCGCCCGCGCCCACAATCTGGAAAAGAACATCAGGATAACGCGCCTTCAACTTCACTACAGCCTGAATCCCCTGCTGGATTCCCTTGTATTTCTTAATCCGCCCCACATACAGGAGCGTAGGCCGAACCCGGAGCGGCTTGACCACGGGCGCAGGGTAATCTTCATGGGTAAACCCCGGATGAATTACCCGTGTTTGTCCCGGGGGAATGCCACGGGCCACAAGATCCGTCTGGGTACTTTTCGACAACAGCGAAAACATGCAATGCCGGTAGGCTTTGGCCACCCCGCGTTCGAGCAAATACACATAGGTGGCGGGCAGGATGGAGACTTCCTGGAATACGGTGCTTCCAAAAAGATGCGGCACAATGGCCATGATGGGGATTTTTCGCTCAAACAGGGGCAGATAAAAGGGGATTTTATCTATTCCCTCAATGATCAGGTCATACTGATTGGCCCGCAGTTCCGTGCGATATACCCAGGGCGCGACATAGTTGAAATAGGCTTGTCGCCCCCGACGGAGAATGCGAATTCCCGACTGCCTTTCTTCTGCGGCGCCACCCTCAAAGCCATTGCAGAGATAATCGACCTGATGCCCCATCGCCACAATCCGGCGGAACACCTCGTATAACACAATTTCAGCCCCACCAGCCAGCGGGTGCTTCATGTCGCGATATTCGATGAGGAGAACCTTCATGGGAAGAAGAAAGGAATGCAGAATTCAGAATCCATCTTCTCACGATCCCGGATGTTCGAGTTTGATCTTTTGCGCACACAACGGGCATTTTGCCGGCTCAAAGGTAACCGGTTCCATCTGGAGCAGACTGATGGTCGGGGGAATGAACCGGGCCTTGCCACCACTGCGATCCACCAGAACAGTCACGGCGGCCACTTTTCCACCGCGTCCCTCCACGATATCGATGGTTTCCTGGACACGCCCGCCCCGGGTAATGACATCTTCCGCCACAACAAACGAAGCGCCTTTGGGAATCTCGAACCCGCGCCGCAGTACCAGCGCCCCTTCCTGCTTTTCGGCAAAAATGGAGACCACACCCAGCGTTTTAGCCACTTCATGGCCGACAAAGAGTCCGCCCATGGCCGGCGCAATCACGCCATCCACATGAAGCCCCGGACACTCCTTCCGCAGTTTCATCACCAGCGCCTCACACAAGCGGGCGGCAATACGGGGCTGCTGAAGGACTTTGGCGCACTGAAAGAACTGGTCGCTATGAAGCCCCGACCGAAGCTCGAAATGCCCCTGCAACAACGCCTTGGTTTCTAAAAATACAGTCAACACTTCATGATCTGTCATCATTCCTCCTCAAAATAATACTTCCATCTTTGCCATAACCCCAGGCCGTTATTTCACCACGGCGCCGGAGGGAATCTCGCCATCGACTGTGATCAGGCGTAATTCCTTCCCCACGCTGGCGGCCAACAGCATCCCGTTGGATTCCACGCCGCGAATCACCGCCGGCTTCAGGTTCGCTACCACCACCACCATTTTCCCGGGAAGCGTGCCGGGCTCGTAATGCAGGGCTATTCCCGCCACAAGTTGCCGCTTTTCCCCACCCACATCAATTTGCAGCCTGAGCAACTTATCCGCGCCGGCAACTTTTTCAGCCTCAAGAATTTTGGCCGTGCGAAATTGAATCTTCTGAAAGTCAGCATACTCCACCAAGGCCACGCCCACAGGGGCAACAACCGGGGCAGAGGCTCCAGATATCCCCTCCTTGGAGGGGTTAGGGGTGGGTGCTGCTACGGGCATAATACGAGGGAAAAGGGACTGCATCTCACCCAGGCGGGTTCCGGGTTTCAACAGGCCCCAGTCTTTCAGGGAACGGATGTCAGGAACCGTCTCCCGGATCCCCAGCGCCACCCGCAATTCGCTCATTTTACCCGGCATGACCGGATACAACAATCCGCTTACGATACGCAGGGTTTCTGCGGCGGTATACAATACCGTATGCAGAGGGCGTTTATCCTCCTGCTTGGCCAGCGTCCACGGTTGTTTCTTTTCGAGATAGCGATTGGCCGCACGCACCACGTTGGCCACAGCCGTCAACCCCATGTCCAAACGCATGGCGGCAATGGTGGTCTCCATGGTGCTGGCCGCCTCAAGCGCGGCGGACCGAAGTGCGGTCTCATCGTCGCCGACGGCATCGGGTTCGGGCAAAATGCCACCCGTGTAGGTGCTGAGCATCTTGATCAACCGGCTGAGCAGATTTCCAAGATCGTTGGCCAGATCCGCATTATAGCGGCGGATAAAGGCCTCCTCGGTGAAGTTGGCATCCTGCCCGAGAATCATCTCCGCCATCAAGAAATAGCGAAAAGCGTCCACCCCGTATTTATCGACAAATTCCATCGGATTGACGACATTCCCGGTCGTCTTGCTCATTTTGCTGTCACCCATCATCCACCAGCCGTGGGCAAAAATCGACTCGGGCAGCTCCACCCCCATGGCCTTGAGCATGATGGGCCAATAGACGGTATGAGTGGTCAAAATGTCTTTTCCGATAAGGTGATAAGAGGCGGGCCACCACTTTTTGAACGTCTCATCATCCGAAAGATATCCGACAGCGCTGATATAATTAGTCAGGGCATCGCACCAGACATAGGCGACAAAATCCTTATCAAAGGGCAATTCGATACCCCAACTCAGGCGGCTTTTCGGACGGGACACACACAGATCGTTCAGTTTTTTTCTAAGAAAACCCAGGGTTTCATTCCGCCGGAAGTCAGGCTGAATAAATTTCGGATGATCCTGAATATACTGGATCAGCCACTCCTGGTATTTGCTCATCCGCAGGAAATAGTTGGATTCACGAATCCGCTCCACCGGGCGCTTGCAATCGGGACAGGTTCCGTTATCCAGATCCTTCTCCATAAAAAATCGCTCGCAGGCAACACAATACCAACCATCATATTCGGCCCGATAAATCTCATCCTGCTCGTAGAGTTTCTGGAAGATTTTCTGAACGACCACCTTATGGCGGGGCTCGGTGGTGCGGATGAAGTCATCGTTTGTAATCTCGAGCTTTTTCCACAATTCCTGAAATCGGACCACCGTGGCATCGGCATGTTGCTGGGGGGTGATACCCGCTTTATCGGCGGCCTGCTGAACCTTCTGCCCGTGTTCATCGGTTCCCGTCAGGAAAAAGGTTGGGACGTTCAATAACCGATGATACCGGGCCAGAACATCGGCCAAAACCGTGGTATAGGCATGCCCGATATGGGGCTTGTCATTCACATAGTAAATCGGAGTTGTTACATAAAACTTAGTCTTCTGCATGGCGCTCACCTCTGGCCGGATAAAATAGCCACTAAACCATCAAAAGCAAAGAAAGGAATCCAGAATTCAGAAGCCAGAATCCAGAATAGGATCAAGACAAACTTTCGCGGGCTCTGCCTTTATTCCGGATTCTGGATTCCTCGGCTCCCCCTCCCTACATCAGTGAGACGGCGTCGACATCGATGACGACCGAAACGCCGGCGGGCCATCGGAATTCACGGGCGACCACTTTCAAGGATTCCGTGATGGCTCGGGTCGTTGGAGCCCGGAGCATAATCTGGTGTCGGAATTGGCCTTTGGCCTTCTCGAGGGGAGCGGGCGACGGACCACTCACAACCACCTGGGATGAGAGTAACGGCTGAAGTTGGGCGGTAAACGCTTCCGCTGCCTTGATAACCTTAGCTTGATCCATGCCTTTGATTCCCACGCAAACCAAATGCCCAAAGGGCGGATAGCCCAGTTCCCGCCGGAATTCATTCTCCTGGTCACAAAAGCCGTTATAATCCAAGCGCCGGGCCGCCTGGATCGCCTGGTGAAAGGGCGTGGACGTTTGCACAATCACTTCGCCGGGAATCTCGCCGCGCCCGGCCCGGCCCGCCACCTGTGTCAGAAGTTGAAACGTACGTTCGCTCGCCCTGAAATCAGGCATGTGCAGGCTCATATCCGCATTCAATACACCAATCAGGGTAACATTCGGGAAATCAAGGCCCTTGGCGATCATTTGAGTGCCAACCAGAATGTCAATTTTACCGGTTTTGAACTCATTCAGGATCCGTCGGTGCGAATCCTTGCCGCGGGTGGCGTCCGCATCCATGCGGACAACCCGGGCACCGGGGAAAACTTTTTCCACCGCTAGCTCAACACGCTGGGTTCCAATGCCGGAAAACTTGAATGCCGGATCCTGACAGCCGGGGCAACGGTCGGGTACCCTCTGAATCGCCCCGCAAATATGGCACTTGAGGGTCTCGTCGTGCCGGTGATAGGTCATGGAAATACTGCAATCATTACACTTGGCCACCATCCCGCACTTGGGGCAGATCAAGGAGGAGGCATAACCGCGTCGATTAAGGAATAAAATCACCTGTTCGGCCTTGGCTAAACGCTTCTGGACCGCCTCCACAAGGTCTCGTGAAAAAATGGACATCCGCCCGGTCCGTTCCGCTTCCTGGCGCATATCCACAATCCGCATGTGCGGCATGGCGCGGTGGTCGACCCGATTCATCATCTCCACCAGATGATATTTGCCCTTATTGGCATTGGCGAAGGATTCAAGGGCCGGGGTGGCCGAGCCGAGAAGGACGGCGCATTTCTCAAAATGCCCCCGCATCACGGCCACATCGCGGGCATGATAGCGGGGCATTTCTTCCTGTTTATAGGTGTGCTCATGCTCCTCATCCACCACAATGAGTCCCAGGTTTTCCACGGGCGCAAATACAGCCGACCGCGCCCCCACCACAATCCGGGCGGTTCCATCATGAATCCGGTGCCATTCGTCATGGCGCTCGCCGGATGAAAGATGACTATGCAGCACGGCGATGGTGTCGCCGAAGCGGCTACGGAACCGTTCAATCGTTTGGGGAGTTAGCGAGATTTCGGGCACCAACACAATAGCGCCCTTGCCCTGATTTAACGCATAATCAATGGCTTGCAGATAGACTTCCGTTTTGCCGCTGCCGGTGACACCGTGGAGAAGAATGACGGAGGGCTGATCTATCGCCCGCTTCGCCACCTCCAACGCAGCCGCTTGCCCCGGCATGAGCGCAAGCGGCTCGGTCCGAAGAATCGTGTGGTTGGAAAACGGATCCCGCATGGTGGCCTGCTTGTCGATACGAACCAGGCCTTTCTTCTCAAGCGCACGAACCGTCGCGGCATCGGAACCGGAAAGTTTGATCAGATCCTGCAGAAACATGCCCCCACGGGATTGGAGGAGGTCTAGAACAGTAGCTTGCTTAGGAGCGCGGGTTAGATTCGGGGTTTTAGATTCTGGATTCCGAACTCTGGATTCTAGATTCTGAATTCTGAATTCTGGATTCTGGCTTCTTCCCTTATCCTCCAACTCCACAAACAATTGCTCCTTGAACTTCGCGCTTTGATTACGAACCGCCCCCGGCAGCACAGCCTGCACGGCCAGTTCGACCGGCGCGCAATAATAGTCCGCCATCCAACGGGCAAGTTTTAGCAGTTTTTCGTCAATATAAGGCTTCTCCCCCACCACCGACTCGATCGCCTTGAGTTTGGGGTGTCCGGAAGATTGACTGAACCCGACTACATAGCCCTGGGTCTTGCGGGGGCCGAATGAAAGATTAACCCGGGATCCGAGTTTGACCTGGGCGGACAAAGCATCGGGAATCAGGTAGTCGAATTCCTTATCAACGGCGACATCAACTACAACTTTGGCAATCATGGGAGGGGAATTTGAACAGAAACGTCTTATTTAGCTGGATGGCCGGGTTCTGGCCCGGTCAGGGAAGAAATTACCGCCCGATCCCATTGGTCTCGCTCGCGATACGTTTCTTTGCTCCGCATTAAATCCTTCCGGCATAAAAACGGGATACCGACCCCTTCTATCGTCACTCGCATTAAAACGGCGGCACAATTCCACAAGATCCAATACGCCTACTTCAGGCGCGAGAGGGCCAGATTGACTTGTTTCGTCGTCCATTCCTGCTCTTCATCCCATGTCTTGAATTTATAGACACCTTTAGGGAACCAACGGCCATTTAGTGGGCTAAGTCGAAGCATGTCCCGATTCCATTGCAAGGCAAGTTGAGGATTCGTAGGGGAAAGTCTTCCAACGACTTTCAGGTTGCTCTCTACCCAACCTTTCCCATCCTTACGCACCTCATGTCCTTTCATGGTTCTCATGAAGTCATTTAAGCAAAATCATGAATAAACTACACCTCTAAATAAAAATCGGAATTCCAAAAATAACAGGCTAACAATCCGAATAGAGCCCAGGGATAGGCTGCCGTCAAATCTTTCGGGGGTGACAACCGGACGAATGCCTATTCCAGTCTTCATGATGGCTGAATTATGCTAAATTCAGTCAGAATGGACGCGGTCTCGCAGGGCTGGAACTTGAGCCACGCCATGGAAAGGCGATTCGCAATGGGAGGGGAATTTGAACAGAAGCACACCAAGACCGCAAAGAAAAAACCGGGGACACTTTCATGTCCCCGGCTCTAAAGAGTTCAACGATTCAACGGTTGCCCGGAATTAATACTGAGCTACCGTGCTATTTGTGAATCCGCCGGTCTTAATCACATAGGCTATCGAAGTGCTATTTGTATCTGCCCCACCGGCATTGATCCACTGGACGTGACCGCCAATAAAGCCAATATTTCCGCCATCACTTTTATGATTACCGCCCCATGTCGCAGCGTCTTTTGCGTCCGTAGACTTTCCGTTTTTATCCCATACCAAAGCCGTGTTGAATTCACTATTTTCAGACAACCCGGCTGCATAGTTATAACATGAATTATCTTTAGTCATATCCGTCAGCTTCAAAGGCAAGCTATCCCGACTATTCTGTACGGAAGGACACGCGAAAACCCCCAAATCTGCATTCTTGATGTAATTCGTCATTGACGCATCGGCAAGATGAGCCGCCGGGAAAGTTTCACCTTGATCATTGGCATACATCTTGGCGTAGAGAACCAACTGCTTAACATTACTGGCACAAGCGCTGCGCCGACCGTTCTCACGCGCACGGTTCAAAGCTGGCAGCAACATTCCCACAAGGATTCCGATAATGGCAATTACCACCAGCAACTCGATCAGTGTAAACCCTTTAATCTTGCGAAACAGCTTGTTCATTTCGAACTCCTTTTTAATAGTGCATCACTTACTTAGCCAGTAACGACAAGGAAAGGCTATACCAACTCCTTATAATCGTCAATAGCCACATTATAATTTTCAGCAATTCTCACGCCCCGCCACCCCCGGCGCCACCCAACATCTTCGATATTCCTTGCTTGAACTGAACGTTTCGCGATGTACACTCATTGCCATTTGTAGGGGGCAGGGCTTTCCGAAAAACGGCGGCGCCCTCGCGCGCTTCAATCCCATCGCCGGCGGATAATACAGGAGTCAGTGTGACAACACGTGTTACGGTCATTCTTTGCGACATTGATGGCACGCTCCTCGACATGCGCGGGGCGGGCAAGTTGTCGTTTGTCCGCGCTTTAAAAACCACCTTCGGGATCACCGATGACCTGTCCTCCATCAGCTTCGCGGGAAGCACAGACCTGGATGTGCTCCGGCAGGTCATGGAGCGCCACCATCGTTCCCTGACAGCCGCCGATTGCGACCGCTTTCATGTGCAACTGCCTCTGGAACTGGAAGCGACCATACATCACTCCGAGCTGACTTTATTTCCCGGTGTTCGCGAGCTTCTGGAGGCGCTCTCCGCCACCCCTGATATTATCCTTGGCCTGGTCACCGGTAATGTCGAGTCCTGCGCCTGGATCAAACTCCGGCAATTTGACCTTCACAACCATTTCGTGCTGGGCGCGTTTGGGAACGAACATGCCGACCGGAATGATATCGCCCGCCTGGCCTTGCAGCGCGTGGTGTCCCGCCTTCACCCCGGGCAAAACATCGAAGCCCGTTTCCTGATCGGCGACACCCCCAACGACATCATGGCCGCTCATGCGATCGGCGCGGTCTCCATCGCCGTCGCCACCGGCAAGTTTACGGTAGACGCACTGAAGGAAGCCGGCGCCATGGTGGTACTACCCGATCTTTCCGACACCGCCGGCATCACGTCGTTAGTCAGGAGTCATGAACATAAAACCGGATAAAGCTTTCCCGGCGCCCATGTCCGTCCGCTGGACATGGCTGGACTGGCCGGCAGGACTCCGCTGGGTTCTGACGGCGGCCTATTTTGCGCTTGTGAATTGGCTGCTTTTTACGCCTTCCCGTACCTTCAGGAACGTGCCCCTATTCTTTCCGCAAGAGGATAAAATCGCTCATCTGGCAATTTTTGGAACCCTGGCGGCGCTGATCCGGTGGTCCATGCCCGACCGGTGGGTAAAGGGCTGGAGAGGGGGCGCCTTCATCGTGGTGTTGGCCGCCTACGGCGCCAGCACCGAATGTATCCAAGCCCTCATCCCCCATTCAACCCGACTGTTTGAGTGGGGCGATATCGCGATGGACTTCACCGGCGTGGTGCTGGGGATGGTGATCTGCGGGTGGTTTCGGAAGTGAAGATCAAGATTTGCTTTGTCCTGTAATTGTGTCAGGAGACTGTGTTAGTCTCCGACTTCATCATGAAGGTAAAGACTGATATCCTGCCAGCGATGCCCCGGACAGAACCCGTGGCGGGCATACCCCGCCAGGTGGCCGTGATCGATATCGGCGCCAGGGCCATCCGCCTGGATATCGCCGAGATCCTGCCGACGGGCCAGATGCGCCTGTTGGACTCGCTCCAGCAGGCCGTCAGCCTCGGCAAGGATACCTTTAGCGAAGGCACCATTGACCGCTCATCCATCGAGGAATGCGTCAGTATCCTGAAGGGATTCCGCCAGGTAATGAATGAATACGGCATCGTCGCCCCGGATCAGATCCGTGCCGTGGCCACCAGTTCGGTGCGCGAGGCCTCGAATCGTGATACCTTCCTCGACCGCATCTATATCGCCACCGGCATCAGTGTCGATATCCTTGAAGATGCCGAGGTGGAACACCTGATTCATCTGGCCCTGCACGATCTTTTCGAATCCGAGCCCATCCTGAAACAGGGGAACGTCCTGATTGCCGAGGTCGGGGGCGGAACCACGCATCTGATCCTGATCCAGGATGGTTACGTGACCTTCTCCAGCGCCTATAAACTCGGGGCGCTCCGCATGATAGAAACCCTTGAGGCCAGCCAGACACCACCCGACCGGCTTCCCGCCATCCTTGACCAGCATATCCAGCGCACCGTCAACCAGATGCTTGAAACCGTGCCGATCACCTCCATTCCCAGCCTGATCGCCCTGACCGGCGACATGGAAACCGCCATGCGGCGCCTGATCCCGGGTTGGAAGGTCGACGACACCGCGCGCCTGAACATGGCGCGTTTTACCCTGGCCTCCAAGTTAATTTCCACGCCGCCCGAGAAACTGATGCAAAAACACCACCTGCCCCCGCAGGAAGCCGAAACCGCCGGGCAGGCCTTGTTTATCTATGACCGCATCGCGCGGGCCTTTAGCGTCAGCCAGCTGGTCATCACCACGAAGAGCATGCGCCGCGGCCTCCTCTCCATGATGACCGGAAGCGCACAAGCCACGGCGCGTTTTGCCGAACAGTTGACGCACTCCGCCGTCACCCTGGGCCGGAAATATCATTTTGACGAAAAGCACGCGACCCACGTGGCCGACCTGAGCCTCCAGTTGTTCCGCGCCCTTCAGCTTGACCACGGACTCGATGCCCGGTACGAGGGGCTGCTTTGTACCGCCGCCATCCTCCACGATATCGGCGCGTTCATCAGCAATAACAGCCACCACAAGCATTCCATGTACCTGATTCTCAACAGTGAAATTTTCGGACTCACTCGCTCGGACAATACGTTGGTCGCACTGGTGTCACGCTATCATCGCCGCGCCCTGCCCAGCCGCTCCCACCCCGAATATCAGGCGCTTTCCCGCGACAGTCGCCTGATTGTCAGTAAACTCGCGGCCATCCTGAGGCTCGCCGACGCGCTTGACCGCAGCCACTTGAAGAGCCTTCGGACCCTCGATTGTTCCCGGAAAGGCGACCAGTTTATCATTACCGCCCATGATGTCGAAGATGTGACGCTCGAACGCCTGGCGCTCTCAGAAAAAGGCGATCTGTTTGAGGATATCTTTGGCCTTCAGCCGATCCTGCGCACGGCGCAAACCATGAAAGGAATGGTGTTCGATGGCTGATCCCAAATCCCTTTTTTTGAACCGTGAACTCAGTTGGCTGGAGTTCAACCAGCGCGTCCTTGAGGAGGCGCTCGACCCCTCGAATGCGCCGCTTGAACGATTGAAATTCCTCGCCATCACAGCCTCAAATCTCGACGAATTCTTCATGGTCAGGGTCGGTAGTCTCCAGATCAAACAGGAGGAAAACCGGAATAATCCCGATCCGGCGGGGCTGACGCCCCACGAACAACTGGCCCAGATCCATCACCGGGTTCTCCAGATGGTAACCGCCCAACAAGCCTGCATGGCCTCCATTGAGGAGGCGTTGGCCGCTGGCGGAGTGCGCCGCCTCAGTCCTGAACAATTGAGCCCGGCTCAGGCCCAGCATGTCCAATCCGTTTTCTCACACGAAATCTTCCCCCTCCTCACCCCGTTGGCCGCCTCGGAGCCCGCCCCATTCCCGGTCCTGCCGGGCCTCATCCTGTGTCTGGCCGTCCGGCTTCAAAGCCAGACCGAAAAGCAAGAAATCCGCACCGCTTTTGTTCCCATCCCGAAAAATGTGAGCCGTCTCGTGATGGTTGAATCAGGAAAGGGAATGGCCTTTGTTCTTGTCGAGGAGGTCATCCGCCAGCACCTTGCCCTTTTCTTTCCCGGCGAAACTATCCTGGAGACGGCCGCCTTCCGGATCTCCCGCAATGCCGATATGGCCGCACGCGAGGATCTCGCCGGCGATCTTCTGGAAGAAATGCGTAATGTACTCACCCGCCGCCGCGACAGCGACTGCGTCCGGTTGGAACTGAGCGCGGGCGCCTCGGCCGCAATGCATCAATTTCTGAAGCATGAGCTCGATCTTCATGAGCGGGATATCTACACCATCTCCGGCCCACTTGCGTTATCCGGCTTTTTCACGCTGGGCGTGGCACCCGGCGACACCACGCTTCGGGCCCCGCCCTGGAATCCAGTCCCCTCGCCCGAGGTTCCAGCAGGCGAATCCCTGTTCGCCATCCTGTCCCGGCGCGATCTGCTGCTCTACCACCCCTTCGACAGTTTTGAGCCGGTCCAACGACTGATCCAACAGGCGGCGGACGATCCTGATGTGCTCGCCATCAAGCAGATCCTATACCGCACCAGCCGGAAGAGCCCGTTGGTGGCGGCGCTGGCCCGGGCCGCCGAACAGGGCAAACAGGTGACGGCGATTGTGGAATTGAAAGCCCGCTTCGACGAGGCCCGGAACATCTCGTGGGCCGAAGAACTCGAAAAATCAGGCGTTCAGGTGATCTACGGTATCAAGGGGCTCAAGACCCACGCCAAACTGTGCCTGATCCTCCGCCGTGAGCCCAATGGCATCCGCCGGTATATGCACTTCGGAACCGGCAATTACAATGAGATCACCGCCGGGATCTACACGGACGTCAGCTTCCTCACCGCCAATGAAACGCTGGCCTCTGACGCGGCGCTGTTTTTCAACACCATCACCGGCTATGCCCAGCCAACCAAGTTCCAGAAGATCGAGGCCGCTCCCATCGGGCTACGCGACCGGCTCCTTGAACTGATTGAGGGCGAGACCGCCCGGGCCAGCCAGGGCCAGAAGGCACACATCATGGCCAAACTTAACTCCCTGGTGGATCCGCTCCTGATCAAGGCCCTTTACGCCGCCTCTCAGGCGGGTGTGAAAATCGAACTCATTGTCCGCGGCATCTGCTGCCTGCGCCCCGGGGTCGCCACCTTGAGCAACAACATCTCGGTCATCAGCATCGTTGATCGCTTTCTGGAACACAGCCGGATCCTCTATTTCGAGAACGGCGGCGAACCCCGGGTCTTCATCTCCAGCGCCGACTGGATGCCCCGCAACCTGGACCGGCGCATTGAACTCCTGACTCCGGTCGAGGATCACGCCTCCCGGGACAAACTGTTCACCATCCTTAAGACCTGCCTGGCCGATACCGTCAAGGGCTGGCGTTTGCGTCCCGACGGAACCTACACCCGCCCCCCGGCAAAGGGCTCAAAAGCAATCCGCAGCCAGGACACTTTATATCGTGCCGCACTCAGTCGGGAAGCCGAAGCCAAGACTCAACCGGTCGTTTTTCAACCTTACAGGCCGAAGGAGATATGACCATCCGCGCTCACGCGATCCTGGTATCGCTGCTTCTCTCATGCTTCTGCCCGGGTGCGCGGGCCGAAGAATCGCCCTCCCCATCCCCACGCGATATCAACCTCGCCTCGGTTCATGCCGCCGACTGCGACCGGATACGGGATTATCAGGGACAGGCAAACTTCATGGTACGCCCGGGCCTGCTTGCCGATAAGGCCGGCCGCGTTGTCCGGATTGCCGCCGAATCCTGCATCATCCCGCCGGGCAATCCTGTGGAGTTTCCCCTGGTCACCCTGGGCAGTGGCAAGGATTACGAAGCTCTGGCGGTTTCCTTTGCCTCTGCGCAGGACATCCATGACGCGCTGGTCTTCATCGGCTTGACGCCCGGCCATGGGGTGGATGCCGAAACACTCCGGTTCTGGCCGCGCGGCGATAGAGTCGCCATGACCTTCCACGGCACGGTCACAGGATCTTCCCTCACAAACGCCATCCCGACCGGTCGCCTGGTGATCGACACCCGTACCGGGAAATCGCTTCCCGAAAACGGGTTCGTCTTCATCGGGTCCGAATGGGTGAACGCCACGGGGTCAGACACTGGGAAAGTGTATTCCGCCGATGCCTTCTCGCCCGGCGCCATTGTGTCATTGTACAACGAACGCGCCTCGGTACTCGATGTCCCCCGCCGCGCCTCACAGAGCGAGGTGTATTCATACCAGGTTCCCAACCCGGCCTATCCGCTTCCCACCAATGCACTGATCGAGATCACGTTTGAACCCTATTTCAAGGACAGCCGTCCCCACAGTTCCGAGTTCACCCTGCTTGTCGCCCCGGTGTCCTCCAGCAACGCAACGGATCTCGCTTACACCCTTCAGGATAGACAGGGCAATTCCGCAAACACCAACCGGACCCTGGCTGGACTGCTGGCAACGTTGGATCGCTTTTCCGGCGCCGATCAGGAAGCGTTCGTGACATTTCTCCCCGACGAGGCCACAACCATCGCCTCCCTGCAAAAACTGGCGCGCCTCTTGGATTCACTGGACACCGAGCACGGCATCCGGGTGGAAGCGCCACCGGCAGGCCATCCATATTTTCGCGCCTTCCTGCCAAACGAGAAACACCGGAAGCGCGAGAACCGTCCTACACAGGCGGCGGAATTGTTTCTGGAAACCACGACCGGCATCACCACCGGAACTTTGGTCCTGGTGGACTCGGAATGGCAAGGCGACGATTCAACGCCCACGTTTCATGAGACACGACTTCCCATCCCGACACCGGACAAACTGGTTCCCGCCCTGACTTCGAAAGAGGAAGCCCCGGCCGTAGTGCTGATTTTCGTTCCGGCGTCGCTGAAGTATGGGGCGCTCCGCCAGTTCATTGCCCCGTTGCTTCAGCGCAAGACGATCCTGTATGTCTTTAATTTACCGATCTGAAGCGCTTCAGATTCCAAAACAAGCTTGATTTCTCTCCCTGCAGTGAGCCTCCCTGCCGAACCGTCTTTCCGAAAGAGTGCTGTCCGAAAGAGTGCTTGCTTTTCTGAACGGCATAATGTACGAATAACGTACATAGAAGTAAGCGCTTTTTTCGGGAGACGCCACCATGAACACAACCCTCACATATACTCCTGGCATTAACAGGATCGAGGAGAGTCTTATGCCCAAGAAGAACACAACGGATATTTCGGGTTTCGGAACAAGGCTGGTCGAACTGCGCAAGGCGTCGGGATTCACACAACTCGAACTCGCCCAAGAACTCGGCGTGTCGCGGCGCATGATCGCCTATTACGAAGGCGAGACCGAGCACCCGCCCACCACCATCCTGCCGCGCCTGGCCCAGGCGCTCGGCGTGTCCGCCGATGAACTCCTCAACGTGGGCGGCCGCCGCGAGGCGCCGCCTATACCGGCCGGCATCCGGCTGCAACGCAAGTTGCAGCAGCTGGAAAAGCTCGGTGCCAAGGAGCGCCGCCAGGCCATGCAGATGCTCGACATGTTTATTGAACGCGGCCAAATGAAGAGGCAGGCATGAAAACGATCTATCCGACAGCAGAGGGCGTGGCGCGCAAGACGCGCGTCAGGGAAGTCTATCACGAGGGCGACATCCGGATCGTCGAGGGGGATTCCCGCCGGGCGCTCGCACATATCCCCGACAACACCTTCCAGTGCTGCATCACCAGTCCGCCATACTGGGGTCTGCGCGACTATGGCATCAATGGCCAGATCGGCGCGGAGAATGACCCCGACGCCTATATCGCCGACCTGGTCGGCGTCTTCCGCGAAGTCCGGCGCACAC
>JBAXPK010000037.1:0-27089 GCA_037132275.1 bacterium
TTGTTGAGGGGGGGGCTGGGGGGGAGAAGCAATACTTCCTGATTCTCGAGTTCCTGGAGGGAATGCCCGGTTGGGCTTTGCGAACCCGGCTGAAAAATGAGAGTCGGCTGGAGGCGTCCGAGGCGATACCTCTCTTTATCGGCTATTTGTCGGCGCTGCAATTCCTGCACGAAAATTCACGACCGATCATCCACCGGGATATCAAGCCCGGCAATCTGTATGCCCCGGCTGGACAGCCCACAAAGGGTAAGATATTTGATCTCGGCGTGGCCCGGGACGTCAGCGGCACAGTGACGGTCGGCGGGGTGCCGGGAACCCTCGATTACATGCCGCCAGAATTTGCTGATGTGGGCGGAGATCGCGGGTCCCCGCAGTCTGATATTTATGCCTTGGGCCTCTGTTTTTATGAATCGATTGCCGGGCGGCCTGTGTACGACCGGCTCCCTTCTGATATTAATTCCGCCTGGATGGCCTTTCAGCAGCGGCTGCGCAAACCCTTGGAGTTAACCTTCGAAGGCGATGCGTTCAGGCAGTATCCCCGGTTGAAGGGCGTCATCATGAAGGCGCTGGCGCCGCGTCCCGCCGACCGGTATAGCCGCGTCGCGGAGATGAAGAAACATCTGGAAGATGTGTTGGCGGGAACCGGGTATGAGGATCGCCATGGGGATGAATCCGAGGCGGAAATGACCGTTGCCACGCTGCATTCGTTCTCCGATGATATAAGTTCCCCGCCTGAGCCGGGCGCCACATTGGGAACGCGCGCTCTCGACGAGGGAGGGGGGGGTATGCCGTCGCCGGTTGACCTGATCGCCGCCGGAAAAGCCGAAGTGGATCGCCGCCAGCGTCGCAAGTTGATGCTGGTGGCCGGGTCGGTGGCCGCCGGAATCGTTCTGC
This sequence comes from bacterium, assembly GCA_037132275.1. GTDB lineage: Bacteria > Verrucomicrobiota > Kiritimatiellia > CAIKKV01 > CAITUY01 > JAABPW01. Next base: position 895 of record JBAXPK010000037.1, read on the forward strand.
TGGTGGGGCTTGTCAGTTGGATTGTGACCGGTATGAGTCGCCGTAACGCCGAGGCTTCCGCCCAGCGGGTTGAACAGGCGATACAGGATGTTGAGCAGTCGGCGGGCGCCGTGAAAACGCCGATTCCCTCCGCCGCCTATGTCAAGTCCCTCTCTCTGGCCTATGCACTGGCTGTCAAGACCGGGGAGAAATATCCCGAAATAGGCGATCGCGTGGATGAACAAAGGCGGATAATGCGGAAAGCGGGGGCTTCCCTGCCAGCTGAATTCAAGAGGGCCTTCGATGCCGCCATGGATGCGGATAAGCCTGCAAAGGCGTCTGGATTGATGAAGGAATGGCAGGATTCTGAAGCCTATGTCGATATCATGGGGTTGACCGCCCCGCGTTTTGCCGGACTGCGGGATGAGATGAAGAATGCGCTCCAGCGGACCGAGATCGAACGAGAACTTGCCGAATTGAGTCAGGCGATTCCGGAATCCCTGCTGGATGAGGACGCCCTGGGGAAGGGTGAAGCCGTGGCGCTGAAGTTGAAGGCTCTTAAAGCCAGGGCCTGGAGTGGATATGAGGACGCCGAAAAGCAAAAACGTCTGGCGGCGCTATCCACCCTTCTGGCGGAACGGGCGGCGCCCTATATTGTTCGGGTGCGTGATGCCGCCCTGTCGAAATATCGCGGAGGACAGGATGGGGATCCTGAGCGTGACATCCTGCTTCGTTTTGCCGGTAAGAACCCCGCACTGGCGGAGTTGATCCAGTCGGTGTATGCCGACGCCCGGAGCGGTGTTGAGGCGGCGCGGCAGAGCCGGCTTGCTCAGGGGGGATTGTCCAAAATCATGGACCGGGTCGCGAATGCCAGGGACCTGGAGGCGATCAGGACCGTCATCACGGAATTTGACGCCCTAGAAAAAGATCCGGACACCAAACTGCTTCGCGCCCAGTCCAAATCGGTTGAGGACGCCATGGCCGCCAAGTATCTTTTCTTTGCCAAGGACTACGCCCAGCAAGCCAAGGCCGCGTACGACGGGGACCGGATGGCGGAGGGGGCGAAGGCAGAGGAGGCTTGGTCGGTATTGGCGGCTTCGGTTCCAGCACGGTTTGGCAAGAGCGCTGTGTCAGGGTTGGGCCGGGATATTGATGCCAGCCGTATGGCCGCCCAGGCCCGGCAGGATCAGACGGTGACCACCCGGCAGAAGGAGTTGAAGGCCGCGACCGAGTCCCTGTCCGACTTGCACGGGAGAATCGGAAAAGGCAATCTCGAGGCGTGTGTTGACGGCGTCAGGACGGTTGCCGGATTGTCGGCGGCAGCCCTGTCTGATCCCGGGGTCAAAAGCCAGCGGGAGTCGGTTCTGGACGACTATGCGATACTCATCGACAGAACGCTTCTTCAAAAAGACCCGCTGGAACAGCGGATCCGGCGCATCAAGGCGGCGGACGAAATCCTGAATGACACGATGGCCGACCCGGTTTTAGCCGGACGTGTGAAGGCGCTGCGCGACAGCCTGTCGAAACAGAAAGTCGGGTTCATTTTGAGGTTCGTGAATAAGGCTGGGGAGGAGGTCAGGATCTCCAGTCCGGAACTGCGGGATAAAATAACGTTGCCAAAAGAAGCGACGCGTGAGATTGAATTGCCGGTCCGGTCCACCACGGTGTCGGCTTCCTTGTTGATCGAAGGGCGTGTGGAGATGAAGCCCCGCATTGAGACGGTCATGCTTGGGGAGGCGGGCGGCCGGGAATTGGTGATTACCCCATTGGAGAAAGCGCCGGTTCTGAATGAATCGAATGCGGAAAGGCCCGTTACGGTTGATAAAACGCCGACGATGGGCGGCGGCGTCTCCACGGCGGGAGTCAAGCCGATGGTGATGTCCCGGGGTAAAGGCGTGCTGGATATTACCGTGGCGCCCAGAACGGCGACCATCATGGTGGATGGCAACCTCGTGAAGGCGGGAAGCCTTGAGGTTGCGCCGGATGATAATCATAAGATCATGATTGAGGCGCCGGGGTATAAGATGTGCCTGCAATATTATCGTGTGCGGGCCGGTGAAGTCCGGAAAATCGAAATTTTCCTCGAGAAGGAAGCCAAACGTTCCTTCTTCGGGTTGTGAGTAAACAGTAATTGAAATGAGTGTATTCGGGAGAGAATGGGTATGAGTAAAGTATTGATTATCGGGGCGGGTGGAGTGGGCGGTGTGGTGACGCATAAGTGCGCGCAGATGGCGGATGTGTTCGAGGATATCTGTCTGGCCAGTCGGACGGAGTCAAAGTGCAAAGCCATTGCCTCCCAGTTGAAACGAAAAATCCAGACGGCCCGGGTGGATGCCGACAACCCCCTTGAAGTCGTCCGCCTGATCAAGAAATTCAATCCCGACGTTTTGATCAATGTGGCGCTCCCGTATCAGGATCTCGCGATCATGGAGGCCTGCCTGGCCACCGGCGTGGATTATCTCGACACCGCCAACTATGAGCCGCCCAACAAGGCGAAGTTCGAATACAAGTGGCAGTGGAAATATCACAAGGCCTTCCGCGAAAAGGGGCTTCTGGCCGTGCTCGGCTGCGGCTTTGATCCCGGCGTATCCAATATCTTCTGCGCCTATGCGAAGAAACATTACTTTGATGAAATTCACACGGTGGATATTCTCGACTGCAACGCCGGTTCGCACGGGAAGGCGTTTGCCACAAACTTCAATCCCGAAATTAATATTCGCGAGATCACGGCACGGGGCAAGTACTGGGAAAAGGGGCAGTGGAAGGAGACCGATCCGTTGTCCGTCCACCAGACCTTCAACTTCCCCGAAGTCGGCCCGAAAGAGATGTATTTGATGTATCATGAGGAACTGGAATCCCTGGTGAAGAACATCCAGGGGCTCAAGCGTATCCGGTTCTGGATGACCTTTGGCGAACAGTACCTGACGCATCTCAGGGTGCTGGAAAATGTCGGAATGACCGGCATTGCGCCCGTGATGTATGAGGGCCGTCCCGTGGTGCCGTTGAAGTTTCTCAAGGCGATTCTGCCGGAACCCTCCTCGTTGGGAGCCAACTACACGGGCAAGACCAACATCGGCTGCATGATCGAGGGGATCAAGGACGGGAAGAAGCGGAAACTCTATATCTATAACGTCTGTGATCACGCCGAGTGCTGGAAGGAAGTCAAGGCTCAGGCGATTTCCTATACCACGGGCGTACCCGCCGTGATTGGCGCCCGGTTGATGGTTACCGGCGCCTGGTGCGATGCCGGGGTGTTCAACGTCGAACAATTCAACCCCGACCCCTTCATGGAAGAACTCACGCTTCGCGGCCTCCCGTGGAAGATCAAGTCCTTGCGACCGGGCCAAATGACGGTGAAATAACCTGCCGGATCAACCGGCAGGGAGCCCCCGCGTAAGTGACTCTTTAATATAGGTTGTGGGTTTCGCGAACCCACCCCCCTGTATTTTGATCGTCATCACCATTTGTGCGCATAATCGGTGAAAAGTCCTACTTTAATATTGACTTCAAGGGTCAAAGACGAAATACTCTCGCCCGTTTTTTGACGAAAGTCATTCGATTGTACTACAGCCCCGCTTCGAGCTACCCGGGATCCGGCCAGCGGGCGGTTTTTTGTCCAGATTAAGGGAGTGCGACTATTATGCAGACACAAGAAGCGTTGATCGCCTTGCTGGTTTTGGGCCCTCTTGTTTTCGGGCTCCTGATGTTAACGGGAATCAAGGGAATCCTCCGAAATGCCCTGGTGGTGGTTGCGGGGGTGGTCACCATCGCTGCGGGGGTAGCCCTTCCCTTCTTTAGCGGTTCAATGGTTCCCGATGTCGGACTTCCTGTCATGATCACCACGTTAGGCAACTGGATTGAACCCCTCGTCATCCTCATCGTCATGGCTATCGGCGTCTCCATCCGAAGCTGGCCGGTCCGGATCATGGCCGCCGTACAACTGGGACTGTGCGCGGTAAGCTTCCTGATGAACCACCAGGAAGCGGTGCGGGAAACCAAGCTGGTCGTGGATGCGCTCGCCCTGATCATGGTGCTCATTGTATCGGTAATCGGCAGTCTGATAGCCCTGTATGCCATCGGTTATATGAATGTGCATGAACACCATGCGCCTGCCACGGCAACCTCAACCAACCGGTTCTTCTTCATCCTGATTTCCTTCCTCGGACTGATGAACGGACTGGTCCTGGCGGACGACATGAAGTGGTTGTCCATCTTCTGGGAAGGTACAACCCTCTGCTCGTTCTTTCTTATCGGCCATGATGGAACGGTGGAGGCGAAGGCCAGTGCCCGCCGTGCCATCACACTCAATGTATTCGGCGGGTTGGCCATGTCGCTGGGTGTCTTCCTGGCCGCCCACACCGCCGGTTCCGAAAGTTTGTCGATGGTGTTGACGAAGGGGCCTGTGATCCTGCTACCCCTCGCGCTGCTGGCGTTGGCCACGATGACCAAGTCGGCCCAATTACCCTTCCAGAGCTGGTTGTTGGGTGCGATGGTTGCCCCCACGCCGGTCTCGGCACTCTTGCATTCCAGCACTATGGTCAAAGCCGGCTCTTATCTCATACTCCGCCTGGCCCCGGCCCTTCAGGGCACCGCGCTGGCGCCCGTCATCGCCATAGCGGGTGCATTCACGTTCGTCGTCACCAGTGCGCTGGCCGTGGGGCAGAGCAACGGCAAAAAAGTGCTGGCATATTCGACCATCGCCAACCTCGGGTTGATCGCCTGCTGCGCGGGTATCGGCACCCCCCTGGCCTACGCCGCAGGGATAACCATCCTGATTTTCCATGCGGTTTCCAAGGCTCTGCTCTTCCTGTGTGTCGGAACCATTGAGCAGACCATTGGCAGCCGCGACATCGAGGATATGGGCGGCTTGCTCTTCAAGATGCCTCTCACCACCAATGTTGCCATGATCGGCATGGTCTCGATGATGATGCCGCCCTTCGGCATGCTGGTGGGCAAGTGGATGGCAATCGAGGCCTCGGTCAGCAATCCGGTGGTGCTGATCCTGCTGATTCTGGGCAGTGCGCTCACGATCTTCTTCTGGGCCAAGTGGCTCGGCCGTATTACGACCACTTCCTACCACGAGAAGTACAAAATAGAGACGGTCAGTCCCTGGATGCTTTCCGTGTTGATCGTCATTGGCCTGGGAGTGCTCGCGGCCTCCGTTTGTGCCACGCCGATCTACGCGAAGCTTATCAAGCCGATCAGTTTGGCCACGTTCGGGGTGGAAGGTTGCGCGGGCCATATCTCAATCCTCGACTCGGTCCACTCCTTCCTGGGATGGCCGATGTATGTGGTCTTTGGAACCATCGCGCTCGCCCTGCTCGCCGGAGTGCTGTTGTTCAAGCCTTCCCAGATCCGCCAGCCGTTCCTCTGTGGGGAGAACATGGACTTGGACGACAACAGCTTCACTTTCAGGAGCATCGCCGACGGTCCAACGACCGCGCTGCTGACCAGTTACTATCTCCCGCTGTTTGAGGAATCGAAAATTTCCGGCTGGGGCAATCCCCTGGCGGCCTTGATCATCCTGAGCCTCTTTGGAGTCCTGTTCATATGAATATTCCCCATACCCCCTTGATGCTTGTCCTGGCCATCCTCGTGCCCCCTTTCTTCGGGGCGCTGCTCTCCGGTATTGATCGCCGGATCACGGCGCGCGCCCAAGGCCGGATGGGGCCGCCCATCCTGCAGCCGGTCTATGACACCATTAAGCTGCTTCGCAAGGAACCCATTCTGCTGAACCGGATGCAAATCATCTATGCCTACCTGCATCTCCTGTTTATGGTGATGGCGTTATTGTTGCTTGTGTTTGGGCAGGACAGCCTGATGTTCCTTTTCGTGTTCGCTTTTTCCACCCTGTCCCTGGTGCTGGGAGGGATGTGCGTCCGGTCTCCTTACAGCCGCATCGGCAGCCAGCGTGAAATCATGCTAATGGTGGCCTACGAGCCAATCCTCGTTCTTATCATGATTGGTCTTTACATGGTAAATAACCACAGTTTCATGCTTTCGGCCCCCTTGACCTCCGCGAAGCCGATGCTCATTTCGCTGCCGTTGCTCTTTGTGGCGTTCCTGATCGTGCTGGCCATCAAACTCCAGAAATCCCCATTCGATATTGCCACATCCCACCACGCCCATCAGGAAATCGTGAAGGGCATCACAATCGAATACTCCGGCCCCCACCTGGCCATCCTGGAGATCGCCCACTTCTATGAAATGGCCCTTCTGTTTATCTTCATCGTATTGTTCTGGGCATCGCCCCTCTGGGTCGGGATCCTTCTGGCCTGCGCCAGCTTCTTCCTGATGACCGTGGTGGACAATGCCTTCGCCCGCCTGACCAAGATGTGGATCTTCAAATTCATGTGGACCGGCGCGCTGATGCTTGCCGTGACCAATGTTCTGTTGCTCTATTGGGTTTCAAAGTAAGAAAGGCTGACCATGACCGCCGTTCCAAAATTTAACAAGTCACCCTGGGTGGTACACTTCAACTGTAACAGTTGCAACGGGTGCGACATTGAGTTTCTCGCCTGCCTGACCCCGCTGTATGATCTCGAGCGCTTTGGCATTCTGCATGTCGGGAATCCCAAGCATGCGGATGTCCTGGTAGTCACCGGATCGGTCAACCACCGGAATGCGCGCGTGTTGAAAAACGTGTACGACCAGATGCCCGACCCCAAGGTGGTTGTGGCCATGGGAGTCTGCGCGTCGACGGGCGGCATCTTCGCCGATGGTTACAATGTGCTGGGGGGCGTCGACAAGGTTGTCCCGGTCGACGTCTTTGTTCCCGGCTGTCCCGTGCGGCCGGAAGCCATGATTGACGGCATCCTCAAGGGCGCCCAGGTCCTTGAGGCCAAACACAGCGGGAAGACGCCGCTGGCTATGAAGCACGTGTTAACCCGCACTCCAACCCCGGCCGCGGTTTCCGCCACCCCGGAGAAAGGCGCCCCCCATGCTTAATAACGTTTCAGAAATCGCCCTCGATCACATTTCAACCGAAGTGTGGAAGCTGAAACAGGATGGCTACCGGTTTGTGACCATGACCTGTTGCGACCGGGGAGAATCCCATGACATCCTCTATCATTTCGACAAAAACTATCAGCTCAAACATCTGCGTGTAACCCTGCCGAAAGGCACGGCACTTCCCAGTATCTCCTCCATTTTCTTTGCCGCGCTCCTGGTGGAGAATGAAATGAAGGATCTCCTGGGCGTGGTGGTCAACGGTATGGCCATCGACTTTCAGGGGCACTTCATGATTGCCGAAGGTTGCCCGACGACCCCATTGAATAAATCAATTCCCGGAATCGGAATCCAGGTACAAACCCAGACTCCCGCGGTTGCGGAAGGAGCGGTGAAATCATGATTCGTCGCAATATCATCCCCTTTGGTCCCCAGCATCCGGTTCTGCCTGAGCCGATCCAGCTCCACCTGGTGATGGAAAATGAGATCATTATCCAGGCGCTGCCCGCCGTCGGCTATGTCCATCGCGGCCTTGAAAAAATTGCCGAGAAAAAGGACTACATCCAGGATGTCTACCTGGCGGAGCGGATTTGCGGCATCTGCAGCTTCATGCATTCCCAGAACTACTGCCAGGGCATCGAGGAGTTGATGAAGGTTCAGATCCCCGACCGCGCCAGGTACCTGCGCGTAATCTGGGCGGAAACACACCGCATCCACAGCCATCTGCTCATCCTCGGGCTCGTGGCCGACGCCTTCGGGTTTGAAAACCTGTTCATGCGGCTTTGGAAAGTGCGCGAGCAGATTCTTAATATCATGGAAAAAACAACGGGGGCGCGTGTGATCCTCGGTGTTTGCGCCATCGGCGGCGTAAAACGCGACATCACGCCCGAACTGGGTGAGTATGTCCTGCGCGAACTGGAAAGCGTCGAAAAGCAGCTCCCTGAATTGGCGGATTCCTTGCTCAAGGACTACAGCGTCAAGCAACGCCTGATCGGCGTCGGCGTCCTCCCCAAGGATAAAGCCTACGAACTCGGCGCGGTGGGCCCTGTGGCCCGCGCCAGTGGCCTGCGAATGGATCTCCGCGAGACGGGGTATGCCGCCTACGGCGATCTTGACTTCAAGATGGTCGTCGAAGAGGCGGGCGACTGCTATGCCCGGACGGCCGTACGCGTCAAGGAACTCTACACCTCGCTCGAGCTGATCCGCACCGCACTCAAGCGCATGCCGCAAGGCCAGATCTCGGTGCCCGTCAGGGGGAGTCCTCCCAGCGACGAGGTGCTGGCCCGGATTGAGCAGCCGCGCGGTGAGTTGAATTTCTACATCCGTGGCAATGGCACCCGGAATTTGGAACGGTTCCGCGTCAGGACGCCGACATTCGCCAACCTGCCGGCCCTGTTGCACCAGTTGACGGGCTGCGAACTGGCGGATGTCCCGGTGATTGCCATTTGTATTGACCCCTGCATCAGCTGTACGGAGCGATAATACCATGATCAACCTCATCAATAGCATTTTCCGGAAGCTAGTCAGTCCCACCGAGTGCCTGCGTTATCCCTTTGTGAAGCGGGAGTTGCCCGAGGGGACGCGCGGCCGGATCGATATCGAGATCGACAAGTGCAATTTTTGCAGTGCCTGCGAAAAAAGGTGCCCGTCGAACGCGCTTAAAGTGACACGCGACCCCAAGTCGTGGACTTTGGATCCCTATTCCTGTATCATCTGCGGCTACTGCATTGAGGTGTGCCCCAAGAAGTGCATCATCGCGCACAAGGAACACTACTCGCCGAACGTGTAGCCACGGTTCCCTGCCGGTTTGCGCGGCAGCGGCCTGCCTTCTGGTTTTTGATTCTGATTACGCCTCGTGATTTTCGTCATCACTTTATTTAATTAAATAAAAATCTAAATAATACTTGAACTATTTTCGGCGGTCGGTTAAACCATGCGCTATCTTAGTAGATAGTTAAATAAAGGCATGATTATGACTAGACGGCCGGGTGGGGTTTTGAAAATCGTGATGGGGGCGCTCTGCCTGGGTGCGCTCGAAGGGGGGGTGGCCCTGGCCAATGAGCGTCCCTTGAATGCTGAGTCCCGGATCGTCCTGACACCCCGCCCGCCTGTCGACGGAATCGCGCAGCTCCAAATTGATTATCCCGCGGCCTTTTCCGACCGCCTCGACATCTATGTCTCGTCCAATTTGCAGTCGGGGGTTTGGCGGCTGGCCGGAACGAATTTAATCACGTCAGGCTTCAGCACGCTTTCGTGGATCGATCCTGACGCCGCCGTATCGGGAGTGCGATTCTACCGGGCTGGAAATGCAGACTGGGATACCGATGCGGATGGACTCCCCGACGCCCGTGAAATTCTAATTCATCGCACCGATCCCCTGGCCGCAGACACCGATGGCGATGGGGTTCCGGATGGCGCCGAGATTCGGCGCGGAACTGATCCCGTCGCTGGAGATGCCCGGGGAATTACCGTTTTCGCCGACTCGGACACCGGCTCGGATAGTTATGACGGGCTGTCTCCGGAAGCGGCCGGGAATCACGGTCCCAAACGCACCCTCGGGGCCGCCTGCGGAATGCTGTATTCCCGCGATGTGCTCCAACTCAGAGGCTGCGGAGTTTTCCGGGAACCGTCATTGTGTGTTTCTGGGCGTGATTGGGTGATTCGGCCTGTGGGCGACGTTGTGGTGCAACCCTGACAGAAAGGAAGGCGAGGTAGTGAAAGCGATGATTATGGGGATGAGTGTGATGGGAATAGTGGTTTGGAGCGGACTTGTTAGGGAGGTGTCCGCCGGTGAATTGACGGTGGAGGGCAGCATGGTGGTAAAGACCAATCTGACCGTTAACGGTCAGTTGAGCAGTGGCGCCCTCACGTTGACCAACCTGGCCATCAGCGGGGAGGCGACCATTCAAAAGGCGGTCATACAGCATTTGCCACCGCAGGGAGATTTGGGAATGGGCCCCTATACCAATGGGGTTGCGCATTGAATAAAACAGGGGCATGGGTTTGTCTGGCCTTGGCGTGTCTTGGGGAACATTCCGTGTATTCCGCCCCGCAGGCGGCACCCTCCACGGTAGTCGTCAAACGGTTTTCCGAGATTCCGGTTGAGATGGCCACGGGCGAATGGGTGCAGCGGGAGGCGCCTGATCTCCGCCTGAAATCACGCGGATTAATGCTGGAGGTGGCCCGCAATTACAGGAGCCGTCGCGAATCGGCTGGCCCGTTCGGTTTTGGATGGGAATGGAACCATGGCGAGCATCTTGAGTTTCCAGGTGATTTCGTCATCCTCTATGTTACCCCCGATGCCACCATCCCGATCATTCCCGATGTCTCCTATACCAGCGCCTATGCCAGGGTCTGTCTCAGCGCCCCGTCCTGGGGCCAGGGAGAGCGGGCGACGGGCGCGCCGGATGCCATCGGCGGGTATGGCAACGTCGCCCATTTCTATGGGGCCATCGCCTCGCTGCAGCCGCTGGTCGTCGGGGGTTGGGATTTTTTGCCGCCTGCGGGTCCCTCCACCATTATTCAGGTCGATCTCACCTCCATTGGCGCCACGGCGTATGACTTCGATCATCCCCAGCTCGGTGTTACGATGAAACTTTCGGCGGGCGGTTCCAATGCCGTCACCTGGGGACACCATGCCTATGATTTTGATTACGTGAACATTACCTCCGACCGGCCGTTTTGGAGTTGGGCGGATGTGAATGCGGTGCAAGCCCGGTTGGAACTGGCGTCTTTTATTCAGAATGTTCCGATGGATGTGATTGCGGACACGTTTCATCTCGGGATTACCTACACCCGGAACGAAAGTGGTGAGTATAAATACCTCCCCGGCGCCACATTCACGATGGTGAAAACCAATAACGAGTATTGGATCAACAACCATAACAAAACCCGACTGGTCTTTGGGGTCGATGGAAAGCTGCTCAGGAAGACTGATGCCAACGGCAATTCCCTGACGTTTCAGTATGACGATGCGGGGCGGCTGATCCGCCTCGCGGATGCCCTTGACCAAACGATTACCTGTGCTTATGAAAACACCCTCCCTGGCGCCAGGATTATCCGGATGGAAGATCATCTGGGGCGTTCGGTGGGCTATGCGTATTCCGGGGACAATCTGGTGGCCGTGACCAATGTGCTGGGGGATGTTACGCGATATGCCTATGCCGAGACGGAATCCCGGGAGGAGTTGCGCCACAATCTGGTTTGCCGGACAGATCCAGAGGGGCATGCCGTCAGAATTGCTTATTATACCACCAACAGCACGCCGGATCGGGTATGCCGTTTCTGGGACGGCGACATGGCGGAGGGCCTGACGAATGAGGTGGATTACCTTTACCTGAAGGGAACCACCTATTCCTGGAGGCCGGGGTCGCAAAGCATCCAGGGCGTTGAGTACAATGCGTCCAATGATATCAGCCATGTCTATATCCGTGAAGGTGATCTGACCTATCAGGAAAACGATGGAATCAATCTGGTGGCCAATCATCCGGCGCGACGAGTCTATTCGCCCAACCCTTCAGTTTGGGAAAATATCGAGGGTGCGCTGGGCTCCACTAACGGGGTCATGGCGCATAATCCGACGCTTGGCACGAACAGCAGTCTGGAGGTGTCCGCCTGGGGATTCAATGTCCCGGGAATGAGTAATGACATCGTGCAGGTCGTTCTGTCCGTGCGGGGGATCGCCACGAATCCGGTCTGTCTGTCGGCGGTGGGCATCGCGTCCACAAACTGGAGTTCAAGCCATAGCACCTGGGTCGCATTCGATATTACCCGCGAGAAAGGCCGATGGACCTGGGCGGATGTGAGTAACCTCACGGCGCGGATTTCGTTGCCATCCGGCGCCATCAGTGCGGCGGACGTGTGGCTCGACGGCTTTAGCCTGAAGGTCTCCTACCGGCATTTCGACCCCGGGCGCGATCCCCAGGATTTATTCTACTATTACGACCTGTCTCACAATCTGGTGTCCACCGACCGGGGCGGCTGTGTCCATCAGTTTGCCTATGACGCCAGGGGTAATCTGGTGGCGTGGACCGATCCGGAGAAGCATACCCGCCGCTACGAATATGACCCGATCCTTAACAAACCGGTGCGGAGTTGGGATGCCCTGGGGCGGGTCACAACCATGGAGTACGACCCGGCCGGCCGGTTGATCCGGACAACCGATGCCCTGGGCCAAGTCTCGACGCTTGAGTATGACCGGTATGGAAATGTTGTCCGGACAACGGATGCCGCCGGAGCGGTTGAAGAAACGATCTATGATGTCCACGGCCTGAATGTGGTGAGAACCCGGAACCGGCGTGGTTATGAGACGGCGTATGACACGGATGCCTATGGGAATTGCATCCGGATCACGGCGCCGGATGGAGGAAGTCGTCATGCGAGTTACAATGCGATGGGGTGGAAGATCCGGGAGCGGGATGAGGCCGGTGTTGAAACCCGGTTTGACTACGACCGCAACGGCCGCCTGACCACGGTCGCCACGGCTGCCGGAACGGTTGAGGAGGCGACGACGCGGCACGGCTATGACGGCCGTGGCCAGGAAGTGGAGATCAGGGATCCGCTGGGGCGCGCTGAACTCGTTGAGTACAACGCCGATGGCAGGGTCTTGTGTCGCACCGACCGGATGGGCGGCCACACGGTCACGGAATACGATGAAAACGGGAATCCCTGCCGGATCACCGATTCACTGGGGCAAACAAGCGAGTCCCTTTATGATGAGCGTGGGAATGTCATCGCCACCTTTGATCGCCGTGGATTGGGGATGACCCTTGCCTATGACGGCAACAATAATCCGGTCTCCTCCACGGATAAGAGCGGTAACCGTGTGGTGACAACCTACGACGCCAACGGGAACAAAATAACCGAGACCTTTTACTGTGTCGGTTATCCCGGCTGTTCAAAAGGGGAGATTCCCGAACCCATAACCATGGCGTACGAGTACGACGCCTTGAACCGGCTGACGAATACAACCGTCGGTGTGGGGCGTCGTGACGCCCGCTCCTTCAGCCGCCTCTACAATGCCGCCGGTTTCGTGGTGCGGGAGACGGATCCGATGGGCATGTGCCGGGCCAAGGATTATGACGCCAATGGGAATGTCACCAACTCCTGCCTGAGTGATGCCGCCGGGCGGGTCATCAGCCGGGAATCGGCAGTCTATGACAGCGCCGACCGGCTGGTGATGGAAATCAGAAGCGGCCTGGCGACGAACCGGTATGACTACGATTCGCGCGGCCTCAGGGTGGCCGCTTATGATTCGAATGGGCGCCGAACGGCATGGGCCCATGACCGGCGCCGGCGCCTGGTGTCCGCCAGCGATCCCGAGGGGACACAGCGCCGGATGGCCTATGATCTGTGCGGGAATAAGGTCGCGGAAGTCACCGGTACCGCCGCCACGACCGGGTATGAGTGGGATGCCGCCGGACGGCTGATCCGCAAAATCTCGGGCGTCGGGATACCCGATGCGCGGGTGAATTCATACACCTATGACCGGCTTGGCCGGCTGATCACAGAAACCGATCCGCTTGGGCAGGTGTCCGGTACCGCCTATGACGAAGAAGGCAACGTGATCCGTGAGACCAATAAACTCGGCTCCGTAAAAACGTATTTCCATGATGCCGCAGGCCGGGTCACCAATACGGTTGATGAAATGGGGTTTCAGATCGCGCAGGGACTGGACGGAAGGGGAAAACTTTGGCGCTTCAGCGATAAGCGGGGGTGTGTCACGGCGTCGGCGTATGATGTCTATGGACGCCTGATCCGGATAACCGATGCGTTGGGCAACACGGCGGCCTTTACTTACGATTCCAATGACAACAAGGTTACGGAGACGGACCCCCGTGGATTAGTCACCCGCTACGGTTATGACGCCGCCAACCGTGTCACCAACAAAACCGTCGGCGTCGGGTTGGCGGACGCCGTGATTTCGGACACGGTCTATGACGGCCTCGGGAACGTTGTGGTTTCAGAAATTCACGGAACCGCCACGTCGATCCCGGTCCATATCACCCGGCGCTTTGACCCGGCGGGTAATCTTGTCTCCCTCACCGATGCGCGCGGGGCGGTGACCCGCTACGTTTATGATGGAATGAACCGGCAAATCTCAGAGTATGACGCCGCCGGGGGGCTGACACAAACCTCCTATGATGACTGCGGAAATGTCGTTTGCCGGATCGATCCTCTGGGGGGCAGGACGCGTTATGGGTATGACGCCTATGGTCTCAAGCGGAGCCACACCGATGCGATTGGCGCCACGACGCGGTATGACTATGACCGGCTGGGTCGCTTGACCAATACCGTGGATGCCCTGGGCGGGCAAGAATCCAAAAGCTATGATGCGGATGGGAATCTTGTCAGGACACGGGATAAGAACGGCGCCATTTCGGTATTTGATTATGACCGGCTGGGACGGCTGACCAACACGGTGGATGCGTTGGGGTATCACACCCGGAAGTCGTATGATGCCGCTGGCAATGTCCTTTCCGAGATTGATAAGCGGGGCAACGGCACGCGGTATATCTACGATGCCCTCAATCGAATCGTCTCCATGAGTGACCCAGCCTCCAATACCCTGGTCATCGCCTATGATGCAGGCGGGAACAAAGTTCGCGAATCCCTGCCCTCAGGCCTCGTGACCACGTACGGTTACGACAGGTTTGGAAGACGGGTTGTTAAAACCGTCGGCGCGGGGCGGGAAGACGCCCGGCGCACCCGTTATGAGTATGACTTTGCCGGACGCATAACGGCTGAGATTGATCCGCGCGGGGGTGCGGTGAGAACGCGGTATGACGCCAATGGGAACAAGATTCAGGTCACCGACAGACGCGGCGTCGTGACCGAATTGCATTACGACGCGCTCAACCGGCTGGTTCAAACGGTCGATGCACTGGGGAAAACGTCGTGTGTGGACTATGATGCAATGGGACGTATCGTACGCGCCACCAACCGGCGCGGTGCTTCAACCGTACATGAATATGATGCCGCCGGGCGGCTCATTTCCCTCAGGGATGCAGAAGGTAACCTGAAAAGCAACCGGTATGATTCCCTCGGGCGCTTGATTGAGGAATGGGAGCCTAATCAGCTTCGGACCCAGTTGCGTTACGACGCGGCCGGACAGGTGACCAATCGGATGGCCCTGGCTGCGGGGGGCGAATGCCGGGGCGAGTCGTACCAGTATGATCCACTCGGGCGGCGTATCCGGTTGACCGATGCGCTGGGCGCGGTGACCGCCTTGATCCGTGATGCCAATGGCAATGTGGTGACGGAGTGTGTGTATAGCGCCACGGGAACCCTGCTGAGGACAAAAACCAATCAATTCGATGCCCGGAATCAGCCCGTGCTTGAGGTGGACGCGCTGGGTTCAGCGTGGCGAACCGATTATGACGCCATGGGCCGGAAGACGGCCGTGATTGACCCCTATGGCAACCGGGTGACGACGGAGTACAACATCTTTAATGAGCCGACGGCTGTGACGGATCCCTTGGGATATCGGGAGGTGACCACCTATGACGGTTGCGGGAGGGAAACTTTGAGGCTTAATGCCTTGGGGCAGCGGACGCGTTATCACTATGATCCGAACGGAAACCGGACGACGGTGCTGGATGATAACGGGAATGCCGTCCTGACGGCCTACGATCCGTTGAATCGCGTGAGTGAAGTTAACCGGTCCATGCCGGAGGTTCCCTTTGATGTCTTGTTGCGAGCCGATGTCAACGGGGATGGGGTGGTGGATGACGCCGACGTTACGGCGCTGGAGGAGAAACTCCAATGAGACCGCATCGCTATTTCTCCTTTTCGCGTTCTTTGAGCGCTTCTGTTCACATTCTTTTTCTGTCTTCATGCCTGTGTGCAAGCACATCCTACGCCTCACCCGACTGGTGGAACGCCCGGCGGATCCTTGACACAAACTCCGTACCCAACGACTACGCGCCGGTTATTCAGGGGCAGGTGCGGTGGTTGGCAACGAACGCCTGCGGGGAACTCAATGCAAAGTTGCCCGGTGGCGCCGGGGAAGCCATTCAGGGAGTGGTTAACCAACTGACCGCCGGTGATCATGATGCGCCCGTCAACCTTGGACAACTCAAACAGGTGGCAGCGCCGTATTATCTGCGACTGATGGAAGAAGGCGCTGTCTCCGGGTATCCTTGGGATGATCATAGCGCTCTTGCGGACTTTGCGCCGGCCAACATTGGCCAGGCCAAGCAGGCCTTCGCATTCTCCCTTGCCGGGATCACCTTTAATCCTTCCCTCAACGGTCTGATCGGGTATTCCGGCGTACAGACCGGCCTGATCCGGGTGGTCGCGAGTCCGGCACTGGGCAACGGGCTGGACGCTCAGACGACGCTCACCGGCACCGGCGCGTATCATCTCGTGGTGGCGCGCCAAGTCGCAAACTGGACGGTGGAGGCGTGGCGTGATTCCGATGGGAATGCCACGCGGGAATCCTGGGAGGCCGGGGGCGCCTATGCGTTCAACCCTGTTTCAGTCTCCGGCGTGGTGGCCGGGATTAATATTGAGTTACAGGATCCCGACGAAGACGGCGACGGTATCCCGGGGTATCTCGAACATCAACTCGGGCTGGATCCTGACTACCCGCTCGACGGGGCCTTGGATGCGGATGGCGACGGACTGACGCTGGCGGAGGAACTCCGCGCGGGATCAGATCCTTTGAACGGGGATTCGGATGGCGATGGAATGGGAGACGGGGCCGAGGTTCTGAATGGCTATTCGCCAACCAACAGGCAGGCTCACGCCGCACTTCCGTTTGCGGAATCCTTTGAATCACCCAAGGTGCTCCTTGGTATTCTTGCCGGCCAGAACGGTTGGATGGCCGGGCTTAGCAACGTGGCGGTGGTTGTGACAAACCCGGCAGGTGGTGGATCGCAGGTAGTGTCTCTCAGGGCGGAAACCAACGCGGGCGCGGAGATTTCTCATCCCTTGGCCGCCCATGGCCATGAGGTGGTGTGGATTGACTTCCGGGCGGTGCCGGTGCGGAGAATCGCCAATGGATCACCGGTTGCGCAGGAAGGGGTCGCCTCGGCCTTCACCCTCAACCGGGAGGGTCGGCTGATGGCTTATGATCGAACCTGGCGACCCGGTGAATGGATATGCCTGTCCAACGTGCCGCCGCTTGAGGAGGGCGTTATGACCCGGTTTACCGTGCGTCATGATTATGTGGGGCGCCACTGGGCACTCTGGATAAACGGAACCAACGTGATCCGGAGTCTGCCCTTCATCAATCCGATGCCCGAGTTGGCCCGTATTCGTTTTCACAGTGCGGCCTACCGGGATTCACTCCTCGACGATATTGTGGTTTCCACCAACACCCCCTCCGGATTTAGCGTTGACTCCGATAACGACGGCATGCCCGATGATTGGGAACGGGCCCATGGCCTTGATCCTTATCATCCGTCGGATCCGTCCGATGGCGACCACGACGGTCTCTCCAACCTCGACGAATATCGGTACAACCTTGATCCCTGGAATCCCGATACCGATGGCGACGGGCTGAGCGATGGCGCCGAGATAGCCTTGGGAACCTCGCCGACTAATGCCGACACGGCCATCACGGCAACCGTGCCGTTTATGGAATCTTTTGAATCCCCTGCGGTTATCCCCGGCGATCTCAAGGGACAGCATGGCTGGATGGCCGGTTCCACAAACTGGGCCATGGTTCAAACCACTCGACACAGCGAAGGGCTTCAGGCGTTATGCCTGACTGCCTCCACCAACAATTCAGACCGTCTGGTGCAGATTGTCAAAGGCGGGATGGGCGTGACTACCTGGACTGATTTCCGGACGATTCCAGTGCGGCGGTTGCAATCGGCCCGGCCGCCGATTCATGCCGCATCAACGGCGGCGTTTTATCTTGATGCCAGCGGTTATGTCGTGGCCGCCAGTGGAACCAACTGGCTGGCGCTTACCAATGCGCCGGTGACGGCCAGCACGAACTGGAGCCGGTTTACGGTCATGCAGAACTTCTCAAATCAAGTCTGGAGCCTTTTTCTGGAGGGCCAGCCGATCGCCGAAAATCTAAGTTTCATTCATCCGTTGACCAGTTACACCGGCCTGCGATTTACCGGTTCGGGTTATACCAATGCCTGGCTTGATGATATCCGCGTGACACTGGCCGCCCCCGGCGACCTTGCCGCCGATGGCGAGGGACTGCCGAATATCAACCCCGACAGCGATGGCGATGGCATGGGTGATTCCGTGGAACTCATGCGCGGGTTTTCGCCAACCAACACCGCCCTGTTTCACGGTCTTCCGTTCATCGAGTCATTCGAGCCGCCTGCGGTAACGAATGGCGATTTGGCAGGTCAGCATGGCTGGCAGACACTGTCGCCAGGCGATGAGGCCATCGTGCAGACCAGCCGGTATTTTCAGGGAAATCAGGCGTTGCAATTGGGCGGCCTCACCTCTGAGGCCGCCATATATCAACCGGTGGCCGCGGCAGGGATTCCCGTCGTCTGGACCGATCTGCGAAGCATCCCGGTATTCCGGAACCTCGCTACCAATCCGGCGCTTGAAAAAGCCACAACGGCAGGTTTCTATGTGAATAAAGAAGGGCGGCTTGTCGTTTGCGATGCCGGTAGCTGGACCACGCTCACCAATCATCCCTCGCTGGCGACCAACGCCTGGGTTCGTTTCACGACCTGTCAGGATTTCAGTAACCGGGTGTGGAGTCTCTATCTTGATGGTTGGCCGGTGGCCACCGGTCTTGGTTTCGCCGCCAGCTCGCCGGGCGAATATTCCGGGCTGGTGGTGAAACACTCTGCGCAACGGCCAGCCTATCTCGATTCCGTTTTGGTTTCATCCAACCGATCCGACCTATCTAACCGATTTCCCTTCTCCGATTGGTCCGATCTATCCGATACCTCCGATCCCGACCACGACGGCCTCGTGAACGGAGACGAGTACCGGCTTGGCGTGGATCCCCGCAAGGCCGACAGCGATGGCGATGGGATGGGCGATGGGGCGGAAACGCGCCAGGGATATCCCGCGGCGATTTCAAACACCTTCGCCGGGCTTCCGTTTGTGGAACCGTTTGAGACGCCAACGGTGACCCATGGGGCGTTGAACGGGCAGCATGGATGGCGGGTGACCGGCATAAACTGTGCCCTGGTTCAAACCAACATCGTCTTTGAGGGCGGCCAGGCCGTGTCCCTGATGTCGAATGGGGCCATTTCGACGGTCATCGCCGCGTTCGGGAATCCGGTGGTGTGGATGGATTGCCGGGCGCGGCCGGTTCGCCGTTATCTGGTGGAGCGGCCGGTCATAAGTTCCAACACGGCCTCGGCTTTCTATATCAATCCGACCGGCCAGGTGTTGGTTTGTGAAGGCACGTGCTGGAAAATCCTGCCTTCTGAGGCGCCGGTTGCCACCTCGCAGTGGACGCGCTTCACCGTAAAGGCGGATTATGTAACACAGCGCTGGGCGCTCTGGGTCAACGGAATCTGTGTGGCCGACGCGCTCGGCTTTGCCAGTCCGGTCAGTGAGTTCTCGGGGATCAGGATGTCGGCGCCCAGCCTGTCACCAGGCTATCTTGATGCCGTGAGCATCACCACAAACGAGCCCCTCAACCTCGACGACGACGGCGATGGCTTGCCAAACGGGTGGGAACGTTTGCATGGCCTCAATCCGTCCGATCCCTCCGGTCTGTCGGATCCTGATCAGGACGGCCTGACCAACCTCGAAGAATACCAGCGAGGTTCTGCCCCGCTCAATCCTGATAGCGACCATGACGGGCTGGTGGACGGCCATGACGGGGTCATGCCGATCGGGCTTTTCCCGGACGGTGTGGATCGCAACGGCGATGGCTTTGCCGATGGAGAGGCGGATCAAGGCTGTGACCCCCTGAATGCGGATACCGATGGTGATGGTCTGACCGATGGCGCCGAGGCGGCTCTGGGATTGAACCCGGCGTGCTCCACGCTCGGGCAGGGATTGGCCGCCTGGTACCGGCTCGATGAAACTAACGGGCCGGTCATAGCGGATAGTTCGAGTAACCGCCTGGATGGAACGTGGCTGGGCGGGGGCGCGCCGACGGGCACGATGGGCTGTCTGGGCGGCGCGCTTGAATTCGACGGCCTGACAAACGGGGTTATGATTCCGGGTTCGGCTTTGCTGAATCTGGGGAACAGCATGACGCTTTCCGCCTGGGTACGTTTGAATCCCGCCAGCTCAACCGGGACCCGGACGGTGGTGGCCCGCGATGGCGGGTACAGCCTTCAGATTGCCGATCGCCGGATGGAAGTCAGGTTGCCGGGGTATTGGCCGTCGGTGGTGACTGCTTCCCCGGCCATTGAGGTCGGCGCCTGGGTGCATCTCGCGGCCAGTGTCAGCAGTAACACGGCCATACTGTATATCGATGGGGAACTGGTGATGGCCACCAATCTGACCGGGACGGCGACCGGCACGACGGGATCGCTGGGCATCGGGTGCAATGGGGGCGGAACAAATGGCTGGTTTGGCGGCGGACTGGATGATGTGCGGCTTTATAGCCGGTCGCTCTCGTTGCCGGAAGTCCGGGAACTCCACGCGCTGGGCGCAGACCCGGATGGCGATACGGTCGGCGCCCAGGATGAGTTGAAAGCCGGAACGGATCCGGCCGGTGGCCGGTTGGCAGCGGGACTGGCAGGCGATCTCGATGGCGACGGGCGGCTGACGTCCCGCGACCGTGACCGGCTCCAGTCCCTGGTGGCCGGGCTGAAGAGGGATGTCACCCGCTTCGCTTATGATGAAGAGGGAAACCTGATCCGGAAAACCGACGCTTTGGGTAATGCCACGGTCATGGCTTACAACCTCAATAACCGACCCGTGACTACGAGCGATGCCAATGGGCACGTGCAGTCTAACGCCGTAGATGCCATCGGGGCGGTGACGGCGGTCACGGATGCGCTGGGGAGCACAATCCGGTTTTCCTATAATGCATTCGGCAACGTGACCAATGTGACCGACCCGGGCGGCAATCAGACCCGGATTGAGGTGAATGCCGCCGGGCAGGTTACCCGTACCGTCAATCCGCAGGGTGTCGCAACGGCAACCGTATATGATGAACTCCGGCGGGTTCGCGTTGTGATTGCCGCCGAAGGTCTGCCCGAGGAACAGCGGACCTGGTCTTTCTACGACCTTGCCGATCACCTGGCGAGCAACCGCAATAATGCGGGGGTGGTCAATACCTGCCAGTATGACGCCCGGGGCTTGCTCGTGAAGCAGGTGTCGGCCTGCGGGACGGCCGATGAGGCGATTGAAGAAACCACCTATGACGAACGCGGGTTGGCGGTCAGTTGGAAGAACCCGCGCGGATACGTCCTGCATAAGACCTATGACGCCCTCGGCCGGCCGGTGGACGCCGTCGATGCCTTGGGGAACATCACCCGCACCGGTTTTGACAATCTCGGCCATGCCGTGACCACCCTTCAACCCAATGGCCGGGTCATCCGGCAGGAGTTCGACAAGTGGGGCCGGGTGGTTCGTCGGCTTGACGGGAGTGACCAGATGGCCACGGAATACGATGTCCTCAGCCGGGTGACGGCCAGGGTTGACTGGAAAGGGATCCGGTCGGAGTTTACGTATGATCCCGTTGGCAATCTGATCCAGACCCTTGAGGAGAAGGGCACGGCGGCGGAGTCAGGAACCTCCACAGCCTACGATGCGGCCAATCGTCCTATCCGTGTGACGAACG
Source organism: bacterium (assembly GCA_037132275.1). Lineage (GTDB taxonomy): Bacteria > Verrucomicrobiota > Kiritimatiellia > CAIKKV01 > CAITUY01 > JAABPW01. Next base: position 22,505 of record JBAXPK010000037.1, read on the forward strand.
CCAAGGGCGCTGTCGCCGATTACGCCTACGACGCATGCGGTAACAAAGCCGGGATGACCAATGAGCTCGGTCAGGTCACCCGTTGGTATTACCAGTATGGGAAGCGGCTGGCTTGGATGGTGAAACCGGACGGAACCGTGGTGTCAAACCGGTACGATTCCCTTGACCGTTTGACTGCGGAAATGGCCAATAATATTGCTAGTAAAACGTTTTACTACGATAATTTATCCAGAATTACCAATGCCGTTGACTTCAATAATCCGGGAATCAGTACCGATGACAACCGGGTGGAATATGCCTATGATTCGCTGAATCGGGTGGTCAATGAATGGCAGAATGGCCGGCTGATTCATCGGCATTTTGATGTTTCGGGGAATCCCGTTCAGGTGACGGCTCCCTCCGGGGTGGTGGTCAATCGGGTTTTTGACGGGAATAACCGGTTGGCGGCGCTGAAGAATGCGGCGGGGACGGTATCTTACGCGACTTATGCCTATACTCCCAATGGCCGGGTGCAGTCGGTGTCCTTCGGGAGCGGCATGGTGGAGACGCATGGCTATGATTCCCGGGACAGGCTCCAAACGCTCCGGCAGGAGGGTGTCGGTTACGAGTTTGCCGCGACTCTGGCGCATGACCCGAACGGGAACATCACGCTATCGTCCGAAAGCACCGGCGAAGGGGCCGCCTATGTCTATGACGCCGCCAACCGGGTGACGGCCCGGAAAACGCTGGGAGACCTGTTCCAGGAATCGCTCCAGTATGACGCTTTGGGGAACTGGCTTTGCGCCTCGAATCCGGCGCAGGGCGAACTCACCCGCAGTGTGAATGCGGGTAATCAATACACCCGGATCGGTGGCGAGGCCCTTCTCTATGATCCCAATGGAAACCTGACGGCACGGGACAAGGCCGGGTATGTCTATGACTATGGCGGACGCCTGGTGGAAACACGTTCCAACGGCGTGACGCTGGCCCGCTATTCTTATGACGCGCTGAACCGCCGGGTGGGCAAGGACAGCGGGGTGGGGCACATCGCCTATTATTATGACGGCGAGAACCTGGTTGACGAATCGGTGAACGGGGCCTGGGGGCGAAGCTATATTTTTGCGGACACCATCGACACGCCGGTGGTCTTTCTGCGGAGCGGGATTCCGTTTTACTACCTGAGGGATTGGCGCGCCAATATTGCCCTCATTACAGACTCCTTCGGGCGGCCGGTGGAAGCCTACCGGTATTCGCTGTTTGGGCAGATGCAGGTTCTTGATGCCTATGGAAATCCGCTGACCAGGAGCGCTCTTGGGAATGTCTGGACGTTTTCCGGGCGGCAGTGGGACGAGGAATCGGGCCTGATGCACTACCGGAACCGGGCGTATTCGGCTGAACTGGGCCGCTTTCTGCAACGGGATCCGGCCGGTTATGCCGACGGCATGAATCTGTATGCCTATGCCGGGAATAATCCGTTGCTCTTCTCCGATCCCTATGGCCTGTACCGCTGGAGCCATGGGACGCTGGACAACCGTGTCGGCGACTGGATTATCGCCCAGTATGGCCAACTTCGGGAGATCGAGCGGCAGCGGCGCGAGTACGAGGAGGCGCTCCGCCGGGCGGAGGAAGAACGCCGTCGCCAGCAGGAGGAGGCCAATGACCGGGCCGCCCGTGCGTTCAGCCAATACCAGAGAGACCATAAGAATGAAATCAAGGACATGGTCAGCCGATACAAGCATCTGGGGGTGAATGAGAAGGAGGCGACCCAACTCCTGATGAGCGGCATCTCTTCGATTCCCCGGCTGGGCGCGACGGTGGGGCCCAACGATATGCGTCGGGACTGGTGGCTGGATTATTACCTGCGGGGCGGCCAGGTCAATGACGTCATGCGGGGCGAGATGAATCGCATGGGCACCGCAAACGTGGATCAGTATTTTGCAAAAACATCCCAGCAAGAGACCCAGTTACGCGACAAACGAAAAGGGATTCAGCAGCAATACACGATGGCGGCGGTGGCCATCGTGGCGACCGTTGTTACCTGCGGGGCCGGGGGTGTGCTCGGGGCGGCGTTGCTGGGCACGGTGGGCGTGACGGCCACCACGGCCTCTTTTGGCGCTTTTGTGGCCGGTGCGGTGGCCATTCAGGGAGTGTCGGCGGCGGCCAATACGATGATATCGCACGGAAGTATCGGCGATTTTGCCCAGTCATGGGCCATCAATTCGGCGGCCAGCGTGGCGGGCTACGGCGCCGGGTATTCGGTGGCCGAGGCGGGGGGCAAACTCTCGCTTCAAATGGCCACCCAGTCAGCGGCCAGCACGTTTGTTGCATCGGGGGCGCGAACAGCGATAGAGGGGGGCGGCTTCAAGAACGTGTTCCGTGACACCGCGATCAGTTTTGTGGCGGGCGGGGTGATGGGCACGTTTATGTCGGCGTCGGGCGCCGGGGAACCCCCGGCCAGTTTCGGCGACTACGTGGCGAAAGGCAGTTCGTCGACTCTGGGCTATCTGCATTCGCCCCTGTCTGGTGGGGTTCAAGGGTCGCTCCGGGCAATGATGTACGGCGGGAATATGGTGGAAGCCTTCGGTGACGGGGCGGTGTCCAGGGAGGCGCTGCTCGATTATGCCATGGCGTCGGGGGTAGCCCCGGTGGCGGGTTGGATTTCCTCAGGACTGGTGGCGGCACTGCCGGGCAACCATCAGCCGGTGGCCAGGCCGGAGGTGTGGCAGGAGCCGCCGGAAAAACCGAAGGATGCCCCCCCGCTTGCTCCTGAAGAAAAATTCCTGAAACGAGTCGTCAAAGGCAGCATCATGACGGTCGCCAGTCATGTCCGGGAACTGGTTGTAGCGCCCGCCCGGTCGCTGGGGATGCTGTATGATACGCTGACGTCCGAAACCTGGCGGGATCGCTCCCAGGTGATCAATCCCTTCTCCCGGAATTTTGCGGGTTATCAGTTGCTGGATGGCGTGACCGATGCGGCCCTCGTGGCCGGTGGATTGCCGGTCAGTTTTCTGTCCGGTGACTTTCTGGATACCGGGTGGCGCGCTGAGCGAAACTCAGGGGATGGGCTCCGGGCCGTTGATTTCAACGGCATCGCCAATAAACCCGGCGATGCGGCGGCGATGAAAAGCCTGATCAGCGGCATCAAGGGGGAGCATTCCGCCATTCAGGTGACGAATGGCACACACTTATTTGCGATCGGTGATCTGATCCAGGCCATCGGCAATGAATTCGGGCTGATTGATATCACCGCCATCCGGGGCGCGGAAGCGTTGCGGAAAACGGCGGCGCTATCGCCGCTCATAGACGTGACTGCCCACAGCCAGGGGACGATGACATTCCGGCGCGCCTTGGATTTGGTGGACGAGCCCGGAATCAGAAGCCGCATTCAGTACCAGGGTTATGGGCCCCAGGCCTTTATCAACCAGACCTTCCTCGGGCTGGGGCATGCGGAAAACTATTGGAACAGGACGGTGGGAAAAGGAGCGGCGTCAGGGTTTGATCCTGTCCCTCTGGTCAATTATGTGCCCTCGCCGGCCAAAGTATTCGGGGATCCTTTTCTTCAACCGGGCAGTGGCGGATGGCGGGTCGTACAGTCGGCCTACAATCTGAAAGAGCCAGCCGGCAATCACCATGGGCTGGAGTATTACGCGGGATATATTAGCCGTTAACAAAAGAAAGGGCGGAACGATGAGACAAGAAATAGGGTGTGAAAATCAGTCCGGGAAACGGAAGCGTGGGCTATGGCGCAGGGTTCAGGTCGGACTCGTCGGCCTGATGATGGCCGGCTGCGCGACGACAACAACCCGGATCAGCCTGAACGAGAAATCCCCGTATAAGGAAATCATGGCCAAGTCGTACCAGCTGGCCGTCGACTGTTATGTCATCGCCGATCAGGATGGATATTTGAGGGATTTCATTACTCCCGGGCCATGGCCGACGGAAAAGTACATGCCGCCCAGGGCGGAGCATATTGGGACAGAGATCGGCGATTACAAGATCGTGGATATGTTTCCCAAGGGGTCGCCATTCAAGATGCGGGAGTATTGGAATAACGGATCCTGTGAATATTCCCGGGTGACGTGTGTTGGCGAGGTGAGTGATGCGGAAGGAACCCGGACGCGGCTGGTGAGTGCGGGCGACTTTACAGAAGGGGGGCATGGATGCGAATCGCTGAATACAAATTATCTCCACGAGATTCGTGGGAACATGTCAAAAGGAGTAGATCGATGAACATGAGGATTAAATGGAGTGTTGTCTTGGCGGTGGTACTGATGGGTGGGCGGGGATTTGCCTGGACGGATCTGGATGGTGGTGATCACGGCGGAAGCAACTGGGTGATTGCGGGGGGAACGATTCTTGCCAGCAATCATTACAACCTGGGCACCGTGACGATCGCCTCGGGCGCCACGGTGCGCGTCAAGGCTTGGGATGGCGCGAAATATGGGGGCGTGGAGATCAATGCGCAGACCATCGCTATTCAAGGGACGCTGGATGCCTCTGGCGCCGGGTATGGGGGCGGGAATGGAGGCGCGGGTGGAAATGGCACGGCGACGGCGGGTACGCCGGGTGGAAATGGGGTGAATGGGACTGTGGGAAGCGGGAGTTA
>JBAXPK010000038.1:0-24764 GCA_037132275.1 bacterium
ATTCAAACGATAGAATAAGGGTTGTCGTAGGAATCAGGCACTATTAGTATGTCCCCAAAATGGTGATTAGTATGTCCCCAAAATGGTGAAAATGGTGCCAAAAATGATACTTGCGGGAATTTCTTGACCTCGCGTGCGGCGCTACCTACCATTCTTTGCAGTCAGGCAGGTGCTTGGCGAAAAAGTAAGCGTCAGGCGCTGTTCGGAATAATATTCCGGAAATCCCGTCATGACGCAGACAGTATGTTATGCAGAGGAAGATCGATGAAAAGATGGGACGCTGATAAAGCAAACGCATGGTACAGCAGCCAGCCATGGCTTGTTGGGTGCAACTTCATACCGAGTACTGCGATCAACCAGATGGAGATGTGGCAAAGCGAAACCTTTGACATTCCGACCATGGAAAGGGAGCTCGGCTGGGCGGCCGACATGGGCATGAACACGGTGCGAGTCTATCTGCATGATCTCGCATGGGATCTCGATGCGGCCGGTTTCAAATCCCGTCTGGATCTGTTTCTGCGTTTGGCCGCCAATCGTGGTATACGGCCGATCCTCGTGATCTTCGACGACTGTTGGAATGCAAACCCGAAGGCGGGAAGACAACCCGAGCCGATCCCCGGCGCACACAACTCCGGCTGGCTGCAGAGTCCGGGCACCGCCATCGTCAATGATCCCAGCGCCTGGCGAAGGTTGGAGCAATATGTTCAAGACGTTGTCGGAACGTTCCGGCACGATGATCGTGTCCTGCTGTGGGATCTATACAACGAACCCGGCAACAATCAGCAGGGGGAGCAGTCGCTGCCACTGCTCTGCAAAGTATTCGAATGGGCCAGGAAAGCCGAACCGTCGCAACCGCTTACTGCCGGTCTGTGGTTCGACAACACAATCCTGAACACGTTTCAAGTCGAAGCCTCGGATGTCATTACGTTCCACAATTACAACAACGCCAGCGATCTGAACGCACAGATTCGGAAGCTACGGTCATACGGGCGTCCGCTCATTTGCACGGAGTGGTTGCGTCGAGGGCACAGCGATGTCGCCTCATGTCTGCCGGTGTTCTGCCAGGAGGGTGTCGGTTGTTGCAATTGGGGATTGGTCAGCGGCAAAACCCAGACAATCTATCCTTGGGCCTGGGAAAAAGTGGCGGACACGCCTGGTCCCGCCGTTTGGTTTCACGACCTTCTCGAACAGGACGGCACACCCTGCGATCCCGAGGAAGTGCGGCTGTTTAAGAAACTGACGGAAGCAGGCCGGGCGTAACAAGCAGGTGCATGCGACGCTTTGCCGCGCACCTGACCTGTGACGTTCAGGTCAAGGAATGAAGATGATGAAAACAATTTCAATACCAAGAAGCCCAGACTACGGCTTCTAAAGTCGCCGAACCTGGCCGCTGACGTTCTGCATAAAGAATACGATGAAGATTCACGGCAGCATATCAATCGGCAATAAGAGTTATTTCAGAGGTGACATCATTGCGTGGCACCAGGTCTATCCGTTCTTTCTGATTCACATGCTGATGTTTGGGGGATCCGGGTTTCTGATGGCATACGTCCAAAACGGGCCCCCGGCATTCTTTCTCTTCCTGCACGGTGGCTTCGCAATTGCGATCTACACCGTATTTTACATAACCATCTTCGGCCGCGACGAAGTCAAGTGGATGTTCATTAATGCCGGCCTTGGGTTGTTGGGCATTTGGAGTCAGATCGACTGGATGCTCTCTCTGTTTGGCAAGCACATTGGCGACTATCCGCTGTATCGGCATGTTGTCCCGTTTCTGTATTATGTTCTTTACACATTCCTGCTCCGCAATGCTGTTCTTGACATCACGAACTGCCGAGAAGACGACAACAGGCAGAGAGTCGTGGACAACGCCTACATCATTGTCTCAGTGGCGGTATATGCCGTATCCTGCATATTGAGAAAGATGCACGCTTGGCCATGGGGTTGATGGTTCATGGAAATGGATATCGTGCCGTAAAGTGAGCACCGACGTTCGGCCAGACAAACAGATTGAATCGTTAAAGAGTTGCTAGTATTATTAATGGCGTCAGGAGATAAGTATGACCGCCACATTAGTAAAAGATAAAGCACACTGCCTGGTTGATCAAATGCCCGATAATTGCACTTGGGATGATTTGATTCATGAAATTTATGTGCGGGAGGCCATCGAGCAGGGGCTTGCCGATAGCAAATCGGGGCGCACCATGGAAGTCAGGGAAGTGCGCGCGCAGTACGGACTTCAGAAGTGAGCGTCCACTGGACGAAAACGGCTCAAGATCATTTGGCCGGCATCCACGGTTACGTTGCCCAGAATTCTCCGGAATACGCTCAACACATGGTGGATCGCTTGACGCGGAGGTCGGAGCAAATTGCAGCGTTCCCTCAATCAGGCAGAATCGTCCCAGAGTACCGGCTGGAGCAAATCCGCGAGGTGATTGAAGGCCCATACCGGATTATTTATCATATCAAAACTAACCAGATTGATGTCTTGGCTGTCGTTCATGGGGCCAGAAACATTCTAATTAATCAATAATTGCCGATTTTTAGCACTTTCTACGTGTATGCGTTTCTGCAGACAGCTCAGTTCCTCACATATCCGGACGTGAGCCCAAAAACCTGAGGCCAGCGTAATTTTGGCATCAGCATTTTCGGGAGACACGGAATGAGTAGGAACTGCCCCGGGCGCGGAATGGCTTGTGATGGAAAGGCGGAAATAGTAATTATCAAGCCCATGAGTATTGAGTTGGAAAACCGATATGCCGACATTATCCGGCGGATTCATGAGGCTTGCGGGCGCGTGGGGCGTGATCCGGCCACGGTTCGCTTGATGGCGGTCTCGAAGACACTGCAACCGGATGACATTGCGGCGGTGGCGGCGTTGGGAATTGAGACCTTTGGCGAGAATCGTATCCAGGAAGCGCGGGGCAAGATTTCCTTGTGCCCGGGACGCCTGCATTGGCATTTGATCGGGCATCTTCAGTCGAACAAGGCCCGTGAGGCGGTCCGCCTGTTCGAGATGATTCATTCAGTGGATTCGCTGCGTATGTTGGAAACTCTGGATCGGGTGGCCGCCGAAGAGGGGTGTACGCTCCCTGTCTGTCTAGAGGTCAATGTGTCCGGTGAGCGGAGTAAATTCGGCATGTCGCCCGATGATCTGCCGGTGGCATTGGAGGCGGCCAACCGTCTGTTCAAGGTCAAGGTGGTTGGGTTGATGACCATTCCGCCCATTGCCGAGGATCCCGGTGAGGCGCGTCCCTTCTTCCGTGCGTTGCGTGACCTTCGCGACCGGATGCAGGCCGCGACCGGGTTGAATTTGCCGGAACTTTCCATGGGCATGTCACATGATTTTGAAATCGCGGTCGAAGAGGGCGCCACCTGGATTCGGGTAGGAACCCTGTTGTTCGGCCCCCGGAAACGGAAGGAGACGCATGAGCCCCTCGACGACTGATTGGGATGAAGAGGTTAAACCGGTGAAGCCCAAGCCCCAGCCTCCCGCGCCGTCGGCCGTCGGCTGCCTGATTGTCGCGAGCTTGAGCGTGGCGTTACTCTTTGCCATGGTCGTTTTGGGGATCCAGACCCGGGTCGGGTGTGAATTGGTGGCGAATTATCTTAAGAAGCAGACTGGGCTGGACTTGACCGTAGGTGGCGCCCGGTTGACGGCGCCCCTTGGTCTGATCCTGGTTGATGTTCAAACCAAGCCAAGCACGACTCCCCTGGGAAGCTTCAAGGCCCGGGAAATCGAGGTGGACTTCCGCTGGGGCGGAACGATGGACTTGACGCTTCGCGGGATGCGTCTGGAACTGGTGAAGATCGCTGATGGCTGGGTGCCGACTCCGTTCGTTAAACTTGGAGCCCTCTCGGATATTCGTGAGACCGCCGCTTTGTTTGCCGAGGACCCTGATGTGGTGAGTGTGGATGTAACCGATAGCACAATACTCTGGAGCGGTCCGGATGGCGAACGGTTGTCGTCCGTTGATGGCCTGAGTCTGAATATGCGTCCGGTGCGTCTTGGTGAGCGACGGCTGAAGGTATTCGACGTGGCGGCGAGGAGTGTGTATCGGTCGGGTGGAGTTAAAGGGCGCATTGTCCAGAGACTGTGGATCAGTGTGCCGGATAATCCGTATCTTGAGGTTGAGTACCGGGGGATATGGGAGGGGGATGAAGCTGGCGCCAAGGATTGGTGGTCCACCCCGCCCGGAACCGTAAAACGAGGAAGTGGACGATGAATATTGAACGCGTGAGGAAGTTGGCGAAAAAATTTGCACATCAGCGCATCCTGGTGGTGGGTGACCTGATGCTGGATAAATATATCCATGGTTCCGTGGAGCGCATCTCTCCGGAGGCGCCGGTGCCGGTGGTGCGGGTGGGCCGCGAGCGGCAGGTACCCGGCGGGGCCGCGAATGTGGCGAGCAATGTCTGCGCCTTTGGCGGCCAGGCGGTGATTGCCGGGGTGGTCGGAAACGATTTCGCCGGGCGTGACTTGCTGGCCCTGATGAGCGGACAGGGAATTTGCACCAGCGTTGTCAGGACAGTGAAAGGGATGCAGACCACTGTTAAGATGCGCATTTTGGCCGACCGGCAACAGGTGGTACGTGTGGATTGGGATAATGACCCCAAGTTTCCCGAGGCGGATGTGCAGGCCTTCTGTGAGCGGGTCTCAAAGGAGATCGCGTCTTGCGATGGGGTGGTGATAGAAGATTACAGTAAGGGAATTGTATGTCAGGACGTGATGGATGCGGTTCTGTCGGCCGCCAAGAAAAAAGGGATACCCGTCGGGTTGGATCCCAAGGATAACCTGAGTTTGACCATCAAGGGCATCACCTTGGCCACCCCGAACTACAAGGAGGCGCATGTGTGCGCCGGTCTATCATCCGCCAAGGCGCCACCGCCGGGCGATCCCCTGAATGACGTATCGTTGCGGAAAGCGGCCAAACTCCTTTTGAAGCTCTGGGAGCCGGAACAGTTACTGGTGACGCTGGGCGCGAATGGAATGTATATGGTTTCCCGGAAATCTTCACCGCGGGTCATCCCGACGCGAGCCCGTGAAGTCTATGATGTCAGTGGCGCCGGGGATACGGTCATTGCCACCTGTGTGATGGCCCTGGCGGCGGGTGCGTCGTATAATGAAGCCGCCATTCTCGGGAACAATGCGGCGGGTGTGGTGGTGGGAAAACTGGGAACGGCGACGTGTTCTCCTGAGGAACTCATTGCCAGTGTGGAGCTCAATGAAATCTAAGCGTGAACGCGTGGTGGGGGTTATTCCGGCCCGCTGGGCCTCAACTCGGCTGCCCGGAAAAGCCCTGACTTTAATTTGTGGCAAGCCCTTGATTCAGTGGGTATTAGAGCGGGCGCAGCAGGCAGACCGGCTGGATGAAGTGATTGTCGCTACCGATGATGATCGAATCCTTTCCGTTGTGGCTGCCCTCGGGGGAATCGCCGTGATGACGCGGGTGGATCACCCGTCGGGAACGGATCGGGTGGCTGAGGCGGTGGCCGGACGGGACGCCGGAATTGTGATCAATATTCAGGGCGATGAGCCCCTTATTGATCCGGACTTGATCAACGGCCTTGCCGAGGTCATGGTGGCGGGTCGGGAGTGGGACATGGCCACCGCCGCGACGCCTATTCTTTCGACAGAGGAGTTGAACAAGCCCTCCGTGGTGAAGGTGGTTTTCGGGGAGCAGGGTAGGGCAATGTATTTTTCCCGTTCCGTGATTCCGTTTGTGCGGGACACGGCGCCGACGGGATTGAAACATTGGCGGCATGTCGGCATCTATGCGTATCGACGCGCCTTTCTGGAACGGCTTGTCAAGGAGCCCCCCTGCATACTTGAGATGACGGAAAAGCTGGAGCAGTTGCGCGCCTTGCATTTGGGCGCCAGCATGAAAGTGGTGGAGACCCGGGAGATCGGCCTCGGGGTGGATACGCCCGAAGATGTGCCGCTGGCAGAGATGGCCTTGAAACGCGCCGGACTGGCCTTATGAACCGGTCTTAATATGCGTTTTTTCTCGCCGAGAACGTCCGGAGCAGAATCTTGAAGTCAAAGGCCAGTGACCAGTTCTCCAAATAGTACAGGTCGTATTTGATCCGTTCCGCAATGCTGGTGTTTCCTCGAAGGCCGTTCACCTGGGCCCAACCGGTCATGCCGGGTTTGGAGGCATGGCGCCAGATGTAGCGGTCAATATCATCCTTGAACTTCTCGACAAAATGAGGCCGTTCGGGGCGGGGGCCGATCAGGCTCATGTCGCCCCTCAAAACGTTCCAGAGTTGCGGCAACTCATCAATATTGGTGCGGCGAAGAAAGGCCCCTACGGCTGTTCGTCGCGGATCGTCCACGACTGCCCAGACGGGGCCGGTGTCCTTCTCGGCATCCAGCCGCATCGTGCGGAATTTATAGATGCTGAACTCTCTGCCATTTTCGCCGCATCGCTTCTGGCGATAGAAAACCGGCCCCGGGGAGGAGTGTTTGGTGAACAGGGCGACCACCGCGAAAAGTGGGGCGAGAAGGATGAGCCCGAACAAGGCGCCCGCGATATCCTCACCCCGTTTCAAGGTCTGGTTCCAGAAGGTGTCAAGCGGCCAGCGGCTGACGCCCAGAAGGGGAATATCATCCACCGTCTGCATATCCATGCTTCCGGTCATAATCCGGAAAATGTCGGGCACCAAATTGAAGGTGATCATGTTTCGCTCGCAAGCGAGAATGATTTCCAGAATCCGCTGATGCCCAATCGTGCTATCGCTGAGAATGATTTGGTCGGCAGGATGGGTGTCGAGAATGGCGTCCAAGTCTTCAATCCGGCCCCGCACCTGTTCCGGCGAAATTTCGGGAGTCGTCTCGGCGGTTTGAGTCTGTATGAACCCGGTGACGGTCGACCGGAGTCGGGGATCGGATTCAAGTCCGCGCTTAAGATGCGAGGCCACGTCGTTGGTTCCAATAATCAAGATGCGCTTATGATTTGACCCCTTGCGTGCCAAATGAATTTCAAGATGGAAGAGCATTGCCCGCTCAATTAAAACGAACAGCAAAATAAGGATGGCGGCCATGGCGAGGGTCAGGCGTGAGAAGGGGGGGAAGTCTTCGGGGCGAATGGCAAAGGCGAGCGCAGTGGCGATCAGGAGTCCCAGTCCGGTGGCCCGGATCAGGCGGGGGACTTTTCCTGAAAACCTGCCCTGTTGGGGGCGGACATAAAGATCAAGGGCCCGGAAGATAAACAAAAAAATGAGGGTTGTGATGGCTGCGCCCCAGCCGTACATGAAGTAGAGGCGGGGCGGCATGCTGTCGACGGCGATTAACCCGCTGTTGAATCGAAGCCACGTTGCCGCCAGAAATCCTGAAAAAATGGCGAGTGCATCCATCAAAACAGCCAAGCCGCTGCCCAGCGCATCCATGGTATCGCGTGCCTTCATGACCCGAGTGGCCTCAGTTCTTATTCGTCTTTTGCGATGTCTACGCGCAGATTCCAGGCGCCGGCAAGCCAGTCCATAAATTCGGCCTGCTCGTGGGGGATGGTATCGGCCAGCGTCTCGTTGAGAACGGTGCCGTATATTAAGTCGCGGGAGTCAGGATTGGTAATGGTGGCCAGAAAGGTTTTCAGGGCGGATCGCTCAGCAAAGCGGGACTCGGCTTCTTCCGCCAGCTCGTGAAATAGGTCTTCGCCCAGATTATCCACAATGTCCTCGACCTGTGACACTTCGTTGTCGGTGATGGTGCGGTCGCTGATTACCGCGACCTCGGTTAATGCCACCAATGCCAGTTTTTCATCACGAGACAGTTCATTCACGGTCATGAGTTACCTCCCTTACGGTTTGAATTCGGCGATACATTACCAGCTTTTTGGTAGGGAGTCTATTTTAACAGCGAGATCTCACGTTCTCTCACTCCAGTATCTGGATCTCGGTCTCAAGTCGGATGCCGTATTGCCTGTGGACTTTCTCGCGTGTGATTTCCAATACAGCGAGGACATCCGACGCGCGGGCACCGGACAGGGTCTCAATCACATTGGCGTGCTGGCGAGAAATACTGGCGCCGCCCACGGCGAATCCTTTGAGTCCCGCTTGCTCAATCAATTGGCCGGCGTGGCCGCCCGGTGGATTTTTGAAAATCGAGCCGGCAGTTCGAAGCCCTTTCATCCAGGCCCGTCGCAGTGCCAGATTAGCGCGTTCCCGACGAATGGCGTCCGGATCACCGGGCTGGAGCCGGAATGCGGCCTCAACAATAATTTGGTCCCGCAAAGCCGGGCAGGATCGATAGGCAAAATCAAGATCCTGACGGTTGAGAATACTCAACCGGTTGTCGTGATCTAGAATTCGCACCCAGGCGAGCCCCTCGGAAATCGAGCGACCCCACGCCCCGGCATTGCCGCGCACGGCGCCTCCGACAGTTCCGGGAATAGATTCAAGAAACTCGAGACCGGTGTATCTATGTTCCTCCGCCCAACTTGACAGCCTGGCCAGGGAAACCCCTGCACCGGCGAGGATCAGCCCATCGCGTTCCTCAATTCGGCGAAAGGACTCGCCACTTAGCCGGGCTACAACACCCCGCACGCCAAGATCACTGACCAGCACATTGCTGCCTCCACCCAGGATCTGGATCGGAATCATTTCACGTCGACACCACCGAGCGATATTTTCGAGATCCTGTTCAGAGCCGATATCCATCCACAATTCTGCCCGACCACCCACCCCGAGTGTGGTGCGAGCCGCCAGAGGTTCATTCCCCCTGACGAGGGTGGCGTGGAGATCGATCTGGCGGATAGCCTGGCCCATCAGGGTAGGTAAGGCTTCAACACGATTCCCCTTCAGGTCATCCCGGGCCCAACCGGCGATGCGCTCCACATCGCCGGCGCCGATGACGAGAAAGAGGTCACCCAATCGAAGCTGATCACGGCTGTATTCCCAGGCTTTCCGAAGAGAGGGCGCCACCGTGGCATGAAGGCGGGGGTGTTTGCGGCAGTGAACATACAGATCCCAGATGGAACCGCCGGGTAATGGCGATTCCGAGGCGGCATACACGGGGCAGAGAATCACTTCCTCCAAACCCTCAAAAGCGGCGGGAAAATCTGGACCCAGCGCCAGGGTTCGGGTATAGCGATGAGGTTGAAAAACCCCGAATGTCCGTGGGCGCCCAAGTCGGCGCGAAGCCTCGACAAGGGCGGCAATTTCAGTGGGATGGTGGGCATAATCCGAAATCACGATCACATCCTCACGGTCAATGATCCGCTCAAAACGACGACGGGGAAGGGCGACTTTTGACAGGCTGGCACGAAGTTGATCCCGGGATAAGTCAAGTTCAAGCCCGACGGCCAGACAGGCAAGGGCGTTCAAGATGTTGTGCCGACCCGGGATCGGGAGGACGAAGACCCCGAGATCCCGGTCCTGCCACGTCACTTGAAATTCGGTTGAAACCGAACTCTCTTTCAAGATTTGGGCATGCAGCATGGCGGAGGGGGAGAGTCCGTAGGATAAACCGTTGGGATGGCGACTGCAAAGGAGTGCGGTACGGGGATCGTCGGCGCAGTAAATAAGTCGGCGGCGGGTCTGGTTGATAAACGTTAAAAAACAGTTCTCGAAATCCCCAATGCCGGAAAAGTGCTCCATGTGGTCGAATTCAATGTTGGTAACTACGGCAATGTCAGGGTGATAGAGGGCGAGGGTGCCGTCACTCTCGTCGGCCTCGGCCACCAGTATGCCGCCGGACCCGGCTCCTGCGACCCCACCCAGCGACTCCACCTCACCGCCGATACAAAAGGAGGGCTTGAGGCCTGCCGCAGTTAAGATTTGGGCAATAAAGGTTGAGGTGGTGGTTTTTCCATGCGTGCCGGCAACGGCTATGGACGTGGGGGATAATTCCATCAGGGCCGGCAGAACCTCGCCGCGCTTGAAAAAGGGAATCCTACTTAGCTGGGCTGCCTGAATCTCGTCCGTGGATTCGGGCACGGCGGCGCTCCGTATGACCCATCGGACATCCTCGGTCAGGTGGGCGGGGGAATGCCGCTCACTGGTTTGAATACCCCGTTCCCGAAGCCAGCCGGCCAGTTTGTTGATCATGAGATCGCAACCGGTAACCCGGAATCCACGGGCCTTGATCAGCACGGCGAGCCCGGCCATGCCAATACCGCAGATGCCGGCCAGGTGAACGGTGCCGACGCCTAATTGAAGCAGGTCGCGTATCTGATGTTTCACGCGGACGGAGCTTTGAATACGATTCGCTTCCATCAGACCCTTTCAAAAATTTGGCCGCGAGCGTACTCCAGCAAGGGGATGAATGCCACTGTTTTTTACACGCTTGCAATTTACGGCAGGAGGGCTAAATTTCAAAAAGTGGTGTTATTTCCGGAGCGTAGTCATGGGAAAACAAGCCCCAGCAACCAATCATCAAAAATGTGCATCAGGGGGCCTGAAGGAGGCGAAGTGCAGGATCTCTGCACTCGAAGCCTTGTTGGCGCGTTACTTCGGCCTTTATAACCTTGCCCCGGTCGGTTATTTCGACATAGGCCCAGCTTGCCCACGACGGGTTTGGCCTTTTCAGTTTGCGCGAGCGTCTCAGCTATATGGGAGGTACGCTTCAGGTGACGAGCACACCCGGGGAGGGCTCGCAGGTTTCATTGAGGGTGCCGTTACTTTCTAAAAAGCGTGCGTTGAGGAAGGCCGTAAAAGCGAGCCCGCACATGGTTGGCGAAGAGGAGAATATCATGGAGATAGGAGCATGACAAAAGCAGACTCAACGCAGGTCCGAACGAGTGCTGATCCTCAGTCTCCCGCCCGGAATATGAAATTAAAAATCATTGTGCTCTACGCCGTGTTGGGTTCCGCGTGGATTTTCGTCTCGGACTTGTTTTTGTCGGTCTGGATTCATGATCCGCCAATGATGACCTTTTTCAAAGGGTGGTCGTTTGTGTTGGTGACCACGTTTTTGCTCAATGTTTTATTGCGAGCGGAAGCGCGGTCGCGTGCTCAGATCGATGCGGCGCTGCGGGATAGCCAGGAACAATTTCGAGCGCTGATGGAAACCGATGCCAACCGCAAGCTGGTGATGGAGGAATTGATGATGACCAATCGCCAGTTGGAGAATGCGACGGCGCGCGCCAACGAGATGGCGGTTTCGGCCCAGTTGGCCAACAGCGCCAAAAGCGAGTTTCTGGCCAATATGAGTCATGAGATCCGCACGCCCATGAACGGGGTTATCGGCATGGCAGGGCTGCTTCTGGATACGGATCTCTCGCCCGAACAGCGCAAATATGCGGAGATCGTGCGCTCAAGTGGCGAGTCGCTGATGGCGCTGCTTAACGATATTTTGGATTTTTCCAAGATTGAGGCCAGGAAACTCGAGCTTGAAATGCTTGATTTTAACCTGCGGGAAACGATGGAGGACACTGCTGAATTACTGGCGCTCAAAGCCCAGGAGAAAGGATTGGATCTGGTCTGCATCATCGATCCCGAAGTTCCTGTAAGCCTGAGAGGCGACCCCGGGCGGTTGCGCCAACTTTTTGTCAACCTGGGCGGCAATGCGATCAAGTTTACCGACCAAGGGGGAGTCACGTTGCGCGCCAGTCTTGAATCCGAGGCTGACGGTAAGGTGAACGTTCGATTTGTTGTCACTGATACCGGTATCGGCATTCCCCGCGACAAGAGGGAACATCTTTTCCTGCCTTTCACGCAGGTGGACGGTTCCACTACGCGCAAGTATGGTGGCACGGGACTTGGGTTGGCCATTTCCAAGCAACTGGTTGAATTAATGGGTGGCACCATCGGCCTGACAAGCCCTTCGACTTCGCTCAGGTCGGGCAAAGGGGGGCCAGGGGCAGAATTCTGGTTTACTGCGGTCTTTGAGAAACAGGAAGCGGGGCAGACGATTGATGTCGAGCCGTCGGCAAAAGGGGATATCACCGGGGCTCGTGTTTTGGTGGTCGACGATCATGATACCAACCGCCTGCTGGTGGTCACCCTGCTGAGAAGTTGGGGCTGTCGTTACACCGAAGCGGAAGACGGGGTGTCGGCGTTGGCTCAATTGCGGGAGGCGGTGCGCGAAGGGGATCCCTTCAATGTGGCCCTGCTGGATATGCATATGCCGGGTATGGATGGCGCCGAATTATGTAACAGGATAATGGATATACCGGATTTGCGTAATACAAGACTGATCATTTTGACTTCCCTGGGTGAACGGAGGGATGCGGCGCGGCTAATGTCGCTGGGGCTATCCGGGTATTTGACCAAGCCGCTGCGCCAGTCTGAACTTCGAGACTGTCTTGCGCTTGCGATGGTGCATAGTGACCGGGCAAATGGCGTCACCACCAAGCCCCCTGCCTACGATTCGCGTAAGCGCGGGGCGCGTATCCTCCTGGTCGAAGACAATGCCACGAACCAGCTTGTCGCCCTGAAGATCCTTGAAAAATTGGGCTACCGTGCCGATGCCGTGGCGAATGGACAGGAGGCCCTGACCGCCTTGAAGGCCCTTCCTTACGATCTGGTGTTGATGGACTGCCAGATGCCCGAAATGGACGGTTTTGAAGCTACCCGGCGCATTCGTCATCCGCACACGTTGGTCCTCAATCCCAAGGTTCCCGTCATTGCCATGACTGCCTTTGCCATGAAAGGGGATCGTGAGCGGTGTCTGACGGCCGGCATGAACGACTATCTGAGCAAGCCAGTGAATCCGGCTGAATTGGCCGCTGCACTGGAACGCTGGCTGGAAAAGGATGGTGATATCAGTCAGGCCCTCCCTGACATCGAGGATTCTAAAGCAGAGGGGAGCCCCAACATTTTTAATCGGGCTGCGTTTCTGGAGCGTGTAATGGGGGATGAGACGATGTTACGGGTTATTACAGCCGGGTTTCTTGCAGACATGCCGGTGCAGATTGCCCGTCTGACGTCCGCCGTGGCTGCGGGTGATAGTTTGATGGTTGAACGACAAGCGCACAGTATCAAGGGCTCATCAGGGAATGTGGGCGGGGAGGCCTTGAGCAAGGCGGCCTTTGAACTTGAAAGGGCCGGGAAGGCAAATAATAGAGTGGAACAGCAGATACTCCTGTCCGAATTGGAAAAACGGTTTGCCCAACTCAGGCAAGCGATGGAAGAAGGCGGGAATGAAATCACGGAAACATCGTTAACGTGATTCGACCAAGGGAACAATCATGCGCATTCTGATTGCTGAAGACGATTTTACCTCACGAACCCTGCTGATGGCGGTTCTTCAGAAGTGTAATTATGACCCGGTGCCGACTGAAAATGGTATTCAGGCTTGGGAGGTGCTGCAACGCCCGGATTCGCCCAAACTGGTTTTGCTCGATTGGAACATGCCCGGCCTGGATGGCCTGGAGGTGACGCGTCGGGTTCGGGCGTTGAACGTTGCCTCGCCCCCCTATATCCTTCTCTTGACGTCCAATAGCGAAAAGAATCAGATTATCGCGGGCCTGGATGCCGGTGCCAATGACTATATGATCAAGCCCTTTGACACCGGGGAATTGCGAGCGCGTTTAGGTGTTGGCAGGCGCATGGTGGAACTTCAGGATGCCCTGTTGGCGGCTCGGGACGCCCTTGAGCATCAAGCCATGCATGACGTTTTGACGGGGGTATTTAACCGCAGGGCCATCATGGATGCCCTGACTTCTGAAATTGCCCGGGCGAAACGAGAGAACACAAGCTTGATCGTCGGGATTTGTGATATTGATTATTTCAAGAAGGTGAATGATAATTATGGCCACTTGGTGGGAGATGAAGTCCTTTGCGGTTTCGCCAACCGTCTGGGTAGCCAACTTAGGCCGTATGACCATTTGGGACGTTGGGGCGGTGAGGAGTTTTTGGTTATTGCACCGGAGCGCGATGCTCACGAGGGGGGTGGAATGTTTGAGCGTATCAGGCGGGCGGTCTCTGATACCCCGTTTCTCACCTCCGCCGGAAACCTATCCATAACGGTCAGCATCGGTGTTGTCGCCTTGAGTGGAAACGTGACGGGTGATATACTTGTTTCAGCTGCGGATATGGCCCTGTATAAAGCCAAAAGTCTGGGGCGTAACCGTGTTTGCATAGCCGATTGATGTCCGGTAAATGAGGAATTTATTATGAAAATACTGATTGCTGAAGACGACGGAACGTCGCGAGTCATTCTGACCAAGGCTCTGGAGAAAATCGGTCATCAAGTTGTGGCCACCGTCGACGGCGTTGAGGCTTTGAAGGTGATGCAGTCACCTGACGCACCCCATCTGGCCATCCTCGACTGGCTCATGCCCAACATGGATGGTGTGGAGGTGTGCCGCCGTATCCGTGTTCTGCATGATTCTCCGCCCCCTTACATCATCCTTTTAACGATCAAGGGCGAAAAGGAGCATATTGTCGCGGGTCTTGATGCCGGCGCTAATGACTACATTTCCAAGCCTTACGATCTTGAGGAACTGCGGGCGCGATTGGATGTTGGGCAGCGAATGCTCGCTCTACAGGATACCTTGTCCACCAAGGTAAATGAACTGCAAAAGGCCCTCGATGAAGTTCAAACGTTGCGCGGCATTGTTCCCATCTGTGCAAACTGCAAAAAAATCCGTGACGACAAGGGGTTTTGGCAGCAGGTGGAACGTTATCTGACCGAACACTCTGAAGTCAGGTTCACCCATGGAACCTGTCCGGAGTGCATGAGAAAACTCTATCCTGAATTCTTGGACAGTATCGCGAAAGGATGAAGACGGGGACCCTATGGACCCTTTAGAACAAACGCTCCCAAAATCGTCCGGCAATGGAAAGGGGCCATTGGTCCTGGTGGTGGATGATAACAGCTTTAGCCGACGCGTTATTGTGCAATTGTTGCAGACGGCTGGCTTCCAAACCTTGGAAGCCATGGATGGCGACGTCGCGCTGCGACTTTTGACCACCACCCCCGGAATCCGGTTGATGACGCTGGATCTGGAGATGCCCACCATGAACGGGTTTCAGGTGCTGGAGGCCATGCGTTCACCGGATAGGGCCGCACCGTTGCGCCAGATGGACAATGGCCGGACACCGGTCATTCTCGTTACCGCCAATGATACTTATGCCAACCGGCGGCGGGGGTTTGAATTGGGCGCGGCCGATTTTGTTCACAAGGACCAGGTGCAGGAACAATTGGTCTTGACCGCCCGGTTGATTACCGCGCCTGCCTCCGCGTTTAGCGGAATGACCGTTCTGGTGACGGAAGATGCGCCACTGGCACGGCGGGTCATCGTGGCGTGTGCGCAACAACTGGGCGTGAATGTCATTGAAGCCGGCGATGGTGTGGCGGCGTTGGATATTTTGCGTCAGCGCACCCCCAAGGTGGATTTGGTGATCACCGACATGCATATGCCGCGGATGAACGGGGATGAGCTATGCCGGAATATCAGGATGGAACTCGGCCTTAAGGAGCTTCCCATCCTTCTGCTTAGCGGTACGGCCGACCACGAGACGAAATTGCGTTTATTTCAGGCCGGGGCCACCGATTATCTTGAAAAACCCTTCATCAAGGAGGAGTTGATTGCCCGGCTCGGTGTTTACCTCAAGCGCCAGCAGTTGGATCGTCATTTGCGTGAGAACATCATGCATCTGCGGGAACTCGATAAACTCAAGGATGAATTTCTCTCCATCTGTTCCCATGACCTGCGTACGCCGCTGACCGGTGTTTTGGGATTTGCTGACATTTTGCTTCGCGATCCTGAGATACATGCGGCCCAGAGGAATATGCTGCAGCAGATTCACAACTCCGGCCATTATCTGCTTGAGCTGATTAATGATCTGTTGGATCTGGGCCATGCCCAGGCCCAAAAGGAAAATATGGAGTTTGAGCCTTTGGATGTGCTCGAACTGCTGACCCAGTGTGCGGGCGCCTTTCAATCTCTTGCGCAGAAGAAGTCCATAACCCTTGCGCTTCGTTCTGAGCCGGGCTCCCAATATGCCATCGTGGCCGGCAACCGGACCGCGTTGTCGCGCGTGTTTACCAATCTGATTTCCAATGCCATCAAATTTACCCTCGAAGGGGGGAGGGTCACACTTCAAGTCAAGCGGGATGAATCGCGTGATCTGCTGGTGATCGCTTGTACGGATTCAGGCATTGGAATCCCGTCCGCCATGTTGCCCGACCTATTCAATCGCTACTCAAAGGTTTCGCGCCCCGGTACGAGCGGAGAGCGTGGAACTGGGTTGGGTCTGTCCATTACTCGCGAGTTGGTTGAAAATCATGATGGCCAGATATCCGTCAAGAGTATCGAGTGGGAGGGCAGCACGTTCACCGTCGAATTACCAGTATATCATAGTCCGGCGGTTGTGGAACCCGTTACCGCGCCGTCCCCTTCGTCGGCCGCCGCCCCTCTGCACCTTCTTGTGGCGGAGGATAATCCCGTAAATCTCCAGCTTGTCACCTTTTTGCTGGAGAAGATGGGTCATCATGTCGTGACGGCGATCCATGGCCGCCTGGCGCTGGAAGCGGTAAAGGCGCGGACTGAATCATTTCATGCGATTCTGATGGATATCGAGATGCCTGAGATGGACGGTCGGCAAGCCTCCGTCGCGATCCGTGCGTGGGAACGCGAACAGCACCGCAAACCAACACCCATACTGGCCTTGACGGCCCATACTGAGCCAGCGGAGCATCGCCGTCTATTAGCCGAGGGGTTCGACGCGGTGGTGACGAAGCCAATCCAGCCCGACATCTTGCAGGCTACGCTTCGGAAAGTCGTCAGGTAGAAGGGCGGCCATGTCGCTGGCCGCCGGTTAGGCCTCGCTGGCGTGCTGGAGGAGAAGTTCTGGAATGCGCCGTAGCGGGGCGATTTCGACGGCGGCGCCAAGTTTGATGGCTTCAGCCGGCATCCCGAACACCACGCAGGAGGCGCGATCCTGAGCTAGAGTGTACGCTCCCTGTTGCCGAAGGGCCAGCAAGCCTTCTGC
The DNA here is from genome assembly GCA_037132275.1 of bacterium. GTDB lineage: Bacteria > Verrucomicrobiota > Kiritimatiellia > CAIKKV01 > CAITUY01 > JAABPW01. Next base: position 16,882 of record JBAXPK010000038.1, read on the forward strand.
GCCATCCGATCCCATGCCGGTCAGGAGCGCTGCCGCCACCCTGACGTCCTTGCATTTCGCCACCGATTGAAACAACACTTCCACACTTGGTCGCTGATGGTACACCATCGGCCCATCCTTGATCTGCACGACCAGACTGGATTCACGGCGCCGCAACAGCATGTGACGATTACCGGGAGCAATCAAGGCCAGTCCTTGTCGCACAACGTCACCGTCCGCCGCCTCGCGCACTTCCATGGCACAGAGGGAATCGAGTCGTTTGGCGAAACTGGCGGTAAAGTAGGCGGGCATATGCTGAACAATCAAGGTGGGCGGGGCGTCAGCCGGGAAACGGCCGAGAATGTGCTCAAGCGCCTGGGTACCCCCCGTGGAGGCGCCCATGGCCACAATCCGGCGGGACGGACCTTCAAAGGATAACGTCGGCAAGGCGTCAGGAACGTCGAGGTCGGAGGAGGAAAGCGTCTCGGGCTTGATTTGGAACGCGGCCTTGATTTTTGCCAGGAGAATTTCGGTCATGTCCGCTAGGGGAAGTCCTGGCCCAGGTTTACAGGCGACATCCACCGCGCCGGCGCGAATCGCGTCCAGTGCCATCTGGCCGCCCGGCTCCGTCAGGGAAGAGACGATGATCACCGGCAGCGGCTTGTAGTGCATGAGGCGGCGTAAAAACGTCAGGCCATCCATGCGTGGCATTTCGATATCCAGCAACACGACATCCGGGGCGAGTTTGAGGATCTTGTCACGCGCGATGAAGGCATCCGGTGCCGTGCCGACGATATTAATCTGGGGATCACGGCCCAACTCGGATGTCAGTACCTCCCGAACGATGGCCGAATCATCTACCAGTAATACCTTGATTTTTTCCATAGGTTCTTCAAGCCCCCAGAAATACAAAAAGCGGCTGGCCCTCCACATTCAGCGCCACTTGAGGCCAGCCCGCTAGTTGAGTTTGGAGCGTAAGATCATCAACGCTGGAGATGGTCGGTGCCGACAAGTCATAAATCGGCGTATTGCCTTCTATTTCGTGCAGGTAATCGCCGCACGTCACGTTGAGCAACTCCTTGAGTGCATCCACGGCCTGTTCGTCTGAGACGTCATCCCGTTCGATACCGAAAAGGTTGGCGGCCATCTGTCGGGCCAAGCAGGGCGTCGTGGCCATGCCCAGTTTCCCTGTGCGAGGGCCAGAAAAGATCAACCTGACCACCCATGCCGTGGAAGGCATGGCGGAGGGGGGATTGACATCCGGTGGATCGCCCAGCAGAAAGGCGAACTGTTCCAAGGTTTCGATGGTGACCCGGCCGAGGATGTTGGTGTCGTCTGTGCTCATGTTAGTGGCGCTCCTGGGATCGTTAAGTCGGTGAAGCCAGCAAGCGCTCAACTGTTGATTTGAGCTCTTCTGGCGTGAGAGGTTTTGTCAGATAGGCCTGCACGCCCGCCGCCTTGAGTTCGTTCATGCGATGGACGCTTCGGTCGGTTGAGATGATGATGACCGGCACGGCTTTCAGTACCTCTAGTGCCCGCATCTGATGCACCAGTTCCACGCCATTCATGACCGGCATGTTGATGTCGGCGAAAACAATGTCAACCCATTCGTGTTTCAACAAGTCCAGCGCCTCCTGGCCGTTGCGGGCCTGATAGACCTGGTTGAGGGGTACACCGGAAATTTCCAGTGTGCGCGCAATGAAGGTGCGCGCCGTCAGCGAGTCATCGACAATCAATACGTTGTAGGCCATGTTTGTTTGCTCCCGTTACAAGTCCCGTTCCACGCCGCCACTGCGCACGATCAGGCGGCCCGTGGCAATTTCAAGACGGAGAGTTCGCGATTGCTCACCCCCGACATCCTCGCTTTTGATCAATAGTCCGTTTTTCCACATAATCTTTCTGAAGATGGCTTGATTTCTTTCCCCGATGCGAAACAGATTGGTGCTATCCATGATGCTTGCGCCGCCGGCCACGCGTACAATCAAGTCCTTTTTTCGAGAGCCTCGGATGAAAAGCTCATCCAAGAGGCGCGGGATGCCAACATCCACGAACATAAAGGGTTTTTCTTGGGATTTGTGGGGGTCGATTTGAGAAAGCGGCAGCATGCAGTGCGCCATACCGCCCAGATGCAACACCGGGTCATAGAGCGCCACTCCCAGGCATGACCCCAGCGAATAAGTGACCAACACCTCATCCATCTCGCTGGCGAGGGACGCCCCGGCTATATCCACAATGATGTTTTTCATTTCTTGATATAGATTGAAGGTTCAAGGGGTTTGAAGGCTCCCAGAAGCCCTGAGAGACTTTCAGCATGCCCCACCACGAGATAGCCGTCGACCCGTAACAGCCGATGGCATTCCTCAAGCAGTCGCCGCCGGACATCGTTGTCAAAATAGATCATGACATTGCGGCAAAAAATGACATCAAACGGGCCTTGCATCGGGAAAGGCGGGTGGGACAGGTTGAGGCGCGCAAATTTTATCAGGGTGGTTAGCTCGTCGCTGACGCGATAGACGCCCCCCTGTGCCGGCTTGAAGTAGCGGTCCCGCAACGGTTGGGGGATCGGGCTGATATCGGTTCCGGAGTACAGGCCTGCCTTCGCTTCGGCCAGGGCGCGGGTGGAAAGGTCGGTGGCAAGGATGCGCACATCCAATTCCGGCGGCAGATGCTCGCGAACCATCATGGCCATGCAGTAGGGTTCCTCGCCTGACGAGGCGGCGGCACACCACATCCTGAACCGTGTCTGGCCGGCCGCGTGCCATTGCATTAGCCAATCCGCCATGCGTTTGAAATGCGCCGGTTCTCGAAAAAATTGAGTGACGTTGGTGGAAATGGCGTTTAGCATTTCGATGGGTTCGCCCTCCTCCGGTGAGTTTTCCAGAAGGGTCAGATACTCGCTATACCGCGTGAGTCCCAATTGACGCATGCGCTTTCCAAGACGAGCGGCGACGAGGGCCTCCTTTTTTTCACCCAGCACAATGCCGGCCTTTTGATAGACAATCTCCGCGATGCGGCGAAAAGTCCTCGGATCCAGTCCGGACTCGGTTTCGACGGTGCTGGGCATGGCGTGGGACTCAGAAATGTTTCAAATCGTGATCTTCCAGCGGAATTACTTTTTCAGGTGACAGCGTCGTTCTGGCCATCATGTGGGTGGCCACGGGTTTGGGCGGTGTGGCGTGGAATTTTCCGCTGGCTTGTGTCCCCGTGTGCTGCATCCCCCTATGCACCGGTGTTTGGCTGACGGCGGCGCTGCCGCTGACCAGAGCGGTGAGTTCGGCCACCAGCGCATACAATTCCTGTGCCTGGCTCGACAGTTCTTCCGATGCGCTTGCCGATTCCTCGGCATTGGCCGCATTTTGCTGAATCACCTTGTCCATTTCGCTGACCGCCACATTGACTTGGTCAATTCCCTGCGCCTGCTGACGCGAGGCGGCGGATATTTCCGCCACGAGGCTGGCGACTTTCAATGCGCTGCCTTGAATGGTGGTCAGGGCGTTGGACACTTTGGTATTGGCTTGAACCCCTGTTTCGGCGTTTTTCTGTGCGCCCTCGATCAAACTGGCGGTGGTTTTGGCGGCCTCGGCGCTACGTCGCGCCAGGTTACGCACTTCCTCAGCCACTACGGCAAAGCCTTTTCCAGCCTCGCCGGCACGTGCGGCCTCGACGGCGGCGTTCAAGGCTAGCAGGTTGGTCTGGAAAGCAATCTCGTCGATTGTCTTAATAATTTTGGCCATTTCCTGCGCCGACTGGCGGATCTCGCCAATGGCGGTGGACATGCCCTGCATGGAGTTGACGCCATCCAGAACCATACCCTTAGTCTCGGCCATCAGCCCATCGGTTTTCACGGCGTTGTCCGCATTCTGACGGGTCATTGAGGCCATTTCCTCTAGAGAGGCGGATGTTTCCTCCAGACTGGAAGCCTGCTCGCTGGAGCCTTGGGCCATCTGCTGGCTGGCGCTGGCCACCTGATTCGAGGCGCTGGCAACTTGCTCGGCGCCCGCTGACATGCTGCCAATGATGCGGTTGAGCGGCTTTGTGATGGACCGTGAGAGGAGAAGGGAGAAGGTGATGCCCGCCAATAAGGCCACCAGAATCCCGCCGCCCAGCATATAAAACGCGTGGGACACCGTATCCATGGTGGACTTGCTGGTCCGGCGGACCTGTGTGATGCCTTGTTCGGCCGTGCCATCGGCCTGAGCCACCAGTTGGGTGGCGGCATTGTTGCTATCGGCCTGCATTGTTTGCAAGTTCTTCCAACCGGCCACCAAGCCCTCGATCGCGTCACGGAAATCTACTGAGGCTTTGCGGCATCCGTCAAATGCAGCCAGATTTAGTTGATCCACGGTGGCGCGCAACTCGGTTAGCTTTTGGTTGATTTCGTCGAAATTGCCCAGCGCCTTGCTGGCGATCAGCGGATCCCGTTTCAATTCGGCCAGTTGTGTTGAAATATACGCCTCGTGCCCAAGGTCGATCAAGTCGCGATAGGTGCTTATTTCTTTCAGATGTCCGGCTAATAATGTGGATGCCCCCTCGGTGCTGGAGGAAGCATTTGTGCTGCCGTCCTTGTGCCCAATCAAGGTAGCCACCGATTGTATTGAGGACTGAAACTCGGCATTGGCAATGACAATACACGCTTTGTTGTAGCGATCCTCGGCGTCCAGCATAATTTGTTTGAGCGCCAGAATCTTCTCCATCTGTTCGACGGATATTCGCAGCATCTCTTCATAGTGTTCGGCGGACTGGTCCGCTTTACCTGCCAGGGCCTTGACCTCATCTAACCTGTGTTGCTTGGACAGGTTGATGGTTTCGCGGATGGAATCGCGAGCTTCATTCAGGTTGGTGGTAACTGAGTTGCGTTGCTGAGTGCTGGGACTTTGCTGATAATGCAAATCCTCGACGATGGTTTGAAGCGAATGACGCTCGATATTATTGGCGGCAATCACCGTCGGTACGGCCTCCTCGGCCAGATCCTGCGAAGCCGTTTGGATGGTGGCTAGTTGAAAAACGGCATAGGCGCCCACTCCCACGATGATGCCGAGCAATACCGCAAAGCCCAATCCGATTTTAACCGCCAACCGCACTTGTTTCTTCATGATTGTTCTCCCTTGTTTTCCGCCCGGATGGCGGTCTGTTCCACGGCTCTCCATTCCTTTCGATCCAAAATCCTGGCCACATTTAGCAGCATGATAACACGTGCGCCAATCTGGCCGATACCCGCCATGAACCCGGTGTCAACTTGGTCGCCGAATTCCGGGGGTTTCTCGATGCGTTCGGCGGGTAAATCCAGCACCTCGGTCACCTCATCCACCATAACGCCGCACACCAGTTGGCCTTGCTCTTGCTGCACTTGTAGCACCACGATGCATGTTCGCGCCGTGATGTCCTGATCAGGCAAATCGAAACGCAACCGCAAATTCAGCACCGGCACGACCTTGCCGCGGAGGTTAATGACGCCTTGGATCATGGCCGGCATGCGCGGCACGCGGGTCACATCCACCCACTGAATAATTTCCTGCACCGAGAGGACGGGAAAACCGTATTCCTCGCCTGCTAGGCGGAATATCAGATATTTCTCCGCCTGTTGCCCGCCTCCACGATGGGTATCCAATAAGGCCATGTGTACGTCCCTCACTTCCTGGTTTCGTGAGCCAGGCGAATTAGACCTGGCACATCCAAAATCAATCTTACCCGTCCATCGGCCAGAATACTGGCGCCGGCTACACCTGGCGGGCGGCCCAGTGTTCCGCTGACACTCTTGACCACTACGCGCTGTTGCCCGATCAATTCATCCAGCAGCAATGCCACGCGACGTTCCCCATCCTCAACGATGGTTACCACGCCTTGTTCTGGAGCCTGTGTAGCGTCAGCCAGTTCAAACAGATTCGCCAGCCGGAACAGAGGCAGGGCGTCTCCCCGCAGTGCGATCATTTCGCCTTCATTTAACACACGTCGTACTTCCGAAGCCTCGGGACGGAACGATTCGCAAACTGTTGTGATCGGTAGCACGAATTGTTCCGTGCCCACGCGCACAATCATGCCTTGAATGACCGCCAAGGTCAAGGGGATGCGAAGCGTGAAGGTGGTGCTCAGGTTCGGTATGCTTTGAGCTTCGATACGCCCGCGTAAACGCTCGATATTGCGTTTGACCACGTCCAGCCCCACACCTCGGCCCGAGACCTCGGTAACCTGGGCAGCTGTGGAAAATCCAGGTTCAAAAATCAGCGCAAAAATCTCCGTGTCGCGTGGCGACTCCGTCGCTCCGAGCAATCCCAGGGCGCGTGCCCGTTCCAGTATTTTCTCGCGCAGCAGGCCGCGTCCATCATCGCTGACGTTGATCCAAACTTCGCCAGACCGGTGCAGTGCCTCGATGTAAATGGTGCCCGTCTCCGGTTTGCCGCAGCGCCGCCGTTCCTCCGCCGTTTCGAGACCGTGATCCACCGCGTTGCGAACCATGTGTACCAGCGGGTCGGCAATCAGTTCGCTGACACGTCGATCCACCTCGGTGTCGGCGCCAACCAGTTGCAAGTCTATTTTTTTACCTGTTTTGTCGGCGAGTTCGCGCGCCAGCCGCGGCAGGCGCCGGAACGCAGTCTCAATGGGAACCATCCGCATCGCCATCGCCACATCCTGCAGGCTTGAGGTGATCAGGTTCAATTGGTGAAAGGCACGGTTGAATCGCTCCGGATCCACCTCGGGCCGGTTGGCGCTCATGTGTTGAACCATCGCCGCCGCAATGACCAGTTCTCCAGAGAGGTCGTTGAGCTGATCCAATCGCTCGACATTGACGCGGATTCCGCTGCGGGAAGCCGGCGGCGTTAAGCTATCGGATGTAAGGGGCGCCACAGGGGTAGAAACTCCATCGGGGGCGGGGGTGGGTGTGACTGGCGCTTGAGGGTTGAAAACCGCCAGTTTGTTAAGCCATGTCTCCGTTGCCAGGCCTTGGGGTTCGCCCCCTTTTGCTAATTCCGCCACGGCATGGCGCAGGGCGTCCACGGCTTCAAACAAAACGCGAATCCCCTCGGTAGTCGGGGTGAGTTTGAGATCACGGAGGCGTTGCAACACGCTTTCCAGTTGGTGGCTGAACTGCTGCATGGAGTCATACCCCATCAGTCCGCAATTGCCCTTAAGCGTATGAAATTGACGCAGCAAATCGTGCAGCTTTTCCGGGTCTTGCTCTAGCGTCAATAGATCCTGTTCGGCATGATCAAGGATTTCTTCGGCATCTTGAATGAATATCGACACCATATCAGCCGCAGCCGCCGGACGTGATGGTGCGGCTTGTGGGGCAGGGGATGTGCTGTTGTCGTTGAGTAAATTGGCGACTTTCTGGCTGTTCGATAGTGCACTGGTGGAAGGTTTGTCTGATGGAGGAAGTATAGAAGCGAAGGTATCGGCACATTCCAAGCCCTGTGCTTGTGCGATTATGGCAAAGCTGGCCATATCTGTATCCAGTCTTGGTTCGGCGCCGGTGTTGGCGAGGCCGTTCACAAGTCGTGCGGCAAGGTCAAACCCGGTTATGAGCAACTTGGCCTGCTGCGGCGACAGCAGGGTGGGGGTGGCGGCATCCACACCCACGGGTAGGACGTCGCGAAGCGTATGAGCCACGGCAGACAGCCGTGGAAAATTTAGAAATACAGCGGCGTTACGCAAGACATAGGCCATTCGCCCCAAATGCGTCACATCGTTGAAGTCCAATCGGCAAGCGCCCGTTCCTGCACTCGCCAGAGTATTCAGCGCCCCTGTGGAGTTGTCCGCCAGTAGACGGTATTCATCTATAAATGCGCGAACCAATCCTTGAGTTGGTGTATCTATTTTCACCGGGAGAGTATTGATAGCACATTGATGATCCAACGACAAACAGAAGTATCACCGGGCGAAAATGGTGAAAATGGTTTTGTTGGGCG
>JBAXPK010000039.1:0-24447 GCA_037132275.1 bacterium
TAAAGGTGTTGCCGGAAATACGCTACGACCGATATCAAAGAGCTCTGTGTGTGCTTGATCCATACAATTTAAACCCTGACTGGGAGATAGTTCGATTGGCTGGCCAATCAGGGACCATTGAGATTTTTCTCAATTTTATGGTCATGGATTTAAAGATGAACATTCATCTGGGTAATCCTGATAATGTGATGCCATCACAGGTGGAACGAATGAATCGTTTCTGGGGAGACGAGAGTTGGCGCGACGTAGGGTATGCGCCTGACCCGCAGATGGATCTCTTTGCTGAGACTGGAGTTGTGAAGCTTGGGAGTTTCGCGCTTGTTGATGCTTACCGAAAGCGCCTTAAAGATATCGCTGGTTTCAGATATGTCCCTGAACCGATTCCGATGAAGAACTCCACTGGGGCGGAGGTCTACTATCTTTTCTTTGCCTCTCCGAATGCCACGGGAAACAAGATAGTTGAGGACATTCTTGAGAAATATAGGCGGAACCCGTTGCCTGACAGAGTTAAGCCGAAGGGCAAACGGTGAGACGGTGGTGAGAGAGCTAAGTCCGGGCAACTGACATCTTTGTGTATTACAATAGTGTTCACGCTGATGACATCGATAATTGCCGTTAACCGGTAAATTTAATAGAATGACCAACATGCCAACTCTAATATGTCAGGCAAATCTTATTCCGCATGGCACCCAGGAATGGGCGGCTAGTAATGTGAACATCCAGGATGGATGTGAACACGATTGCCGCTATTGCTATGCGAAAACCATGGCGCTTCGATTTAAGCGCATGACTGCGGCCTCATGGAAGAAAACCAGAATTCGACCTCATAATCTCGTGAAGGGATACTCCCGGCGGGAGGGGCGGATTATGTTCCCGACGGCGCATGACATCACTGAGAATAATCTAGAGGACTGCCTGTCCGTTCTGAAGAAGATGCTTATTGTGGGTAATGATCTGCTGATTGTGTCGAAGCCCCGTCCGGGTTGCGTGGAGCGTCTTTGTTCGGAATTGTCGCGCTATAAGGATAAAATTGTTTTTCGCTATTCCATTGGTTCTGTGAATGACGCCGTGCTTGGCTTTTGGGAGCCGGGAGCCCCCGTCTATCATGACCGATTGGAAAGCCTCAAATACGCGCATAAACAGGGGTTCGAGACGAGCGTCTCGTGCGAGCCTATGCTGGATGGGGCGATTGATGATGTTATCACCGATGTGCGTCCTTATGTGACGGACTCAATCTGGCTGGGCAAGGCTAACCGGCTTCGCCAGATCATTCCTTTTAACTGTCCGGGTGACGCAGCGGCTCTTCGTCGTGCTGAAGAACTCATGGCGCTTCAATCGGAGGACAATATCCGTGCCCTATACGCCCGCTATCAACAAGACCCGCTCATCAAGTGGAAAGATAGCATCAAGTCCATTGTAGGGATTGAGCGCCCGGGCAAAGCGGGATTGGATGTGTAATTCGCGGAGAACATTCAGGGGATCCGGATCTTTATTCGTAACCCGTTGAACATCAATACGCCGCCAAAATCAGGTAGAGGGCTGCCGCGACGCCGATGAGGGCCAGGGTGATGACAACTGCGGTTTCAAGCCCTGTCTTCGCGTCAGGCATGATGCCTTCTTTGAGTTGGTGAAGATAGCGGCGATACCGGATCAGGGCCGCCAGATTCAGGAGTACTCCGAGTCCCACCAACGCGATTCCCAGCCACAACGAAACGCTGTGTGAATGGGGTTGGATATTCTGTGTCGCGGCCCATTCCCTCAGGAATAATCCAAACCGGGCTACCACAAAACCAAAGCCCATCAGCGCAAGGCCGGTCCGGATCCAGGCCAGAAACGTGCGCTCCGCCGCCAAAGGTAACCGGGGGTCTTCCAGAATCAATGATTTCTTCGGTTCCATTTCGTTTTTGTTTCTTAGGTCCTGAATTTCTGTTCCCAATTCTTACTGGGTCAGCAGTGAGCCGACAAGGCTGGCGGCTTCGCCCGCCGGACAATGAATCTTGAGGCTCATCGTATTGCCATTTCGTGAAAGGGTGCTCAGCTCAGCGAGTTTTGCCAAGGGGCTGCCGGCGTCGGTAAAACTAGCGGAGACCATCAGCCCGTTCAGGATCTGCTGAATCTGGACAGCCGTTTCAGGCGAGTCGGCGTTCAGGAGGATGGCCCCATCCACGATTCCGGAATTCTCGGCAAGTTGAAGGTTGGCGCTTTCCGTGCTTCTCAGGATCATGGCCTGGGTGGGGTTGGAACCCGAATAGCCTTTGGTGACGGCGGTGAAGAAACTTCCCGGTTGAGTGGCGGGGAAGGGCAGGGTGGCATTTTTGCTGGCGGCCAGATTGGGTCTGTCGCCGTCCAGCACCCACGCGGCATTCACCAGGGAGAACTCATCGGAGGCCAGGATCAACTGGCGTGAACTGTAAAAGCTGGCCCACAGCGGCTTGCCGCTTCCTTTGTCCACCCAGGTTTGTAGAGTCAATCGCCCGTTCTTTTTCGTGGTGTATTGCGAATACGTGCTGAATTGACTGGTGATTTGCTTGGAATTGAGCGAGCCGCTGATCAAGGCGACACCCCGATTCCCCGAGACCTCATTTCCGAACAGGGTCAGGGAAGCGATATCCTTGAGCGGATCCACGCCGAGTAAATTGCGATAGTGGTTGAGCATGTTCTGGAATCGTTTGGCGTCGCCCTGACCACTGGAAAGGAGCCGGCAGGTTTGCGAAGAGGCAAACTGGTTCATGTCCAGATGCATCACCCACTTGGAATCGGCGGGAATCTGTGACCGGGAGAGAGGGGCGGCGGTGACGGCGCAGGCCCCCGATATCAGGGCTGCCGCCATGGCCAACAGGAAGAGGACTGGATTAAATTTCATGGTGCCGCGCATGCTATCCGTCCCGCCGGTGAGAGTCAATACGGCTTACAGGCGAATCATTGCTTGGCTGGAGGGGTGAAAAGGATTATATAAGACCGATTGTGGGAAGGTTTGGGTTGGGCATCGAGTACTAAGGAGCAGCCATGGAAAATCTGAATGTCTGGTGGGGCGGTTTGGCGCCTTTGAATCAGTGGTTCTTCATTGCCGCTGCCTTTTTCAGCGTGTTTTTCCTCTGGCAGTTGATTGCCACCATCGTTGGCCTGGGGGGCGGGGATGTCTCTTTGGATACCCATGCCGAGCCCAGTTGGGAACACCAGACGCCCGGTGATGCGCAGGACACCGTGGCGATTTTCAAACTCATGAGCCTTCGCTCGATCCTCGCCTTTTTCACGCTTTTCGCCTGGGCCGGTGCGCTATACATGAGCCTCAAGGTTCCGGTGACGCTGGCGATGACCTATGCACTCCTTTGGGGGGTGGCGGCCATGCTTATCGTGTCCTGGATCCTTTACCTGTTGCGCCGTATGACCGAGACGGGCAATGTCCGGATATCCACCACGGTGAACGCCCCCGGAACCGTTCATCTTGATATTCCCGCCGGCGGCACCGGCGAGATCCGCGGGCTGTGCAGCGGCGTCATGACCCATTTGAAAGCCCGTACCGCCGGTGGCGGCGCGCTCAAGGCAGGCGCCGCAGTTCGTATTCTCAGAGTGTTGGGACCCAATATGGTCGAAGTTGAATTGGATGAGTCATCCAGGGAAAGAAAGGATCAGAAGTCATGAGTAGTTTATTTGGTTTACCCATCGTTGCCGCCGTCACCGAACAACCTGACACCGGGGTGGTTGGAATTGCCCTCGGGGTGCTGCTGGGCGTTCTGGTTCTGATTCTCCTCATGACGTTTGTCCGCCGGTACAAGCGGTGTCCGTCGAACAAGATACTGGTGATCTATGGCAAGACCAACAGTGGCGCGGCGAAATGTATTCATGGCGGCGCGGCCTTTGTATTGCCGCTATTCCAAGCCTATGACTACCTGGATCTCGACCCCTTTTGCGTGCCGATTGACCTGACGAATGCCCTGTCGCAGGAGAATATCCGCGTGACGGTGCCGACCACCGTGACGGCCGCCATTTCCAATCAGCCCGGGATCATGGAAAACGCCGCAGTGCGTCTGTTGGGGCTTACCACCCAGCAAATCCAGACCCAGGCGCAGGACATTATCATTGGACAGATGCGCGCCGTCATCGCCACGATGAAGATCGAGGACATTAATCGCGACCGGCAGGCCTTCATGGGGAAAGTGAATGAGGCGGTGGCGGTCGAGTTGGAGAAAATCGGACTGGCGGTCATCAACGTCAACATCCGCGACCTTGACGATGAGTCCGGCTACATCAAGGCTATCGGACGCAAAGCGGCGGCGGAAGCCATCAATCAGGCCAATATCGATGTGGCCGAGCAGGAGAAGATGGGGCAGACCGGTGTGGCCGAGCGTCAGCGCGACCAGCGCGTCTCGGTGGCGGCGGCGAATGCCGACGCTGAAATCGGTGAAGCGAACGCGATCAAGAACAAGCGCCAGCAGGTCGCCCGCTTGGACGCGGAAGCGGTTCAGTCTGAAACGGTCGCGAATGCCCAGAAGGCCGGCTATCGCGCGAACCAGAAGGTGGTCGAGGAAGAGTCCCGCAACCGCGGTGAAACCGCCGCGAAGGAAGCGGATGGCGCCATTCGGGTTGCCCAGGAGAATGCCCAGAAAAAGGCCGAGGATGCCCGCGCTCTGCGTGAAACCTCGCGCCTGAACGCCGAGGTCGTTGTGCCCGCCGAGGCCGAGAAGAAACGTGTTTTGATTGCCGCCGACGCCACGAAGGAGCAGGCGATCCGCATTGCCCAGGGTCAGGCCGAGGCCACCATTGCCAAGATGACGGCTGAAGGAAAAGGTACGCAGGCGGTTCTGGATGGCAAGGCGACCGGGTATCGGAACCTGGTTCAAGCCGCCGGTGATCCGCAGGTGGCCACCGCTCTGCTGCTGGTTGAAAAGATGGTCGAGATCGGGAACATCCAGGCCAAGGCCATTCAGACCCTGCCGATCGAGAAGATCATCGTTTGGGACGGTGGTAGTGGAGATGGGGGTGGACTTGGCGGTTTGGGCAAAAAGATCATGGGCGCCCTTCCGCCGATGCACGAGTTAGCCAAACAGGTCGGGTTGGATCTGCCCGAGTTCCTCGGCAAAGTCGCCGGTGGAAAGCCAACCGCCAGCACTCCTGCGGCAAAACCCGAAGCCCCTCCCCAGAAGGGCTGACAAAAATAATATGACATTCACTGAATTGGGACTGCTGCCGTCTTTGGTGACGGCATTGACCACCGAGAAAATCAGCGAACCGATGCCCATTCAGTCGGCCGCCATGCCGGTGCTTCTGGCCGGTAAAAGCGCCTATCTCAACTCCGAAACCGGAACCGGCAAGACGCTGGCGTATCTCCTGCCGCTGTATCAGCGACTGGATCCCATGTTGGCGGCGACCCAGATGATCATTGTCGTGCCGACGCACGAACTGGCCATTCAAATTCAGCGCCAGGCCTGTGCATTGGCCGTAAATGCCGGTTTGCCGATTCGCTGCGTGCTCCTAATCGGGGGCACGTTGATGCAACGGCAGATTGACAAACTTAAGAAAAAACCGCAGGTGGTCATCGGTTCGCCCGGCCGGATTCGTGAGTTGATCGGGTTGGGCAAGGTGAAAACCGGTCTGGTGCGGAGTGTTGTGATTGACGAGGCCGACCGGCTTTTGGGTGCGGAGAGTCTGACATCGATCCGTGAGATCGTTCGATCCACACCCCCGAACCGGCAACTCGTTTTTGTGTCGGCAACCGAGCAGACAGCGGCGACAAATGAGGCCAACACCATGGCGCCGGGCCTGGTCATGGTGCGGGCTGGCGCGGGCCGGGTGAACAGCGATATCGAGCACCTTTACCTGGTTTGCGAAGAACGGGACAAGCCGGACTGGCTTCGGAAACTGATCCGCGCCCTGAAGCCTGAGCGCTCACTGGTGTTTGTCCATCGCAACGAGAATGCCGAGGTCATTGCCTCCAAACTGCTGCATCACAAGATCAAGGTGGCCGATTTGCACGGGGCCTTCACCAAGGTCGAGCGTAAGAAGGCGATGGATGATTTTCGCGGTGATCGCGTCAACGTTTTGATCGCCTCGGATGTGGCGGCCCGGGGATTGGACATCAAGGGGGTCACGCATATTTTCAATTTCGACGTCCCCGCCGAAAGCATGGCGTATCTGCACCGGGTTGGCCGAACGGCACGGGCCGGGGCCAAAGGGTGCGCCATCTCGTTGATCGCGGACCGTGAACTCCGGCTCGTCCGCCGCTTTGAAGAGGAGTTGGGCATTACCATGACGCCGATCCTTTTGCGCGAAGGGGATGTCCTGATCGATTCCTGACCTGATGATGAAAGCGATGCATAAAAATAAACTACATTTATTAGGAAAGTTGCCTAAAGCAAAGCCGAACTCAAAAGGCGTGGCAAAAAAGGCCCATGTCAAGGAAGGGTGGGGCGAATATGGGCATCCTTCTGGAGCCCCCAAGTTTATTTCGCTTTTTAGCGGTGCTATGGGGCTTGATCTGGGGTTGGAGTCCGCTGGATTTGAATGTGTCGGGTGTTTGGAGATGGACAAACGTGCCTGCCAGACGATTAGACGGAACCGCCCCGACATCCCCGTGATAGAGGATGATATCCGTCATTGGAATCAGGGTAGTGCTCTGCTGGAGAAATTTGGATTAGAAGGGAAAGACGTTGCCTTGATTGTGGGTGGCCCGCCGTGTCCGTCTTTTAGCACAGCCGGGAAGCGCCAGGCGTTCAATGACCCGCGCGGGCAAGTCATGTTCGATTTCCTAAAAGTGGTTAACGAGATCCGGCCTCCTTTTTTCGTCATGGAGAATGTCCGGGGTATTTTATCCGCCGCCATTGACCATGTTCCCCTTAGCGAGCGCGACGATAAGGTTGACTTCGAAGGAAAGGGCTCCGTGTTGGCACTGTTGAACACTAAGTTTGCTGAAATGGGGTATACCGTGACAGCACAACTTGTTAATGCCGCTAATTACGGGACACCTCAAAAACGAGAACGAGTGGTGTTTATTGGCAGCAGGGATGGACTTCAGGTGCCGATGCCGGTTGGGGCGTATGGCCCCATAGAGGGCCTTTTCCAACGCAAGTGGCGGACGTTGGGGGATGCGCTGGATGGGCTTGTGGATCCCAACCCGGAGTTCATTCCATTCTCGAAGAACCGAGCCAAATACCTATCCCTTTTGCGGGAGGGGGAAAACTGGCGTTCGCTCCCCCCTGAGATGCAGGAAGAAGCGCTGGGTGGCGCATATGGATCAACGGGAGGACGTGTGGGTTTCTTTCGGAGATTGTCGTTTTCCAAGCCGAGTCCAACCGTTCCAACCAGTCCTATCCAAAAAAGCACATGCTTGTGTCATCCCACCGAATTACGGTCATTGTCGGTGAAGGAATACGCTCGGGTTCAGCAATTTCCTGACAACTGGATTTTTGAGGGAAGCATCGTGGACAGGTATCGCCAGATTGGCAACGCTGTCCCTGTTGGACTCGGATATGTGATCGGGACGACGATATTCAACTATTTGAAGAACCTGGAGAAGACCCTATGACAAAAATTGCCCTAGAGAAACTTATTTGCAAGTGTCTCGACGATTTCTACGGCCGACGGATAGGGAAGCTGAGCGGCTTGAAATTGAAAGATACTTTAAAGCGCAAAAATCCTTACCTTTTTCGGGCAGTTGGAACACAGACTGCGGCTGAAATTGTTGAACAACTCCTGACGGCATACATGTCTTCCTCGGATGAAGGGATATTTGGCGACGCTTTCTTTGAGCCTTTGGCCAAAGCTGTTTCAGGAGGAGTTTCATCACCGTCGGAAGGTGTGGACGTCGCGATTGAAACATCTGATTCCTATACAGCCATTGCAGTCAAATCGGGGCCATCTGTTTTTAATGCCCAAAGTAAACGACGACAAGATCAGGATTTTCAGGTATTGCAAAAGCGCCTGCTGAAATTGCAAAAGCATTTTGAAGCATTGGTTGGTTATTGCTATGGAAACAAGAAAACCAAGACAGAGGCAGGGAAATGGGTGTTTCAAGAATTGGCTGGTCAGGAATTTTGGAGTCGCCTTACCGGGGATAATGATTTTTACATGAAGATCATTGATGCCATGAAGGGACGTCCGGAAATTCACAGGCAAAGGTTTGAAGAGGAATGGAGCAAAGCGGTGAACCGTTTCACCGGGGAATTCATCGAGGTGTATTGCAATAAGGACGGCTCCATCGATTGGCATGCACTGGTGGAGTTTAACAGCGGCAAGCGCTGAGGATTGATGAAGGGATGTCGGGCGGAATGGTGATGGTTTTGATTCAAGTTTAGGATGAATGGCCTGCCCATTTTTGAGATTGAACCCGCGCTGGTACGGGCTTGCGCCGGGGACAACACCCGGCTCATCATTCAAGCTCCCACCGGATCCGGGAAGTCCACTCAGATTCCGCAGATGTTGCTGGATCGCGGGCTAGTTCCTGCGGGACAGCAGATCGTTATCCTTCAGCCTCGACGGCTGGCAGCCAGGTTATTGGCTACACGGGTTGCCTCGGAGCGTCAATCGGCGATAGGGCGGGAGGTGGGGTATCAGGTTCGCTTTGAAAACAGGATCAGTACCGAATCCCGGATCGTCTTTGTAACCGAGGGGATTTTGCTGAGGCGCCTGGTGAGTGATCCTGAACTCTCCGGCGTGGGGGCGATCATATTTGACGAATTCCACGAGCGGCATTTATTCGGCGATATCACCCTGGCGCGTGCCCTCCAGTTACAGAAGACCCTGCGTCCGGATCTGCGGCTGATTGTCATGTCGGCAACCCTGGATAAAACCGCCCTGGAGCAGTTTCTCACTCCCTGCACCGTTTTGCGGTCCGAAGGGCGCATGTACCCGGTTCGGATCGAATACCTTCCCAAGCCGGTTGACAGTACGAGGATTCCGGTCTGGGAGACGGCCGCATCAGAAACCGCGCGGTTGCTGGTCCAGGAACGGGCTGGAGATATTCTGGTCTTTATGCCGGGATCCTATGAAATTCACCGAACCATTCAGGCCTTGAATGCGAGGCCGGAAACCCGGGGGTGTGCAATTTGTCCTTTGCACGGCGAACTCGCGCCGCGTGACCAGGATGCCGCCGTGGCGCCCGGGGATCGCCGGAAAATTATTGTCTCCACCAATGTGGCGGAAACCTCGCTGACCATTGAAGGGGTACGGCTGGTGGTGGATGGCGGGTTGGCCCGTGTGGCGCGCTTTGATCCCTATCGAGGCATCGATACGCTGTGGATAGAAAAAATCAGTCAGGCGTCAGCGGATCAACGAGCCGGCCGCGCCGGACGCATGGCGCCCGGGGTTTGTGTGAGGCTTTGGACGGAACGTGAACACAGTGAGCGGCCTCCCCGTGAAATCCCTGAAATCCGGCGTGTTGATCTGGCCGAGACCTTGCTGATGCTGAAGGCGTCGGGCTGCCCGGATGGCAAAATCTTTCCCTGGTTCGAGCCGCCCGAGATTCGAACCCTGACGCGGGCTGAGACTTTGCTGCGTGATCTTGGCGCCGCTGATGAGAAGACGGGTGACATCACCGAGGTGGGCCGGGGTATGCTGGCCTTTCCGCTGCATCCCCGGTATGCCCGGATGCTGCTGGCAGCGGAGAGGGTGGGGCGTGTCCGGAGTGTAGCCTTGATCGCGGCCATGACGCAGGAACGCGGGCTTTTGATCAAACGCGCCGACTCCCATGTTGAGGAACAGCGTGACCGGCGTTTGGGCGACGAGGTACTGTCCGATTTCTTTCTCCTCATGCGGGCCTGGAGTGAAGCGGAGGCGCATGATTACAATGTCGAGTACTGCCGGGGCTTGGGGATTCATGCCGGGGTGGCGCGTCAGGCTGGACGACTCTATGAGATGTTTTGCCGGATAGCGGAGGGGCAGGGACTGTCCCTGGAGCCCGAGATATTGGCCGATGATGCTGTCCGGCGCTGTGTGTTGGCCGGATTTGCCGACCAGGTGGCGCGTCGTCTGGATGGCGGAACCCTGCGCTGTGAGATTGTGCATGGCCGTCGTGGCGTTTTGGAACGGGCCAGTGTGGTGCGGAAAAGCGCCTTTGTGGTGGCGGCGGAAGTGCGTGAGGTTGAAAGCGGGTTTTCAAAAAAGCCCGCGCCCGTGGGCGCCAAAGGCGATATGGATGTACTGCTCTCCTTAGTCACGGCGATTGAACCCGAATGGTTGGAAGAGTTGTTTCCAGGTTCCGTTCGCGAGGAGTCACGGGTGCGCTTTGACGATTCCCGGCGGGTCATAGCCGAGCGTGGGCGCTTTTACCACGACCTTGTGCTGGAAATGAAGCGTGGCGGAAACCCGGAGGAGGGCGAAGCCGCCAGTCTTCTGGCGGATGAAGTGCAAGCGGGTCGTTGCGCGCTGAAACATTGGACCGACGAGGTGGATCAGTGGTTGCTGCGGGTGAGCCTGCTAAGGAAGTGGTGCCCGGAACTTGAACTGCCTGAGATCGGTGCGGAAGATCGACGTTTGATGGTAGAAGAGATTTGCAAGGGCGCGTTTAGTGTGAAGGAAGTGAAAGAGCGCCCCGTTTTTCCGGTGGTGAAAAGTTGGCTGGATGGCCGGAAACAGTCGCTGCTCGACAAACATGTGCCCGAGCGATTGGATCTTCCGGGTGGACGGAAAGTTAAAGTCGTTTATTCTGAGAGCAATCCCCCGACGATAGCGGCCAGGATCCAGGATCTTTACGGGGTTGAGGGGAGTATCCGCATGGCGATGGGGCGCCAGTTAGTGACGATCCAGGTGCTCGCCCCGAATTACCGTCCCGTGCAAGTCACCTCGGATTTGACGACCTTCTGGCGCGAGGGTTATCCGAAGGCGAAGAAAGAACTTCAGCGGAAATACCCGAAACACAAGTGGGTATAGCGGCGATATTGACCGGGGACATGGGCTATAATAGGATGATCAGCGTTTTGAAGGAGGCGGGTATGAAAATAACAGCGATGGTATTAATAACAATAGGGCTCGTGATTTGTGCGAGCGGCTGCAGGAGAACAACAATGGCGACGACTGTTTCAGCGAATACAACCGTGGTGATGGAGACCTCTGAGGGAAATATTGAAATCGAATTGTTTGGCGACAAGGCGCCTATTTCGGCCAGCAACTTCCTGGCGTATGTGGATGCGAAATATTATGACAACACGATTTTTCACCGGGTGATTCCCAATTTCATGATCCAAGGGGGTGGATTTGAAGCCGCGATGAATCAGAAACCCACCAAGGCGCCGATCAAAAATGAGGCGACAAATGGACTCAAGAATGATCGCGGAACCCTGGCCATGGCGCGTACGTCGGTTGTGGACAGTGCCACCTCGCAGTTCTTTATCAATGTGGCGAATAACGACTTCCTCAACAATGGCGCCCGTGATTTCGGGTATGCCGTGTTCGCCAAAGTAACGGCCGGCATGGATGTGGTGGATAAGATTGCCGCCGTCAGGACGACCACGAAAAACGGCATGGGAGATGTCCCGGCTACCACCGTCCTGATCAAGTCGGTAAAGCGGAAGTAGTAACGGCAGAATTCAGAAGTCAGAATCCAGGAGCCAGAATCGGTGCAGCCGGTTTGGCTCCTGAACTTTTTTAGGCACAAATGACTATCGGCAGCCAGCGTTTCTCTGACGTCCACAAAAAATTAAGGCGCCCATGCTTCGTTATGCTCAAGCTGTTGAGCATTGGTGTTTCGAGGGATTATAGCTCCCTTGTATCGACTGCTGGTGTGGTTTGTGATTCTGCTTCAGGTGATGATGGATCGCTGTTGCTGTTTGAGTCAGGGGGTGTCGCGAGAGGCTCGGTTGGTGGTATCTCAGGCTCGGGTGACGCAGGTGGCGGTGCAATTTCCTCTGGGGTCGGTTCCGGTGCTACGGGTGGTGGCGCTGTCGTCACTGGTTGAGGTTCCGCGTGTGGCACAGGCTCCGGTATTGGCGGAGTCACCGGTTGAATATTCACGACAGGTTCAGGTGTCGGTGCTACGGGAACGGGTTCCGGTTCGGTAACGGCAACAGGCTCCGGGGTAGGCAACACAGGGGCTGGTTCAACTTCTGATGCTGGCACTTCGATTGTAGGCTCTATCACCGGCTCCGGCACCAGTGTTGGAATGGGGGTTGGATCGGGTTCAGGAACTGCTGCCGGTGTCGGGGGCTCCGTTACCGGGATAGTAGGCAATTCTGGTGTCAATGGTGACGCCTCCGGTTCAGGATCGGCAATGGCCGAACTCGGTTCCAACACTGGAACAGGGGCGGGGGCAATGACCGGGCCGGGCCCGGTTTCTTGAGAAGGCGCTGGCTCCGGCGTTGTGGGGGGTGGTTCCGCTACTACAGGGGTGATGCGCTCTTCGGAATATACCTGATCACTAGATTCTACCGGCGACACGCCGGTTACTACAGGTGCTGCGCGCTCCTCTTCTGCCGCCACCGGTGCGGTGTGCTCTTCTGTAGTAGCCGCCGTGTCGGCGGCACTGTCCACCACGGTGATAGGCGTGAGTTCAAGCGGCGCGGGTGTAATCACCACGCTGACCGGCCTTGGCGCTGTGACAGGAGCCAGCACCGGGGCTGGACTTGGTGTGGATGTTGGTTCCACGATTTCCGGTTTCGGTGTCGCAACGGCTATCGGTTTTGGCGCCGCAATGGGTGGAACCGTTATCGGCTTTGGTGTCACGATGGTTGCGGGTTGTGCCGGAGGTTGTGGACTGCTCACTGCCGACTGCTCACTGTGCGCCACGGTCGCCTCCGCCTGTGGCGACCTCACTGAATTCAAGATTGCCTTCCCAGCGCCTTCCCATAATACGATTGTTGGACATGCCCCGGAAACCAACGCTGACACGGCTGAATAGACGGTACGACAGCAGATGAGTCCGGCAAGCCCATGTTTTAACACCCGCTCCCCGGCCGCAGCCGGATCGGCGGGAAGGGTGATGACGACCAACTGATAACCCGAAGCGGAGAGCGTCGGCTCCAAGCCGGGGATTAAGGCAAGGGTTTCGACTGGACTGGTGGAAGCGAGCACAAGGCCGATTTGCCGGTTTTCCGGCGTCGTATTTCCAATCTGAGATTTTCCATCTGAAATGCCACGAAGTGGCGAATGGTAACCCAACTGGCGCGCGGCGGCGAGAATGCGTGCTTGGGTGTCACGCTTGATTCGGAGTTTGTCCCCTTTGCCGTTGATAACAAAAGAGGCCGTCGAAGGATCGACTTCGGCGGCCGTGGCGACATCCTTTAGCGTGGCTGCTTTGCTCATGCTCAAGCTGTTTAGCATTGGCTATTTTGAAAGGCAATAGTTACCAGTCCGTCGGCTGGTAGTCTTTCAGGAATTTTCCCCAGACGTGGGTGCCGGTGTTGAAGCCGTCGATGATGGGATCCACGATCCGGGCGGCGCCATCCACGATATCCAGCGGGGGATGGAAACGGTGCATCTTGGTTTTAGCTTCGGCCAGTTCGATGGGATCTTCATCGGTTACCCAGCCGGTGTCCACAGCGTTCATGTGGATGCCGTCGTTATAATAGTCGGTGGCGGAGGTGCGGGTCATCATGTTCAGGGCCGCCTTGGCCATATTCGTGTGGGGATGCCGCGTGGTCTTGAGCTTCCGGTAGAACTGACCTTCCATCGCCGAGACGTTGACAATATGCTTGTCGCGCTCCGGTGTACGGAGCATCAGTGGCTTGAGCCGCGCATTCAGGAGAAAAGGCGCCACGGCATTGACGAGGTGGACTTCGAGTAATTCAACGGCGGGCACATCCGCCATCAACATGCGCCAGGAATTGGTGGTGCGCAAGTCGACTTGCTGGAGATCCTGATCTAACCGGCCTTCCGGGAAGAGTGATTTCTGGGCTGCCAGTTCATCGGGGAGCAGGGGGATCTGCGACAATTCGGCGGCATGGGTCATGCCCACGACTTCAGACATCCGCTTTTGGGCGACCACCGCATCGCCTTCGGGAAGTAGATGATAGCCGCGCAGACCTTCATACGCGCCCAGCAGGCGCCGGGCATTTTCGGGCATGTCATGGATCGAGGCGGTTTCTCCGGCCATCATGTGCTGATAAAAATCGGGTGGCCGCCGCACGGTCTGGCAGGCATTATTAATGATAAAGTCCAGGCGATCCCGGGTGGCCAGCAAATGGCGGCAGAATGCTTCGACGCTGGGCGTGTGGCGGAAATCCAGGCCGAAGATTTCAAGGCGATGCCCCCAGTCGGCAAAGTCCGGTTCGGCGGCGTAACGCATGGCGGAATCGCGGGGGAAGCGTGTGCAGACGATCAGGTGGGCGCCGGCCCGCAATAATTTGATGCCGGCTTGATAGCCGATCTTCACGCGGCCGCCCGTCAGCAAGGCCACGCGACCGCTCAGGTTGGCGGTTTCTGTGCGTTTATGGAAATTCAGTTTGGCGCAAGCCGGGCAGAGGTGGTCATAAAAATGATGAATGGCGGTGTAGTTCTGCTTGCAGGTATAGCAATTACGGGGTTCCAGCACATCGCGGAATTCCGGATCGCCCTCGACATCCTTTTGCTCAAAGTTGGCGGGCGGTAGAATATTGGGAGTGGTAAAGACCGGTTTTTGCCGCAATTTCCGGATCCCTGTATCCGCGAGTTTGGCCTGGTCGCGGGCGATCAATTCGGCCTTGCGACGCCGCTCCGTGGCGCGCACCAGGCGTCGCCGCTCCAGCATATCCGGACAATACACGTCTCCAGCCGCTGAAATCAGATGTTTGCGATCTTCGAGGGAAAGCCCGGCTAATAATGCCCGGTTCCCGGCGACTTGCTTGAGAAGTTCCGTCGCCGCCTTCAGTTCTTCAATCGATGGGTCAGGCATTATTTCGTCTTCTCGACCTTGTCGGCCGCGAGGGAAACCTTCCCGGTAAAGCGGTTGGGTTGGGCGTGGAAGGTGATAATGGCCTTGTCACCCGCAGTCTCTACCCAGCCTACGGGAACTTTCTCCGTTTTGCTGCGGCTGTATTCAAACTTCACGATTTGTCCTTTTGGAAGTTTGACCTTCACGCCGCTGGCACCGGTCTCGACAATCGTTGCCGTTACAGGACTCTTGACGTCACCAATGTTGTTCGGCCCGGCCTTGACGAGGGTTGTCGTTTCGACCTCCAGAACGGAGGCGCCGCCTCGGCCCTTGGTGATACCATAGACAACCTTGATTTCATCCCCCACCTCGGGACGCCAGGTTTCGGGCTCATATTTTGTTTTTTTGACGGAGGCGTTGAATTGCCGGATGGTGCCCTGCTCATCCAGTTTGAAGGAATAGTATCCGGTGTCGGAAACTTTGCCGGTCGTTTCATCCCCGAAAACCTGATAACTGCCCGCTGCCACACTGAGGCCAAAGAGAATTCCCAGAAGTTTGATGGGTTTCATAATAGTTTCCTTTCTACACCGTTTATTGACGATCTCCGATAATCTGTATAACTTTAGTCCCATTTCAGGCCCAAACGCAAGGACGCAATGAGTGTTTTGACGCAAGAGATTCAAGGATATCTGTCCTCCGTAAAACGAGGGGAGGCGGGTGAACTTTCCATGACCCTCGCCTTTCCGCCTGAATTTTCGGGGTTCAGAGGCCACTTTCCCGGACGTCCTGTTCTGCCCGGGGTCTGTATGGTGCAAACCGCCCTGGTGGCGCTAGGCGCCACCCATCAGACAACGATTCGTCTCCGGCGCCTGGTCGCCGCCAAGTGGATGGCGCCTGTGCTTCCCGGGGAAGAACTCGGATTTACCCTGCGCGTCAAAGAGGGTGAGTCAGGGGCGAGCCGGGTGAAGGTAGTGGTGACAAGGGCGAGTGAGAAAATTGCTGAATTCTCCATCGAAGTGACGGGGATGCCCAAAGGAGCAGGTGGCTCATGACGACCCGGCGCGCGCGAAAAACTTATTTTGAGCGGGAGCCCGGCGCGCCCGCGCCCCTTCGCATGACGGTTAACCGGCGTGTGCGGTTCAATGAAGTGGATCCCATGGGGATTGTCTGGTTTGGCCGGTATCCGCTTTTCTTTGAGGAAGGCGCGGCTGAGTTGGGGCGGCGGTGCGGGTTGTCCTATCCCGATTTCCTGAAGGCGGGACTGAGGGCGCCGGTTGCCTCCTATCACGTCGATTATCTGGTGCCGCTCTTTCTGGATGAACCGTTTTCCATCGTCACATCGTTGATCTGGAACGAGGGGGCGCGGTTGAATACCGAATATGAATTGATCAAGGCCGATGGAACCCTTGCGGCTCGCGCCTATACCGTTCAGGTGTTCATTGGCGCGACCGACAGCCGGGTGTGCCTGGTGTCGCCCCCAATGCTGGAGCAGTGCCGGGCCCGCTGGAAGGCCGGCGAGTTTAAGGATTTGCGGGCATGAAAGCGGTGGTGGTCGAGCAGAACCTGGTGACCGCGCTGGGGCATGGTATTGAGGCCTGCTGGGCTGGGCTGCTAAGAGGGACGCCTGCTTTTTCAGAAGTGACACGATTCAATACAAAAGCTTTCCCCGCCCACATTGCGGCGTGTATTCCCGGACTTGATGCCGGGATATCTGATTCCCTGGTGATGCAGATGCTGACGCCCTTGCTGGCGCAGGTGGCGGGAAAAATTCCCGAAGGAACCTTGGTTTTACTGGCCACAACAACGGGCGAAGTGGACTTGTTGGAACGGGAACTGCTAAAAGCGCGACTAGGGGCTACCAATCATCCGTTCCTGCCGCACAAGGCGGCAGGGGACGCAAGTTCTTGTCGGGCGGCAGGGGACGCAAGTTCTTGTCGGGCGGCAGGGGACGCAAGTCGACTGGATGTTCTGCTTGGAAGGGTTCAGAAGTTGCTGGGGGTGACGGGACCGGGGCGGATTATTTCGGCCGCCTGCGCGTCATCGTCAGCGGCTGTGGCCCATGGTGCGGCCTTGATTGCGTCGGGGGCTCGCGATTCCGTGTTTGTGGTGGCCTGTGATGCGGTGACCGAATTTGTTTATGCGGGGTTTGCGTCGCTGATGGCGCTGGATCCCGATGGGGCACGTCCTTTTGATAAAGCCCGCAAAGGACTGACGGTCGGGGAGGGGGCCGCTTATGTCTGGTTGATGAGCGAGGAGCGGGCACGGCGTGAGCACCGGTCCAGTCTGGGCACCGTGGCTGGCTGGGGCATGAGTTGCGATGCCAACCATATGACCGGGCCGGCGCGTGATGGGGATGGCTTGGCGCGTGCCATTGAGCAGGCTTTGAAACAGAGCGGGATTCAGGCGGATGCCGTGGGCTCCCTGTCGGCACATGGAACCGGAACATCGTACAATGACGCCATGGAAATGAAGGCGTTCAAAACGGTATTCAATGACCGTCCGTTGCCGGTATATTCAGTGAAAGGCAGTCTGGGCCACACCATGGGTGCTGCCGGACTGGTCGAGATGATTATGGCGTTTAAGTCTCTTAAAGAGCAATGGGCGCCACCCTCATCCAATCTCCATGAAGTGGATTCGGACGCGGCGGGATGGGTATCGGCGAAGCCGGTGAAAATGACGGGCATGACCACGGTCCTCTCCACCAATTCGGGTTTTGGAGGAGTGAATGCGGCGCTGGTGTTGACTTTATGAGCATGACGGCAAATACCCTTGTGGCGAAAGGCATTGGCTGGGTGAACGGGTCAGAGTACGGCTCGGTCATCCATCCCCGGCGTGTGGCGTATGGCGGGACGGCGGCGGTGCCTCCCTGGAAACAGGCTGATCTTTTTCAGTTCCCCGCGAAGAATGCCGGCCGGTTTGACCCTGCCACGCGGATGATTTTTTCAGCCTGCGCGTTGGCGCTTCTGGATGCGGGCGTCACATTAGGCGATGGCCGTAAAATCAATTTCGGACTCCTTGGAACCAATGCCTCGGGTTGCGTGGAGGCGAACCGGACCTATTTCGAGGATTACCTGACGGGCGGGCGAACCCTTGCGCGGGCCAATCTTTTTGTCTATACCCTGCCGTCGAGTCCGTTGGCCGAGGTGGCAATTCATTTCGGGCTTCAAGGGCCGGTGTTGTATATTGGGTTCACGGGTACTCCGGCGGACCGGATGAGCGGCTTGCTCGAAACCGGCGCCGGATGGCTGGCAGAAGGGTCGGTCGAAGGGCTTCTGGCGGTCGAAGGAGATGGGCATTCCGCCACGGCTGTTTTTCTTGGAGCCGTAGACGGGCATGAGGGTTTGGTGGGAATGGATGCGATTTTGAACCGGCTCCGAAATGAATTTTGAAAACGAGGAGTGAGGCGTATGAATTTAAAACTGATTTATCCCCGGTGGCCGAAGTTGAAAAACCAGCCGGAATTTCATCTTCCGCCCCATGGCCCCGTTTGTTTTGCGGCCACGGTTCCCAAGCATGTAAATCTGACCTTTGTTGATGAGCATGTTCAGCCCTTGGATTTGAACGATTCCCCGGATCTGGTGGCGATGTCGGTGATGCTGACCTGTCAGATGCCACGGGCATGGGAGATTGCCGATCATTACCGCGCCAGGAAGATTCCTGTGATCTTCGGCGGTATCGCCACCCAACTTCACCACGAAGAAGTCATGTTGCATGCCGATGCCGTATTTCTGGGTGAAGCGGAAGGCCGGTTCGAGAAGGTGCTTGAAGATTTTGCGCGCGGCCAGCTCAAAAAGATTTATGAATTTCCCGGCGAATACCCTGACACCCGCCTGATCGGGCCCGCCCGGCGCAGCATCCTCCAGCGCGAACTCTACAATTTCCGCGGGGTCCAGATGGTGGATTTGGTCCATGCCTCGCGCGGATGCCGGTTTAACTGCTTTCCCTGCTGCACGCCGTTCCTGGGCGGACGCAAATTCCGGCCCCGTCCCGTGGCCCAGGTCATTGAGGAAATGGCCGGGATCGATAATAACCGGTTGTTCATTGTGGATAACTCGCTGGCGCAAAACGACGAGTGGGAAAAGGAATTGTTCAAGGCCATGATTCCGCTTAAGAAGAAATGGGTGTCGCACCCCATCAAGGATGATGACGAGATTCTTGATTTGGCCGTCAAGGCGGGCTGTTGGT
Source organism: bacterium (assembly GCA_037132275.1). Taxonomy (GTDB): domain Bacteria; phylum Verrucomicrobiota; class Kiritimatiellia; order CAIKKV01; family CAITUY01; genus JAABPW01. The sequence continues at coordinate 18,962 of JBAXPK010000039.1, forward strand.
ATGTTTATCAGGCCGTGGTGGATACCTCGGACTGCATCCGGGAGCGTGTCAAACGGATGAAGGATCGCGGCATCGGGGTTGAGGGAACCATCATCCTGGGCATGGACGACCATGATGAGGATTACATCAAGCGACTGGTGGATTTCCTGCTTGAAATTGATCTCGACCTGGCTGAGTTCACGGTGTTGACCCCGTTCCCGAAATCCTCCATCCGGACGCAGCTTGAGCAACAGGGAAGGATTCTTCATAATCGCTGGGCGGAGTATACCGGTGGCACGGTGGTTTATAAACCGGCGCGAATGAGTCCGGAAAAGCTTCAGGATATGTATGAATACGCCTGGAGCACCTTTTACAAGGATGCGAGCAAGGAAGTGAAGATGGGACGCCTTTATATGAAGGTGATTCAGAGGGAACAGGCGGACGGAACCTATCGTCCGATGCGGCTGGTTCGCAATCGGAAGTGGACGGCCGATGCGGCGGGAAACAAGTCATGAACGTATTGCTCATCTCCTCCAATATAGCCGAGACCCCATACGCGGTGTATCCGCTCGGGATGAGCATGGTGGCGGCCGCGCTTCGCGAGGACGGGCACGAGGTGACGCTGTTCGACTATTTGCAGAAAGGGCAATCCCTGGATGCGGTTCGCGAGGCGATCCGGCGGGTGAAGCCGGAATTGATCGGGGTATCGATCCGCAATATTGACAACGTCAACCTGATGAATGAGCAGCGCTACATCGGGATTGTGCGGGATATTGTGGCGGCGGCGCGGGAGCTTACCGCCGTGAAAGTGGTGCTCGGGGGTTCCGGGTTTTCCGTGATGCCAGGCCCGGTGCTTGAAGCGGTGGGGGCGGATTACGGAATAGCCGGGGAAGGCGAACGGTTGTTCCGGGAGTTTGTCGCGGATGCGGCCAGGGGAAACTATCCTGCCGAAAGAATTCTCTACGCCGCGCCGAAATTGGTCGGGGGTGAAATTCCGCCCGCCCATTACGATGCCGAAATGCTGGATTTCTATCTTAAAAGCGGGTTCATGGCGTCAGTGCAAACCAAGCGCGGGTGCGAGCATGGGTGTGTGTACTGCACTTATCCCAATCTTGAGGGGCGGGTCATCCGCTCGCGCGATCCCGTGGCGGTGGTGGATGACATGGAGCGGTTGGTGAAGGACTTCGGGGCTAAATATATTTTCTTCACCGATTCCGTTTTCAATGACAATCGCGGGCGCTACCGGACGGTGGTGGCGGAAATGAAGCGACGGAGCCTTCAGGTGCCCTGGACCGCTTTTTTCAAGCCAAGCAGGGAGTTGGATCCCGGGATCATTGAGACGATGCAGAAGACGGGACTCAAGGCCGCTGAGATTGGCTCCGATGCGCCCTCCGATGCCACCTTGCGTGGGATTGGGAAGGACTTCACGTTTAAGGATGTGGATCACTGTAACACGATGTTTTTGGATCAGGGAGTGGCCACGGCGCATTATTTCATGTTCGGGTGCCCCGGTGAGACGCCGGAAACGGTGGTGGAGGGCATTGCCAACCTGAAGTCGCTACAGCGTACGTCCCTCTTTGTGTTCATGGGCATCCGGATTCTGCCGGATACGGGACTGGCTAAAATTGCCATCCGGGAGGGGCTTATCCGCCCGGATCAATCCTTGTTGGAGTCGGTGTATTATATTTCCCCGAAAGTGGATCGCCAGTGGCTGGAGACCACGCTGACCGAGGCGTTTGCCAAAATCAGGCATATCGTGTTCCCGCCCGATGCGATTGAGGCCAAACTGCATTTTCTCTTCAAATTGGGCTATACGGGTTCCTTGTGGGATTTGCTGGTGAAGCCGAAGACGCAACGGGGAACTCCGATTGCTTCGGATGTTAAAGGATGAACGCGGACATAGAGACCCTCACCCCAACCCTCTCCCATGAAGGGAGAGGGAGTGGATCTCAAACCTGGGGGGTCATTCCCGTTTATAATAATCAGGCCACGGTTCGAGCGGTGGCGATTGCCGCTCGTGGTGAGTTGCCGCATGTGGTGGTTGTGGATGATGGCAGTACGGATGCCGATGTCACCGCGCTATTCCGGGACACGGACATCGTGGTGCTGCGCCATGCGGTGAATCAGGGCAAGGGGCGGGCGATTCTTACGGGACTGAGTTATGTGAGGGAACAGGGGGGACGGTTCATGATCACCCTGGATGCCGATGGCCAGCATCTTCCGTCCGATATCCCGAAATTTCTATCCGTTTTGGAAACGGATCCTGATTCCATTATCATCGGGGCTCGCCAGATGAGCGGGCCCAATGTGCCCTCTTCAAGCCGGTTCGGAATGCGTTTTTCTGATTTCTGGCTGCGGTTGGAGACCGGTATTGCCATGCGGGATACCCAAAGCGGGTTCCGGGCTTATCCCGTGGCCGCCATTTCCCAATTGGCCTGTGTGTCCAGCCATTATGATTTCGAGGTGGAAATACTGGCGCGGGCGGCGTGGGCGGGCTTGAAGGTGAAGTCGGTTGATATCGGGGTTGTTTATCCTGAACGCGGGCAACGCATATCCCACTTCCGCCCTTTTCTCGATAACCTCCGGCTGACTCATCGTCACGTGTTGTTGGTGTTACGGCGCCTGATGCCGTGGCCGCACAAGCAATTGGTGAAGCCGCCTGCCGATGACATTAAATTGTTTCTGCGTCATCCAATCCGGTTTTTCAAGATACTTCTGATGGAACATGCCACGCCTGCGGAACTGGGGATGGCCGCCGCCGTGGGAACGTTTCTGGCGACATTGCCGTTGATATCCCTGCATACGGTGGTGATTATTTATGTGGCCACCCGCCTCAAGTTGAACCGGGTGATGGCGGTGGCGATTCAGAATGTTTGCATGCCGCCCGTGGTGCCGTTTATATGCGTCGAACTGGGCTATTTTATCAGGCATGGACATTGGCTTCGCGAGATGACAAAAGAAACCTGGATTCACCAGGCGCCCCTGCGGGTATGGGAGTGGTTCCTGGGTTCCCTGATTGCGGCCCCCATTCTGGCTGTGATAACCGGATTTTTGGTATTTGGGGTGGTGGCCTTCTTAAGGCAAAGGGGTGCGGACAAATGAAGCTAAAGCTGAGAAGACAACTCATTATCGGGCTCATGATCCTGTCGTGCCTTGCGCCTGCCGGGTTTGCGGATGATATTTCGACCAACACCCCGCCGGCCTTGACGGGACTTCCAAAATGGGAGGTCGGGCTGTTTGGTATGGCGTCACGGGTTCCGCTTTATCGCGGATCCGATGAGTATAAGTGGTATTCCTTCCCGATCCCGTACTTCATCTATCGCGGGGAGTATATTCAGGCGGACAAAGAAGGGGTTCGTGGTTTGTTTTATAAAGGCTACCGCTTTGAAGTTGAGCTATCCATGAATGGCAATCCGCCCGTAAAAGGCGAGGGGGGCGTCCGGGCTGGCATGCCGGATCTGAATCCCCTGATGGAGATAGGCCCCGCTGCCAGATTGTATTTGCATCACGGCGAAAAGGTCAAGGCGGTGTATCTTGAAGCTGCGGGGCGCGGGGTTTTCTCCGTGGACATGGATAACCTCAGCCCCGGTTATGAGGGGCTGCGGGGCAGTCTGGACCTGATTCTGGCCGGGATCAGATCGCGTGCCGACGCACCATGGACGGCTGGCCTTAAAACCGGTTTGGAGTTTTCCGACCGTGATTTCAACGGCTATTTCTACAACGTGGATGAAGCCTACGTCACGCCGGACCGGCCTGCCTACCAGAGCGAGGGCGGATATGGTGGGATTTCGGTCTCCGGTTGGATATCCCGGCGTCTTTTCGATGGCGTATCGGTCGCCATGTATGCCCGGCTTGATAATGTAGGCGGGGCGGTTTTTGAAGACAGTCCCCTGGTGCGGGCGCAGAATAGCTACATGGTGGGGGCTGGGTTCACCTGGAAAATCGCCCAGTCGAAAAATCAGGTTAAGCGGGCAAAGCCATGACAGTCCCCGATGCGTCCCGGAAAATCAAAACTCGAAAGCGGGGAAACGCGCTTGGATTTTGGTTTTTCAAGGCGAGCATGCGCTGGGTTGGGTTGCGGGGCGCCTATGGGTTGCTTGCGTTCGTGGGCCTTCATTATCTCCTCTTTGATCGCGCGGCGGTGCGCGCCACATTGGCGTATGTCCGACGCAGGTTTCCCGAGCACGGCTGGGGGCGGCAACGCTGGGATGTCTATCGTCTTTTTATCAGTCAGGGCGTGACCCTGATTGATCGCGGATATCTGTTACAGGGTGGTCCCGGAATGCGATCCCGGCTCACCGGCATGGATAAAATCGCGGATCTGCTGGCCACGGGGCAGGGGTTTGTGCTCCTGATGGCGCATCTGGGTAACTGGCAGGTGGTGATGACGGCGCTGACGAAATTTAATCGCAAGGTTTATCTGGTGATGCGGCCGGAAGATAATCCGGCGGTGGCCGAGACCTTGAAGATCAGCCATGACTCAGGGAACATTTCGATCATTTCGCCCGAGGGAGCGTTGGGTGGGGTGGTGGAGATTATGGAGGCCTTAAAGAGCGGCGGGATTGTCTCGATCATGGGCGACCGGAGTTATTCCTTCAGCGCCGTGGATGTGCAATTTCTGGGCGATCAGGCGCGTTTTTCCTGTGGCGCCTTCCATATTGCGGCCATGGCGCGCTGTCCGGTGGTGGCGTTACTGGCGGCCAAAACCGCGGTCTATGATTATGAGGTCAACGTGGCGGGCGTTTTTCACCCGCTCTATCATGGCCGGGCAAAGAAGCAGGAGCAGTTGCGAGACTGGGTTCAAACCTTTGCCCGCGTCATGGAAGAATATGTCAGGCAGTATCCCTACCAGTGTTTCCTATTCTACGATATCTGGAGTGAGGCGGGAAAGCCAGCATCGTGACAATCCGACAGGACTGTGCTAGGCTTTAATAGAAATCGGGAGAATGAATAATGAATGAACTCGTGTTTGAGGTTACACAAGAAGTGGATGGGGGCTTCGTTGCTGAATGTCTGAGCGAAAGCATCTTTACGCAAGCCGACACATGGAATGAACTACGGCAGAATGTTCAGGAGGCCATTAGCGCCTTTTATTTCGACCAACCACATCCTTCGGCCGTTCGATTACATCTGGTTCGTGACGAGGTTTTGGCTGCCGTATGAAACTGCCGCGAGATCTCAGCGGAATGGATCTAGTCAAAGTGCTGTGCCGGAGTTGGGGCTATCAGAAAGTCAACCAAGTTGGCAGTCATATCGTTCTGCAAACGGAAATTCCTTCTTCTCATCGCATCGCAATCCCGGCTCATGCCAGCTTAAGAATAGGAACCCTCAACGCGATCTTGCACGCGGTGGCGGACCACAAGGGAATCATGCGTGAAGATATCGTAAAATCTCTGTAAAGATTCCAGCCAAAGCCAGTCAACGCTTCAGATTGCCTGTCCCTCGATTTCTTTTGAAAGAAATTGAAGATCATGTCCGCCGGTTGTCGGCAAGCCTTCCCCATGTCC
>JBAXPK010000040.1:0-23439 GCA_037132275.1 bacterium
AACCATCCGTGATACCTATGGCGATTACATCGAGGATGAAAACGGGAAGGTCCGCTATTTTGAGCCGGCCGTTCTCGTGGCGCCGTCTGTTGAACGGGCCGCCTCCGTCTTGCGCCTTTGGGCTGAATTTTCAGAACATGATGGCGGGGTTGTGGATAATAGTAGTGACGTGAGTGAATCCGAAGGGATTCAAAGTACCCTGGTGCTGATCAAGCCGGATAATTTCCGTTTCCCCAGCGTGCGCCCCGGACATATCATTGATCTGCTTTCCAGGTCCGGACTCCGGATTGTCGGGGTGCGGAAATTTTCCATGACGGTTGCCCAGGCCGAGGACTTCTATGGTCCCGTCCGGCCCATCCTGCAAGAAAAATTCAAGGGGATCATGGCCCAACGCGCGGGGGAACTTCTGGAGAAAACATTCGGGTTCGAAATACCCGAAGACGCCAAGGCAGCGATTGGGGCGTCTATCGGGCCGCTCGCTGGCAACACCCAGTTTGAGGAGATCGTAAAGTTCATGACCGGCCATCGGCCATCCGAGATCGCGGAGTCGGATAAGGCCAAAACGGGGTCGGAGAACTGCCTGGCGTTGATCTATAAAGGCATGAGCGCCGTGGAGAAGATCCGTTATCTGCTGGGACCGACCGATCCAGCCAAGGCACAGCCCGGTTCTGTGCGCCGGGAGTACGGAAGCGACATCATGGTCAATGCCGCCCATGCTTCCGACTCACCTGAAAATTCTGCGCGGGAAATGAAAATCGTGGATGTTCAACAAGATACCATTAAAGAATGGGTGGAAAAGTACTATGGAACTTAATGAACGGGTTGGGGGGATTGCGCCATCGTTGACACTGGCCATTGATGCCAAGGCCAAGGCGCTCATTGCGGCGGGCGAAAAGGTGTGTGGATTCGGGGCGGGCGAGCCTGATTTTGACACCCCGGAACACATCAAGGATGCGGCGGCCCAAGCGCTTCGGGATGGCAAGACCAAATATGCCCCCAATGACGGCATCATGGAATTGCGCGCCGCGATTGCCGATAAACTTGCCGCCGAGAACAAGCTCTCATACAAGATCGAGCAGGTTCTGGTGAGCAATGGCGCCAAACACTCCCTGTTCAATATCTTCATGGCCCTGTGCCGGGAAGGCGATGAAATCATTATCCCTGCGCCGTATTGGCTCAGCTACCCCGAAATGGTTCGCGTGGCGGGTGGCAAGCCGGTGTTTGTGACGGGAAGCGAGGCGCATGGACTCAAGGTGACGGCGTCGCAAGTGGAGGCGGTCATCACGAACCGCACCAAGGCGATCGTGATCAATAGCCCCTCCAACCCGACGGGAATGGTTTATACTCGCGCTGAACTCCGGGCGTTGGCCGAAGTGGCGGTGAAGCACAATCTCACCATTGTCTCGGATGAAATCTATGAGCGAATGGTTTACGACAACACGGAGGCGGTCAGCATCGGGTCCCTCTCGCCCGAGATATTCAAGCGCACGGTTACGGTGAACGGCTTCAGCAAACCTTACGCAATGACCGGTTGGCGTCTGGGGTATTTCGCCGGTCCCTTGGAGCTTGTGAAGGCCTGCTCCGCGCTGCAAAGTCACAGCACATCGGCCCCGAACACCTTTGCGCAATATGGTGCCGTGGCCGCGTTGAGAGGGTCGCAGGAGTGCGTGGCCAAAATGGTAAAAGCCTTCGATGAGCGGCGTCAATATCTTTACAACCGATTGACCGCGATTGAGGGGATAACCTGTGTGAAGCCCGCCGGGGCATTCTACGTGTTCCCGAACATTTCCTCCTTCGGATTGTCGTCCATCGCCTTTTCCGAGAAACTGCTGGAGAGGGAAAAGATGGCGGTTGTACCGGGTGTTCCGTTTGGCGCGGATGCGAATATCCGCCTCTCTTACGCCTGTAGTCTGGCTAATATCGAGGAGGGACTGATCCGCCTCGAACGGTTTATCAAGGGCTTGGCGTAGCCTTTGTCCCCTGCCGCCTCGAACGGTTTATCAAAGGCTTGGCGTAGCCTTTGTCCCCTGCCGCCTCGTGCGGCAGGAACGGACGATTGGTGGCAAGTGCTTGCGTTTTAATCACGTTCACCCGCGACACAAGATCGATGGGATCTAACGCCATAACACCGCTTCCCGCCATTTCCTGACTGAATTGACGAGGTAGAGTTTCCGGAGTTGGGCGAGATCATCAATGCGGATGACACGTTCCTCGATTTTGCCCTGGGCCAGGAGTTCTTCCCGGAAGGTTCCCGGCAATAGCCCGCAGGAAACCGGTGGGGTCAGGAGGCGGCCATCCCAGTCCACCACAAGGTTGGCGATGGTGGACTCCGTGAGTTCGCCGGAAGGATTCCATAGCAGGATATCATCACACTCGGTGACATTTTCCCTTGCGGCCTCGTACGTGCGCCGCCAGGTTGTCTTGTGGTACAGGAATCGATCGGCCGGGTCCACCGGCTTTGCGGCCAACTTGACCCGAACGGGTTGGACCGCCTGAGACCGTTCCAGGGGCGTCAATTCAACTTTGATTTCCCCCTCGCGTCCGACAAGAAGTCTAATCCGTCCCTCCTTGTTAATCATCGCATTCAGTTTCCGGCGGACCTCCTCGAGGGAAATCACAAATCCGAAGTACTCCGCCGATTCCTTAAGTCGTTTCAGGTGTCGTTCCAGCAGGAAAAAGCCGTCATCCGCGGTCCAGAGCAGGGTTTCAAGTAGTTGGAACTCAGGCTGGGTTTCAGTCAGAACCTTGGCTTTTATCCAGCACTCATCATATTCATCCCCGCTCACTGAATCCCAGACAATGCCGCCCCCCACGCCGTATTCGGCCATTTGAGTGGCCTTGTCGATGAGCACCGTGCGGATGGCCACATTAAATTGGGCCTGTCGTCCCGGAGCGACATAGCCGATGGTGCCGGTGTAGATCCGGCGTGGCGCGGTCTCCTCGCTGGCGATAATGCCCATGGTGCGCGGTTTGGGGGCGCCGGTAATGGAGGCGCAAGGGAAAAGGGCCGATAGGATACCGCTAAGGGGCGCCTGCGTCCGGGCGGAAACGGTGGAGACCATCTGCCAGACGGTGGGAAATTTTTCCACCTCAAATAGCCGGTCAACAACGACGCTACCCGGTTCAGCCACCCGCCCCATGTCATTGCGGATCATGTCCACAATCATGACGTTTTCGGCCTGATTCTTGGGTGAGTTCCGCAAGGTCTGTGCCTGGCGGAGATCTTCCCCTGAAGTCAATCCACGCTTCATGGTTCCCTTCATGGGCCGTGACTCAAGGTGGGTTCCGTCAAGGCGGAAGAACAGTTCCGGCGAAGCGGAGCAGATGGCGAAGTTTTCTGTCTCCAGAAAGGCGGCATAGTGGGCCCCCTGCGCCTGGACCAGGTTTTCAAAAAGAGGTTGCGGATCTTCCTGAAAAGGGCAGGTGAGCCGGAAGGAGTAGTTGACCTGATAAGTGTCACCCTCAAACAGGTACTGCCGGATCCGGGCCATCGTGGCGAGATACGTGTCGCGGGTTAGCGATGGAACCCAGGAGAGGGAATCCTTGGTATGGCTTTTGTCCCCTGCCGCCTCGTGCGGCAGGAACGGACGATGGGGTGCAAACGCTTGGTGCGGTCGTGGGGGGCTGGCGCCAGGGGAAGTCCGCTCCCCCGGGGCTTTATACAGCCCAAACCAGAGCAGGGGAAATCCGGAAGGATCATCCCGGACGGTCAAGGCCGGATCAAAAGACGGGGCCGCCTCATAACTGAGGAACCCGGCGGCATACAGGCCCTGCCGGTCGACCTCGGTCTCAAGCTCCCTAAGCAGGGGAAGTACGTCCCCAGGGGTTTGCGTGGACAGAATCCGAACCGGATTATCAAAAGCCAGCCAGTGCCCGCGCTGGGGGTCATGAATGACAACGGAGTCTTTCACAAGCGGTTAATAATTTCCTTTTCGGATTCCACAATGGCTTCCAGCATGTCTTTCTCGGTGTGGGCCATCCGTAATGTGGGCAGCAATTCCGTCTCCAGGCACAGGGTGCATAGCCGTGCAATAATATGGAGATGGAGGCGGTCATCCTGGCAGCAGAGCAGAAAAAAGAGGTCGGTAGGGGTGCCATCCTGAGCCCCGAAATGAATGGGTTGGATGGCCCGTCCTACGACCATGAAAGACTCGGCGAACATATAGGGGTCATGATGCCGGGGATGAAGCACCGCCCAACCGCCGGGCAAGGCGGTGGAACAGAGTTCTTCGCGAGCTTCGATCATGGCCAGAAGCTCCTTTCCATCCGAGACGAGATCGGTGGCCATGGCCATGGCCACCATGCTGCGAATGGCGGATGAACGTGTTTTTGAGGCGAGGTTTGTGGTCACTCTTTCCCGGGTCACAAGCTGGGGCATCATGGCGGCATCGGCGGAAAATTCCTTTACCTTGGCCGAGGTTTGTGAATGGTAATCCGCCAGATGGGGTGATGTGAATTTGAGGATACGCTGCGAGGCCCAGGCGTCAATTTCGGCCTGGCGGAAAGCGAAACGCTCTCCCTGTTTTTCAAAAGGGATTTCCCTCTGCCTGACCAATAACTCGACGTCTGCAGGCGCCAGATGGAGATAGGCGGCAATCTCCTTCACATTCATGACCCGGTGAGGCATGCAGGCGAGTCTGCCAGAACCCGCCTTGCGGTTCTATAAAAAAGTCCGCGATGACGGGAACCGCTTGCATTTCCGCGCCGTGCGCGCCATTCTCAGTCGCATGGAAACCCTTGCGGTCATTGACTTTGAAACCACCGGTCTTTCGCCGGCGACGGGCGCCAGAGTGACGGAAATTGCGGTGGTGTTGATTCGGGGCGGGGCAATTGTCGATCGTTACCAAAGCCTGATGAATGCCGGGGTGCATGTTCCTGCCTTTATCGAGCAGTTGACCGGCATCAGCGATGCCATGGTGCGGCGCGCACCGCCGGTGGCCGAGGTCATGGCGGCCGCAGCCGATTTTATTGGCGACATTCCCCTGGTGGCTCACAATGCCGCCTTTGACAGCAAGTTCTGGGATGCCGAGTTGCAGCGGATCCAGCGCCAGCGGCGACAGGAGTTTGCCTGTTCGATGCGGTTGGCCCGGCGTCTTTTCTCGAATGCGCCCAGTCATAAACTGGGGACGTTGGTGCGTTATCTCCAACTTCCGGAGACCGGCGTGTATCACCGTGCCATGGCGGATGCTGAAATGACAGCCCATCTGGTGACGCGACTCCAGGAGGAACTGATGCGTCGATTTGGTCTGGAGCATGTTCCCCACAAACATCTCCGGGCGATTCAGGCCGCCTCCCCGGCCAAACTCGAGGCGTGCGTTAAACGAATACAGATGAAGCCTCAGTAACCCATTGCCGAATTCCAAGCTTTTCCCTTGCGGAATAAGGGGTTGTGGGGTAATTATTAAATAGTTTAGGTGGTCGTTTCGCAAGGATTTCAGGGCGGATCGTTTGTTATATCACTTATGAATCATCGTTATGTGCAGGTTACAGCCCTCGTGGCCGTCGTTTTGTTGTTTCAGGTGGCAGATGGGTTTTCAGCCAATCGGGCCGGACCTTCCCCCAACTTTGAGCGCATCAAAGAGATGGCCCGGGATCTGGCGTTAGCGCCCTATAAAGACACCCGGGTTCCGTTATCCAAAACCCTCGAGACGCTCTCCTACGACCAGACGCGGGATATCCGCTTTAATGTGCGCGAATCCGTGTGGCGGCGGGAACACCTGCCTTTCCAACTTCAATTCTTCCATCCCGGCGGCGGCCAGAAAGACCAGATTGACATGCATCTGGTGGATGGGGACAACGTGAAGGATTTTCCCTTTGACCGGGACTTGTTTGATTACGGAAAAAACAACCTGAGCTGGTTTGATCTGCGGGGAATAAAATATTCCGGTTTTCGGATTCATTATCCATTAAACACGACCGAGTATCTTGATGAATTGATAGTGTTTCAGGGGGCCACGTATTTTCGGGCCTTGCCGAAAAATCTGATCTACGGGCTTTCGGCGCGGACGGTCGCCATCAATTGCGCCTCCGACCAACCTGAGGAGTTCCCCCGTTTTCAGGATTTTTGGGTGGTGCGCCCGGATAAAGAGGGGCGATCCATTCAGTTGTATGGCCTGCTTGATGGTCCCAGTGTGGCGGGTGCCGCTTCATTCCTGATCGAGCCCGGCGTTGAAACCGTCATCCATATGCGAGTCGCCTTGTTTGCCCGCACAAACCTGGTCAACTATGGGATTGCCCCGCTGACGAGCATGTACTGGTTTGGCAAGAATAATGCCCGCCGGTTCGATGAATTCCGCCCGGAGGTTCATGATTCAGACGGCCTTCTGATAGCGAACGGGCAGAACGAATGGTTGTGGCGGACGCTTGAAAACGTCGGTCCGTTGCGCCTGTGCGCGTTTGCCGACAACAATCCCAAGGGCTTCGGGTTGATTCAGCGCGAACGGTCGTTCTCGTGTTACGAGGATTTGGAAACGCTCTATCACCGCCGTCCCTCGGCCTGGGTTAAACCGGTTGGCGAATGGGGCGCCGGTGCCGTGCGACTGGTTGAAATCGGAACCTGGTCGGAGTTTCACGACAATATTGTGGCATATTGGCAGCCTGCCCGCGCCTTGAAACCCGGCGAATCGACGGAATTTGCCTATGACCTGACCTGGTTTGAAGACAACCCGAACCTGCCGTCGTTGGGTCGCCTTGTTTCGATGCGCTCCGGTCTTGCCTTCAACCAGCCCGGCGCCCGAAAATTTGTCCTCGATTTTGTGTGGCCTTCGATGCCAAAGGATGGCTCGGGAAGCAAGCCCGAGGTGGCTGTCGATGCAGGCGGAGGCCGGCTCTCGGGTGTGTCGGACGAGTATAATCCCTACGACCATACCTGGCGTGTGGCGTTTGATGTCACCCCTGACAAGGCGGCTACCCCTGTGGAGCTTCGCGCGCTGGTTCGTAAAGACGGCGTGCCCTGTACTGAAACATGGACTTATCTCTGGATGCCATAACACTGCCTGTCTGGAATCCCGAAGACGCACCCGCGTGGGATGAAGCCTTCGGCAAGGTCGAAAACTATCTGCGCGCCTGCCGCGTGGCCAGCCGCCTGCATCGGGCCCGTCTGACGGCTCTTATTCTTCAGCGCGCCTTGGGGCGCCGAGCCGTCACACCCGACGTGCCCCTGGCATCGCTCGCCATTGACGAAGCCCGTGATTTGATTGATGGCTGGATGAGGGGATTGTTGCCACCCCGTGAAAATGAACGCCCCTACACCATGGCCGAGGGATTCCTGTCGCTTTATTTATGCGATGCCCCGATGCGATGGCCGAATGCGTTTCTGAACCCTCAACAGGCGCCGCCCGGTTTTGCTGACACCCTCCATGCCCGGTTGGTCAAGACGGGGCCTGAGCTTGAAGTCAGCAGTATGGTGCCACGTTCGATGGACCGGGGATTGATTCAAGGCTGGGCCGGCTCAGCACTGGATACGTTTGACCGCCTTCCGATTCTGCGTACGTTATTTCTATGGGTGGTATTTGCGGTCCTCCTGATCGTGCTGTTCAGGTATACGAGGAGATAAGCGACACGATGAATGAACCGACCTCAATGCCCTTGTCCCCCCTGCGACGGTCTGGTCGTCGACAGGCATTTTTCTTTACCTCCGTAGTGGTGCTGACGGGGCTGGCCACCTGGGTTATGGCGGATATTCTCTGGCGTGGCGGCGTGAGCCGTATCGAAATGGCGGTATTGATCTTGTTTGTGCCGTTGTTCGGGATGGTGACCCTGGGATTCATGCAGGCGGTGTGCGGTTTTTTTATCCTGCTGCGGAGAAAGGATCCCTACAGTATTTCGCGAACAATTCCGGACGCCATGCCCCTGCCCGGGGATATGCCCGCCACGGCGATCGCGGTGCCGATTTTTAATGAGGATGTCAGCCGGGTCTATGAAGGCCTGCGGGTCATTTATCTGGATCTGGTTCGATCCGGCCATATCGGGCGCTTCGACATCTTTATCCTGAGCGACTCGAATGATCCCAATAAATGGATTGAGGAAGAGGTGGCTTGGATTGATCTGTGCAAACAGGTCAAGGGGTTTGGCCGCATTTTTTATCGCAAGCGCCGGCTCGGCCTGAATCGGAAGAGCGGAAATATCAGCGATTTTCTACGACGGTGGGGCCGAAAATACCGGTATATGGTGGTGCTCGATGCGGATAGCCTGATGGAGGCCAGGACCCTCGTCCGGTTGGTTCAACTGATGGAGGTCAACCAACAGGCTGGGATTATTCAGACTGTGCCGGCGCCGATTCAGGGGCGAACCTTTTTCGCGCGCCTCATGCAGTTTGCGGGAACCCTGTATGGGCCAGTTTTCCAGGCGGGACTGAATTACTGGCAGGCTGGCTGCGGCAACTTCTGGGGGCATAACGCGATAATCCGGGTGGCGCCCTTCATGGAGCATTGCGCGCTGCCGACGCTGACCGCCGGTGCGAATACCCGGTTCATGAGCCACGATTACGTGGAGGCGGCATTGATGCGCCGGGCCAACTACGAGGTGTGGATGGATTATGAACTCGGGGGCAGTTTTGAGAATCTTCCGCCGACTCCGCTAGATCATGCCAGCCGAGACCGTCGCTGGTGCCGCGGAAATCTTCAGCATGCCTGGCTGATTACCGCCCAAGGGTTGCATCCGATCAACCGGCTGCATCTTTTTCTGGGGATCCTCTCGTATCTGGCTTCGCCATTGTGGTTGATCTTCCTTGTGCTGGGATCCATCTCGGCGTGGATATTCTGGGCGGGCGGGACGGTGTTGACGTTTGATTCCGATGTGGGTTTCTCGTCTTTTCTGGATATCGGTGGCGGGCGGCTGGCCTTGATGTTGTTCTTTTGCACCCTGGGGTTGTTGACGGTGCCGAAAATTCTGGCGGTGCTGTTGGCGCTCAAGGATCGCGAACGGCGCGAAAAGTTCGGCGGCGGCTGGCGGATTATCGCGGGATTCCTCGTGGAGCATACGCTTTCGGCCCTGATGGCTCCGGTCCAGATGCTTTTCAACTCGCGCTTCATCGCGGAAATCTTGAGCGGTCGCGATGTGCCGTGGAATCCGCAATCACGCGATGCCGGAACTGGCATAGATTGGGAAGCCATTATCAAGTCGCATACGGGGCATACCGTGGTCGGGCTGGCCTGGGCGTTTCTGGCCTTCCGGATCAGCCCGGTGTTCTTCTGGTGGCTGAGTCCTGTGACCTTCGGTTTGATTGGCTCGATTCCCATTTCCGCCATGCTCAGCACGGGGGGACTTGGAAAGCGCCTGCGCCAGATGGGATTTTTTACCATTCCTGTCGAAAACAAGCCGCCGGCGGTGATCCGCCATCTCGATAAAAACCTCCGGGCCATCCGGCATCGAATTGATCCGCCAGACTGGCTGGCGCCGCATTACGGGATTATGCAGGTGGTGCTTGATCCCTACCTGAATGCCGCGCACAGTTCGCTCCTGCGACATAAACCCAAAGTCGGCCAGCATGTAACCCGCGATCTTCATGATCTTCAGGAACGGTTGCTGGCCAAAGGCCCGGCTGCCTTGAACCGCCGCGAGCAGATGGCCGTGCTGATGAATGTCCAGGCTGTGGCTGATTTGCACGATCATGTCTGGCGGATGCCCGAGTCGAGTCTGTCCCCTTGGTGGCGGCTTGCCATGCGGCACTATAATACCCTGACGGATCGCCCTCAAACGGCTTTGTACCGGTAACGGTTGATTTCAAGGAAAGGGAGTTGTCGTGGGTCATTCATATTATGTCAACCTGATGAAGGTGCCGCCGGAATTAAGGGATGGCGTGAAGCGGGTGGGGCATATCGTGGCCTTGGATTTTCAAAATCGGAGGCTTCCTGAAATTGTTTTTTCCCCGGGAGCGGACGGCGTTCGTATTACGGGCGGGGCGCGTAAAATACAGGTCGGCTATGGGGAACGGAACGATGCATTCCGGGCACTCGGCCTGATCCATGCACGGGCGGGGAAAGAGACGGCCGCCTTGCACATCGCGGAGACTCGGAAAATCCTCAAGACTTTCGTGATGGTGGATGTATCCCGTAATGCCGTCTTCAATGCGGACACCATGGAGGAGTGGCTGGTGTTTATGGCGCTGGCCGGGCTTAACGGATTTATGTTCTACACAGAGGACACGTTCAAGATACCCGGCGAACCGCTTTTCGGTTATCTGCGCGGCGCCTACAGTAAAAAGGAACTCCAGGGCTTCGACACCATCGCCGACAGCCTGGGAATCGAGATGATTCCCTGCATCCAGACGCTGGCACATCTGCAGCGTATTCTCTGCTATCATGCCTACTCTAAAATCAAGGATACGGAATCGGTGATGCTGTGCGGCGAGGCGGAAACCTACCGGTTCATTGAGAAAATGCTGAAAGCCGCTGTCGCGCCCTACAAGTCCAGGCGGATTCATATTGGCATGGATGAGGCATGGGATATCGGCCGCGGGGTTTTTCTGGGCCGCAACGGCTATGTCCCGCCCTTCGACATCATTACCAAGCATTTGGAAAAGGTGCTAAAACTCTGCCGGAAGATGGGTGTGAAGCCCATGATGTGGAGCGACATGTTCTTCCGGGCTCTGTCCCAAAGGCACCAGTACTACGACACCTCGATCCAGGTCACCCCGGAGATCAAGAAAGCCATTCCAGCGGACGTCGATCAGGTCTACTGGGATTATCACCATTTAAAGGCTGAAGACTATGACGGCATGATCGACAAGCATGTCGAAATGGGTGGCATTCCGATCGTTGCGCCGGGCGTACAGACGTGGGGTCGTTTCTGGCCCGCCTATGAGTGTGCCGAGAAAACCTTGGCGCCCTGCTATACGTCAGCCCTCAAAAAGGGGGTGAAGGAAATGATTCTCACCCTGTGGGGCGATGATGGCACGGAATGCGACTTCACCGCCTGCCGGCCCTTGCTGCAATATGCCGCCGACATGAGTTTTACGGGCGACACGGACTTGGCTTACACGCGCGAGAATGTGAAAGGCACACTCGGTGTGAGTTATGATGACTGGAAGGCCGGCGAGCGAATTGATCGTCTGCCATTTCAGGATAATTACACCTCCCTCTCCAAGATGCTGCTATGGGAGGATCCGATGTACGGTTTGGTTCAACCGCAATTGGACGGGCGCAAGGTCAACGGTCACTTTAAGGATGTGGCGGCGGATTTAAAGGCCCGGCTTAAGAATAAGCGCAATGAACGGCTGAGGTTGCCGTATAGGCTGGCCATTGTGCTGTCGCGCAAGGCAGATCTACCCAGTCAACTGCGAGTGGCGTATCGGACGGGCGACAAGGCGGCGTTGAACCGTTACCTGAAGACCGTAATTCCGCAAGTTATCAAGGACATCAAGGCTCTGAACGACACTCATCGCGACGTGTGGCTCCGGAACAACAAGCCCTTTGGCTGGGAGATTCTGGAACGGCGCTATGGCGGCCTGCTGGGGGTATTCGAGAATCTCAAGTTGCGGCTGGGCGCGTATGTGACCGGCCGGGTTGACCGGCTTGAAGAGTTCGAGGAGAAGCGAGTCAAGTTATGGGACGCTCCCGCCTCGAAAATACCGCAGTGTGGTGCGTTGCGCTTACAGGGAACAGGCTACCTGTATCACTGACGGCATCCGGTTCGCGCTCTCCCTGATGTCTTGATGACCCCCCGCGCTGACGTGGGCGAGAAAATTTTGCATCTCCGCCGATCAACGGGTATAGTGTCCGGCATGAGAGTGACGGGTGGGATATTACGGGGGCGACTGGTGAAGGTGCCCAAGGGAGATGCGGTGCGGCCTACGCAGGATATGGTTCGGCAGGCGTTATTTTCATCCCTGGCTGTGCGGATCCCCGGCGCCTCTTTTCTGGATTTGTTTGCCGGGTCCGGGGCCGTCGGACTTGAGGCTTGGAGTCGGGGTGCGGCCCGGATAGATTGGGTGGAATCCGATAGTCGGGTGTTTCTTGTATTACAGGACAACTTGAAAACCCTTTGTGGAGGGCCGGCGGCGGCTGGCAAGACTGCTGATCAGGAGTGGCGGGCGGTACGAAGTGATGTTTTCACGTTTCTGAAAAAACTGCCGGGTGTACCGGCTTATGATATTGTTTTTGCTGATCCTCCTTATGATCGTCTTGGGGTCGATCAGTGGGCTGTGAGGCTGTTGAATGCGCTGGCGATGGGGGGGCTTCTGGCCGATGACGGATTTTTTGTTATGGAACAGTCCCGCGAAGAGCCCGAAGCCCGCCATTTTGCCTGGGATGTGACGACAGTGAAGGTCTACGGAGGGACGCGGTTGACCCTGTATAGGAAAAGAGGACACCAATGAGACATTCTGCCATCTATCCCGGGTCCTTTGACCCCTTGACGCTGGGGCACATGGATTTGATCGAGCGGGCATCCCATATCTTTGACCAGGTCATAGTGGCCGTCGGCGTTAATTCCCGCAAAAGGACTGTTTTCAACGCGGATGAGCGCATTGCCATGGTCAAAGCCTCTGTCAAGGGTATGAAAAATGTGAAGGTGGATTCGTTTAACGGCCTGCTGGTGGAGTACGCCCGTTCCAAGAAAATCCATGTCATTTTGAGGGGGTTACGGGCTTTTTCGGACTTTGAATACGAGTTCCAAATGGCGCTGGCCAACCGGAAGATGGCCCCTGAAATAGAGATGATTTTTCTGATGCCAAAGGAAACCTTCAGTTATATCAGTTCCAGCACCGTGCGGGAAATCGCGGAACGGGGTGGCGATATCAGCCAGTTCGTGCCGCAACCCGTGAAGTTGGTTATCGATAAAAAATGGAAAGGGTAGAGCCATGACCATCAAAGTTGAACCCTGGCGGATCCCTATTGAAGGGCTTGATATTGAAGGCGAGATATCACCGGAAGTCATTGCGCTTAAAGAAGATGCGACCGTTCCTGTCGCCGGCCCCATCCGCTACGAACTGAATCTCCAGTGCGTGGGGCATGAATTAATTGCGACGGGAACAGTCAGTACGGACGTTCGGCTCACCTGTTCCCGGTGTGCCGACACCTTTTCAGAGGAGGTCGAGGATTCTTCGTTTTTCTATGAAAACGAGGTCGCTAATCTTCATGAGACCCTGGACTTGACGGATGAGGTCCGCGAAACTATTATCCTCGCCTTTCCAAATTATCCGTTGTGTCAGGAGGCGTGTCGCGGGCTGTGTCCCGTGTGCGGGATAAACCTGAACCGGGGGAAGTGCGGTTGTAAGCCGCTTAAGGAAACCTGTTGGACTGCATTTAGCGGTCTAGACAAGATTGAGGTGAAAAATGGCAGTTCCAAAAAGAAAAAAATCGAAAGCTAAGATTCGTACCCGCCGCGCCTGCATCAAGGCCCGCGTGATGACGATCAAGAACTGTCCGCAGTGCGGGGCTCCCCAGGAGCCGCACCGGGTTTGCCGTTCATGCGGCTACTATCGCGGGCGTCAGGTTGTGAGCGTACAGGCCGATTAAGCCTATGCGTATCGCCGTTGATGCGATGGGCGGCGATTACGCCCCCAAAGAAATTGTGGCCGGCGCGCTCATGGCGGCGCGTGACCTGAAAGACCTGACCTCCCTCGTCCTGGTTGGCCAGGAGGACGTGATTCGTCGGGAACTCAAGGCGTACGAGCCCCTTCCGGCAAAGCTGGTCGTACGCCATGCCTCCGAAGTGGTCGGCATGGAGGAAACTCCAGCGTCGGCCATTCGGAAGAAAAAGGATAACTCCATCAGCCGGATGATGGACATGATCAATGCCGGCGAGGTGGATGCCGCTGTTTCGGCGGGCAATACGGGGGCGATGGTGGTGGCAGCCACCCTTAAGTTGCGCACCCTCATTGGGATCCAGCGGCCTGCCATTGCGACTGTGATGCCCACCATGGGTCGCCCGATTGTGCTGATTGATGCCGGGGCGAATACGGACTGCGCGCCGGATCTTCTGGCGGAATTTGCCGTCATGGGCAGCGTGTATGCCCGTGAAATTCTGGGGCAGCCCAACCCGGTTGTCGGGTTGATGAGCATTGGCGGGGAAGATTCAAAGGGGAACGAGATCACCAAGGAGGCGTTCCGGCTTCTGAGCGTGGCTCCCATCAATTTCAAGGGAAATATCGAGGGGCACGACCTGTTCCGCGGTGAGACGGATGTGGTGGTCTGCGACGGGTTTGTTGGAAACGTTGTGTTGAAGACCAGCGAGAGTGTGGCTCATGCCATTGGCTCCTGGCTTAAGAAGGAGTTCAAGGCGAACCCCGTCCGTATTTTGGGCGCCCTCTTGTTGCGGGGCGCCTTGAAGACCATTAAGAAGAAGATGGATCCGGAAATGTTTGGCGGAGCTCCGTTGTTGGGTGTGAATGGTGTTTGCATTATTACCCACGGTTCCTCCTCGCGCACCGCGATCTATCATGCCGTGCGGGTGGCCTGTGAGTCGGTCGGGCATCATGTGAACGACCATATTGTTGAAGAAGCCGGGAAGTTGAGAAAATAAACATGAGTACATCCTCTACCAAGCAACATGTTGCCATTATCGGAACCGGGCACTACGTTCCCGAGCGCATCCTGACCAACGCCGAGCTTGAGAAAATGGTCGATACCACGGATGAGTGGATCGTCTCACGAAGCGGCATCCGGGAACGCCACATAGCCCGCGAGGATCAGGCCACTTCGGATTTGGGGGCAGAAGCGGCCCGACTGGCGTTGATTTCCGCGGGCGTGAAGGCAGAGGATATTGATTTGATTATTGTAGCAACCGCCACCCCTGATATGCCCTTTCCCAACACCGCCTGTTTCGTCCAGAACCTGATCGGTGCAAAAAACGCTACCTGTATCGGGTTGGAGGCCGCCTGTGCGGGCTTTCTCTTTGCCGTGGATTCCGCGAGCCAGTACCTGTTGACCGGCCGCTTTAAGACGGCCTTGGTGATCGGCGCCGAAAAGCTGAGCACGATCACGGACTGGCAGGATCGCACCACTTGCGTTTTGTTCGGGGACGGCGCCGGTGCCGTGGTGTTGCAGGTTCGTGAGACCGGGGAGGGGATATGCTCGACCGTGACCGGATCCGATGGCTCCTTAAGCGCCTTGCTCAATGTTCCCGGCGGAGGCAGTCGAAACCCTGCCTCCCTGCAGACCCTCGAGAAGCGGATGCATTTCATGAAAATGGAGGGTAAGGAAGTCTTTAAGCATGCCGTTCGTGCCATGGGCGAGGCGGCCCGGCGGGCGTTGGAGAAATGCGGCCTGACAATGGAGGATGTGGCGTGTGTGGTGCCGCACCAGGCAAATATGCGTATTGTGGAGGCGATCCGCGCCCGGTTGGGTGTCGGCCCGGAGAAGTTTTTTGTTAATCTCGACAAGTATGGAAACATGTCTTCCGCCTCGATTCCCGTCGCACTCGACGAAGCCATCCAGTGCGGCAGAATCAAGAAGGGTGACACAGTGGTGCTGGTGGCCTTTGGTGGCGGGTTTACTTGGGGCGCGATGGTTGTCAAGATGTGAGGCGTGAGACGTGAGATGCGAGAGGGTAAACGATGAAACAAAGAGCGGTAGTATTTGCGGGACAGGGTGCCCAATTTGTGGGAATGGGCAAGGATTTGGCGGCGGCTTATCCGGAGTGCAAGGATTTGTTCGATCGTGCCAGCGCCGTGCTGGGGTATGATTTGGCCAAATTATGCGCCGAGGGCCCGATCGAGGAGATCACCCGGTCGGACAAGTGTCAGCCAGCGATTTTTGTGACCAGCGCCGCCTGTTTTACCGCCCTCAAGAAACTGTATCCCGAACTCCAGGTATCCGGCGTCGCCGGGTTGAGCCTGGGCGAGTGGACGGCGCTCTGGGCGGCCGGTGTGGTGTCTTTTGAGGATGCCGTTAAAATTCTTCAAGTCCGGGGAAAAGCCATGCAGGATGCCTGCACGGAGCGGCCCGGCGGGATGGTCAGCGTGATGGGGCTCCCCATGCCGGAACTCGCAAAGATCTGCGCCGCGACGGGAGTGCAGATGGCGAATATCAATTCGAGCGAGCAAATCGTGTTGTCCGGCGACAAGGATAAAATTGGTGAAGCGGAAAAACAGGCCCAGGCCGCAGGCGCCAAGAAAACCGTGGTGTTGCAGGTGGCGGGTGCGTTTCATTCGCCGTTGATGGCTTCGGCCGCAGGCAAGTTGGAGCAGGTGCTGGCCGGGGTGACCGTTCATAAACCGGCGTTTCCCGTGGTTTCAAACGTAACAGGCAAACCGCACGGGGAACCGGCGGAAATCAAGGCCCTGATGCTCAAACAGGTAACCTCATCGGTTCAATGGGTGGCCACGATCGAGGCATTCAAGGCGATGGGCGTGGGCGAGTATATTGAGTGCGGTCCGGGTAAAGTTCTGGCCGGTTTGATCAAGCGGATTGACAAGGATGCGTCCTCCATGAGCATCCAGGATGGGCCGACACTGGAAAAGGCCGTGGCGGCGTTGAAAGCATAATTCATTTAGAGGAGAACGAACATGGCAACATTGAGTGGAAAAGTGGCGCTTGTGACCGGCGCGGCGCGGGGGATCGGGCAGGCCATTGCGAAAAAACTGGCGGTCGAAGGGTGTGATGTGGCCCTGTGCGACCTGAAGGCCGAATGGCTGACCGAGACCGTCGGGCTGATTGAGGCGGCCGGCCGTAAAGTGAAGTGTTTTGAGGTGGATGTGAGCCAGTCCGCCGCGGTGGAGGCCGCCGTAAACGGCGCCATCCAGGAGTTCGGCAAGATCGATATTCTGATCAATAACGCCGGCATCACCAAGGATACTTTGATGATCCGGATGTCGGAGCAGGATTGGGATGCGGTTCTCTCCGTGAATCTTAAGGGGACTTTCCTGTTTACCAAGGCGGTTGCGCGCCCGATGATGAAGCAGCGGTCGGGAGCCATTGTCAATGTGGCCTCAATTATTGGCTTGATTGGCAATGCGGGGCAGTGTAATTACGCAGCCTCAAAGGCCGGAGTTATCGCCCTGACCAAGTCGGCGGCGAAGGAACTCGCGGCGCGTAATATCCGGGTAAATGCCGTGGCGCCTGGTTTCATTGAGACCAAGATGACCGAGGCTTTGCCCGAGGAAGTCCGGACGAAGATGTTGGGAGCCATCCCGATGGGACGGTTCGGTCAGCCGGAAGATGTGGCGAACGTGGTTCTGTTCCTTGCGGGGGATATGTCCTCGTACATGACAGGGCAGGTTCTTCCGATCTGCGGTGGAATGGTGATGCAGTAAGCAAACAAGTAGAAGGAGAATGAACATGGCACTTGAAGACAAAGTCAAAGATATCATTGTTGAACAGCTGGGTGTGAACGCCGAGCAGGTTACACCCGAAGCGTCCTTCATCGAGGATTTGGGTGCGGATTCGTTGGATACCGTCGAACTCGTCATGGCGTTTGAAGAGGAATTCGGCGCCGAGATCCCTGATGAGGATGCCGAGAAGCTGACGACGGTTGGCGGCGTGATTGAATACCTGAAGAGCAAGGGTATCACCGCTTAAGTGTGGTGGCTGTGAGGAACCGGGGAGATGGCAACATCTCCCCGTTTTTGTCTTGGCTTGGATGCGGATTGGAAAGGCAAGGAGCGGGCTATGGAAAAACGAAGAGTGGTGATTACGGGTTTGGGTGTGGTGTCGCCGTTGGGGAGCGACCTAAATGTTTTCTGGCAGAGGCTCTGTAATGGGACCTCGGGCATTCGCCGCATCACGAAATTCGACGCTTCCGCCATGGCTACCCAGATAGCGGGCGAAGTCGTTGATTTTGATATTGATAAGTATATTGGAAAAAAAGAACAACGCCGCATGGATCCGTTCTGCCACTATGCCGTGGCCGCCGCCAAGATGGCCGTTCAGGATTCGGGGATCCAGTTCGCCTCCGAGGATCAGGATCGGTGCGGATGCATGGTCGGTTCCGGTGTCGGTGGATTGATCACCATGGAAGACCAGCACAGTGTGCTGTTGAACCGCGGGCCGGATCGTTGTTCCCCCTTTATGATTCCCATGATGATTGTGAACATGGCTTCAGGCCTGGTGGCCATTGAGCATGGTTTGAAAGGGCCGAATTATTGTGTTGTATCCGCCTGTGCCAGCGGCGCCCATTCGATCGGCGAGGCCGCCCGGCAGATTCAGTACGGCGACGCGGATATCATGGTTGCCGGCGGCGCCGAGGCTGTCGTTTGCCCGCTCGGTATTGCCGGATTTTCATCGATGAAGGCTATGAGCACCCGGAATGATGATCCCACGAAGGCCAGTCGGCCGTTTGACCTGGACCGCGACGGATTTGTGATGGGTGAAGGCGCCGGCATCATTGTTTTAGAGGAGTATGAACACGCGAAAAAGCGCGGCGCGAAGATTTACGCGGAAGTCAGCGGCTATGGCGCCACCTGTGACGCCAATCATATAACCGCCCCGGCGCCGGGTGGCGAAGGCGGCGCCCGCGCCATGATGAAAGCCATGGCGGAGGCGAAGTTGACGCCTGATCAGGTTGATTATGTCAATGCGCATGGAACGAGTACCCCGCTCAACGACAAGAATGAGACGGCGGCGGTGAAGACGGCGTTTGGCGCGTACGCCAAAAAGGTGATGGTCAGTTCCACGAAATCGGTGACCGGTCATCTTCTCGGGGCGGCGGGTGGACTGGAAACCATCATTTGCGCGATGGCCATCCATCGGGGTGTGGTGCCCCCGACGATGAACTACACCACGCCGGATCCGGATTGCGATCTGGATTATGTTCCGAATCAGGCGCGTGAGTTTCAAATTCGCGCCTGCCTGAACAACTCCCTCGGCTTTGGCGGTCATAACTGTTCGCTCTTGCTGCAACGCGTTTGATCCGGGCCGATAAGTCTGCAAACTTCCTGAATATTTCATCCCCTCCCGACGGAGGGGATGTCTTTCTGGCTTTCTTTTCCCTCCTGTCTTGGCATACAGTGTCAAAAGGGGAAGGCAAGGAGGAGTCGCTATGATTGGGGTCTCGCGAATAGTCATGGTCGGATGTGGCGTTTTGTTGGTGGGCTTCGGGTGTCGTACCCGTGAACGGGTGCCGGATTACCTGCCGCGTGAAGTGGTGGCCAACCAGGTGGGAAGCGCCGTGGTCTATCAGGTCAACGATCCTCGGATTCGCGAGGTTCGCGCGGCAACGCCGCCATCGGATTCCGCCCCGGTCATGGTGTCGGCCCCCAGTACGCAGGTGACCACTCCGGTCGCGTCCGTCTCGCCTTCTGTTGCCGTTACGGAAGCGCCCCGGATCAATGGTTCAACGCCGCGCCAGACACTGTACGGGCAGCCGGACGGGGTGGTCGTTTCTGACAGGGGCCTGCGCGAGGTCACCATCACCTGGAAAGCGCCAACCGATGAAGTTTACCGGTATCGGATTGAACGGGCGGAATCCCCCGAAGGCCCGTTCGTGAAACTTGAAGACGTGGCGCCGAAGAAACTGTCCTATAAGGATACAGGCTCCCGCGATACGCCCTTGAATGACAATACGGCTTATTATTATCGCCTCATCGCATTGCTGGATCGGGAAGGGCCTGAAAGCATTCCTTCCGCTGTCGTTAAATCCGTTACGGCGCCTCCTCCTGAAGCCCCTGCCGCTGTGAAGGCCGTTGCGTCAAGTTCAAGGGCCGTGACGGTGACGTGGGCGGCATCCCCCTCGGAAGGAGTGACCTTGTATCGTGTTGAACGGGCGAAGGCCTCAGCGCCGTCTGCCTTTGAGAGGGTTGGGGTGCCCCGTGTGACCACGTTGACGGATGGCGGGACCGCGGCTTCGGTTTTGATGGACAGCACAAGATACCTTTATCGGGTGATCGCGGTGAACCGGGTGAACTCCGAGAGTTCACCGTCCACAGCCCCCGAGGTCTTGACGTTGCCGCCTCCCGCTCCCGTGCGGAACGTGGCGGTGTTGTGCGATGAAGTCCGCTGCGTTCCGCTATCCTGGGCGCCGAACCCCGAGGCGGATGTCGTGAGATATGATGTCTATCGGGCCCGTCTGCCGGAGGGGCCGTTTGAGAAAATCGGCTCGGTATCGGGAAGAACCACGGTCGCCTACCTGGATGGGGGCACCAATCCAGGCAATCTGGAAGATGAGGCGATTTATTATTACAAACTTCGCGCGGTCAATGCGGTGACTTCCGAGGGGGCGCCCTCGGATGTCGTGAAGGCTTTCACGCGCGGTGTGCCGGTTGAAGTGAGCGCCTTAAACGCTGTGACGGGTCGTCCGCGAGAAATTCCGGTGTCGTGGCTCATGAGTTTGGACAAGTCCGTGGTCGGGTATGAACTGTGGCGAGCCGACGAAGGCGGTGATAACTGGGTTCAGGTGAAGCGGTTTGAAGGGCGCGATTCCACAAATTATCTTGATCGCGGCGAAATCAAGCCCACCACCGGGTTGGGCTTTTTGAAGGATGGAACGGTTTACCAGTACAAGGTCATCGGGTTCAACAATGCCAATGTCAAGTCCTCGGCCTCGGCGGCGGCGACGGCGCGGACAAAATACCGTCCGGCGACTCCGGCGTGTTTGTCGGCCACCACCAACGCCCCGCTGTCAATTAATCTGGCCTGGAATCCGAATCCTGAGAAGGATATCAGCGATTATGTGGTGGAGTGTTCCGATCGCCCGGACGAGTCCTTCCATAAACTAGTGACGGTCAGCGCCGGAAGAGCCGGGGGGCTATCCGCCAGGGAGATGTCCTTGGAATCCGGAGTCACCCGGTTCAGCCGTATCAAGGCCATTGACAAGGATGGATTGGAAAGCGATTGGTGCGCCGCCGTGGCGGGTCGAGCCAAGCCGGTGCCTGATGCGCCCGGTTTGATTAAAGGGGAGCCGGTAGGGAATAACGTCCGATTGGTTTGGAAGGCCCCGGCGCAGACGGATGTGCAGCGCTACAATGTGTGGCGAAAAAAGTTTATCGGTTGGGAATTGATTGCCACGACGGAACAGACCAATTATCTGTTTGAGTTTACGGAGGTATCCAAGCCCATGACGGTGGCCGCCACGGCTGTCGATAAGGATGGATTGGAGAGCGAGAAGAGCGAGACCGTTGAAATCAAACCCGGAATGTGATTCCTGGAGAGAGGCGCGACATTGTGAATACCCAGTTTTCATATCTCTCGTCAGCCGAACTGACGGACGTCGGACGGCGCCGGAAAAACAACGAGGATTCCCTGGTGAGTCTCCCTGAGAGCGGTGTGTTTTGTGTGGCCGACGGCATGGGCGGTGTCCAGGGAGGCGAGGTGGCCAGCAAGGCGGCTGTCGATGCCATTCGGAAAGCATTTCAGGAATCGCCCGATGCGGCGTTTGCCGTTACGGCCGATGCCTCGATCAAACTGATCGAGCGTGCGCTGAACGAGGCCAGCCGCTGGATCAAGGAACGGGCCGAGGGGCTTGGGATCAGCGGAACCGGCAGCACGGCGGTGGCGCTGGCGTTTGACCGGGTTACGCCGTCGCAAGGGGTTGCCGTGCATGCCGGCGACAGCCGTGCCTATCGGTTTCGTGATGACAAATTGGCGCAATTGACCACCGATCATTCGGTGGCGGCGGCGGCCGGGCTCCCGGACGACAGTTCTTTGCCGCCCATGTTCCGCGGCGTCATTACCCGGGCGGTGGGGCTTGACAGGCATGTCGTGCTGGAAGCGACCCCCTTTGATGTGGTTGCGGGAGATATCTTCCTCCTGTGTTCCGATGGCTTGAGTAAAATGGTGAGTGATCGCCGGATTCAGAAACTCATCCGGAAGCATCGAACGGATTCCCTTGAGGAGATGGCGAAGAGTCTGATTGCCGAAGCGCTTGAAGAAGGTGGCGAGGATAACGTCACGGTAATCGTGGTCCGTGTCGCCGAGGAACTCCCCAAGGGACCCACGATGGAAATACCCCCGGAGACACTTGCGCTAGAACAGCTTATGCTGGTCGAGCCGGTGGCGGATGGTCCGCAACATTCCCATGATGATCATGATGAGACGGGACAGACTGCCAACACCGCCGGGGCCGCCACGGCGAGCACCATGGCGGATTCAGATACGCCGTCAGACAGGAACAAAATGCCTTCCGATGGTGTGGTGGGATCCACGCCCACGACGCCGGTTTCCGGGTATGGCGGGGAGAATACCCCGGATACCCCTGGCCGGTCAGCCCCACCCCTGCGCATGGCAGCATCGGCATCATCCCGGAGCATGGCGTGGTTTTGGATACTCTTTTGCCTGGTTATTCTCACGGGGATCGGGGCATGGGTTGTCCTGAAATCACAGGTGTTGTCGCCGAACACGAAGTCCCATTCCTTCGGATTTGATGTCATGGCCCCGGCCGCGCCGGCCAAGGGCGCTACGCCGCCTCCGGAAGCCGGCGTGAATGAACATCCTGCGGCGGCCACGGAGTCGCATGGTGGTACAACGGAATGACAGAAGACGTCAAAGAGCAAGTTGGCGATTATGAGTTGCTGGAACTGATCGGGGATGGCGCTCAAGGGCGGGTCTACAAAGCACGGTATCTGGGGGCGCCAACCGCCGAGATGTCGGCGGATGACATTGTCGCCGTCAAGTTGATCCGGATCACCGGTGATGACGAGAAACTCCGCTCCAAGTTCAAAGCCCAGGCGGATATTTTGCGACGCCTGTCCCACACCAATATTGTGCGGTACCGCGACAGCTTTGCCTGGCATTCCGGCGAATGGGATGAGGCCCAGTGCCTGGCAATGGAATTTCTGGAAGGCGAAACGCTGACCGACCGCCTGAAAAAGGCGCTCACCGGTCTGCCATGGCCGGAAGTCGAGACGGTGTTTGAGCAATGTCTGGCCGGACTGATTCATGCCCGGGAGCGGGGGATCACGCACCGGGATCTCAAACCGTCCAATATTTTCATCACCAAGGATGGCCTGGCCAAGGTGATTGACTTTGATATCGCCCGACAGGATGAAGGCGGCCAGATGAGCACCGCAGGGTGGAAGGGCACGTTTGATTACATGGCCCCCGATTTCATCACCATTTCCGGTTTCCGCGGTGATGAAGCCTCGGATATCTTCAGTCTCGGCGTATGTTTCTACCAGGCCTTGACTGGAAGCCTTCCCTTTGAGTCGCTCGGGGACTCGGCGCATATCGGGTATCTGAATCGGTGGAAGGACGGCGCGGCGCCCTCACCCTCTTTCCGGCCCGGTGTGTTCAGGGTATTAAGCAATGCCAAACCGTTTGTGGCACGTTGTCTGGCGGCAAAACGGGAACAGCGATACGCGTCCTTTGCGGCGATGCTCGAGGATTTCCGTAAAATACGACCCCGCCGGATCCGGCACAAAAACAAGGATGAATATGAATTGCTGGGCGTACTCGGACGCGGCGGATTTGGCGAAGTGTTCAAGGCGCGCCGGATTTCCGATGGCGCGTTGGTCGCCGTAAAACATCTTTTTGCCGAGAAGCAATCCGAACGGTTTATCAAGGAAGCCAAGATCCTGCAGCAGTATCCGCATCCCAATCTGGTGAAGTATTATGATTTTATGATTGT
>JBAXPK010000041.1:0-22795 GCA_037132275.1 bacterium
CTTGTTTCGCACTATGCCCTCCCGTAGCATCCCTTTTTCTTTCACAGGTTATGGAACAGTCCCAGACAATTATTCAAAATACGGCGGCAGACAACTCCCTGCCACCCGTTGTTTTTTATAATCTGTCAGACCTGCTGGGCTGCCCCGTGCGCTATGAGGACGAGCGCCGTCCTTTTGCCCACCTGTGTGACATCGGAGGGTCGACCCTTACGGCCTACCCGCTTTCCACCGCGCTGGAATTGACTCCCTGTAAAGGAAGGGCGCACAGTTTCCTGCCATGGAGCGCAGTCCTATCCATGACTGTGGCCGAGACGGTCGTGCGACGGACGACCGAGACGGCGCCACCCGCCGATTTCTGGGCGCGCCGGGATGTGCTGGATGACCAGGTGGTGGATGTGTCCGGCGCGCAGGTTCTGCGCGTCAATGACGTCCACCTGATCTATTCAAACAATAAGTTGATCTTTGGTCATGTGGAAATCGGGCTGCGTGGCATCCTCCGCAGACTCAGGTTTGAAAGGACTGTGAATTTCCTGGCGCAATGGCTTTTCGACTACACCATCAAGGACAGTTTCGTCACCTGGCGCCATATCCAGGTGATGTCGCCCGGCGGGGTGCCGGGCGGACTCCGTGTGGATAGACTCTCCGACCGGCTCGCCGACATTCATCCTGCGGAACTCGCCGACATCCTGGAGCAACTGGGCGTCAAGGACCGGCAGGCGCTCTTCAATTCCATGTCGGTCGAAACTGCCGCCGACGCACTGGAAGAGGTCAATCCGGAATTCCAGCGAACCCTGGTTTCCCATGGCGAACCTGGTCGTGTAGCGGATATTCTTGAAGAAATGCCTCCTGATGAGGCCGCCGATGTGTTGCGTGACCTCGGACCGGATGCCCAGACTATTATCAACCGGATGGAAGGGGAAGCCGCCTCTGAGGTGCAAACCTTGCTTTCCCATAAGGAGGAGAGCGCGGGCGGAGTCATGGACTCCAGTTGCATAGAAGCGCTGCCTGGGGACACCGTGGCCTCAATTCTGGATCGTATTCCCAAGTTGACCGATACGGTTGAAGTGTACAACTTGATATACATCATTGATGAAAACAGGGTCTTGAAGGGCGTTTTAAGCCTCCGGGAATTGTTTCGGGCTCCCCCTGCGGTTACCTTGGAGAGCCTGATTTCCCACGAGCTCATCACGGTGAACCCGGAAACACGTTTGAAGGATGTGGCGCGGGCATTCGCCAAATACGGGTTCCAGGCGGTTCCCGTCGTGAACGCAGACGGAATACTTCAGGGCGTGGTGCGTTACGACAGCGTCCTTTCACATCTGGCGGATTTTTTAAACGACTGACGAGGCCCCCATGGACCGTTGGAAAAAATGGAAATCGCATCTAGCCCTCTTCGCCCTGGTGGTGGGACCGGGAATCATTACCGCCAATGTGGATAATGACGCTGGCGGCATCGCGACTTACTCCGTCGCGGGTGCCAAGTATGGCTATTCCCTGCTCTGGGTGCTTGCACCCACCTGCTTCCTGTTGGTACTCGTACAGGAGATGTGTAGCCGGATGGGCGTGGTCACCGGAAAAGGGCTGGCCGCGCTGATCCGGGAAAGATTCGGCTTGGGGATCTCCTTTTACCTGATGATCGCCTTATTTTTCACCAACCTCGGCAATGTGATCGCCGATTTTGCCGGACTGGCGGCCAGCGCGGAAATCTTCGGGCTACATCGCTGGTGGGCCGTTCCCGTCGGGGCATTCCTGCTATGGCACATGGTCATTAAGGGATCCTACCGCACGGTGGAGCGCGTGTTCTTCGTAGCCTGCGTCTTCTATGTATCCTACCTGATTTCCGGCTTCATGGCGGGGCCGGATTGGCATCAGGCGCTTCGCGGGAGCGTGATTCCGAATACCACCTGGGATTCCGACACGCTTTACATGGTCGTCGGGATCGTGGGCACCACCATTGCGCCTTGGATGCAGTTCTACCAACAGGCCAGCGTGGTGGAAAAAGGGATTCCCCTCAAGCATTACCGCTACTCTCAATGGGACACGGTGGCTGGAGCCATCGTGGTGACGATTGTCTGTTATTTCATCATGTTGGCCTGTGCCGCCACGCTCCACAGCACCGGCATCTCCATCGCCGACGCCGGGGACGCCGCCATGGCCTTGAAGCCGGTGGCCGGGCGCTACTGCGCCGGGTTGTTTGCCTTCGGACTCATGAGCGCCTCCCTGTTCGGGGCGGCGATATTGCCGATCTCCACGGCGACCAGTATTTGCGAGTCGATGGGCTGGGAACGCGGCGTAAACCGGAAGTTCACGGAAGCCCCGCATTACTACTCCCTCTATACCGTCGTTCTGTTTGCCGGCGCCGCCGTGGCGCTGGCGGCCAGCAAGGCCATGCTGATCCCGATCATGCTCTTCTCTCAGGTGGTGAACGGAATTCTGTTGCCGGTGATCATCTTCTTCATGCTGCGTATCACCAGCGACAAAACGATCATGGGCGCCCACACCAACAGCCGATGGTTCAATATCCTCGCCTGGGGCGGCGCCATCATCACCGCCTCTATCAGCATTCTCATGGTCGTCATGACGCTGATTCAATAATATCCAATGCTGAACAGGTTCAGCACGCCGAAGCGTGTATCTCACCCGCTTTTAGCAACAACACTTATATTCTCAACTGAGTCGGAGTCCAGCGGCAATTTCGGGGGGGGGAGAACATCAGGGAACATCGACGATAAGACCGGGAATGTTCTTGAAATGGGAATCATAGGTGATGAGGCGGGCGCCAAATTCAAGCGCCGTTGAGGCAATCCAGATGTCGTTCGTGGGAATAGGAGTTCCCTTCCGGCGTAATTCATTCACCAGAATCGCATACCGGCGGGCAATGTCCCATGTGATATCCTGAACGCGCACGCCCGGGCTCTCCAGAAACGAATTCAACCGCTCCTCGTTCTCCTTTACCCGCGTACCCGCATCAAACCCGGTATGGAGTTCACCGAGCACAATGACAGGCACAATCAGGACATCCGCCTCCTCCAGGCAGGCCTGAAGGCCGGGCGCACCCAGCATGAGTCTGGAATAGGCGCAGGTATCAATGCAACGCTTCATTTCCGCCACAACTCCTCATCTATCTTCCTGGAGTCTTCCGTAGCCTTCTCAAACTCATCGAAATCCCGTTTCTGCCATGTGCCAACGAAAGCGGAAAGATCGCGCTTGCGACGCGGAGACGCTTCAACCCCGAAATAGCGACGCAATGCCTGCACAGCGGCGGCATTCATGCTCTGGTGGGTTTCTCGAGAAACCGCAACAATGTGATCCACCACCCCGTCCGGCACATTTCGCAAAGTCAGTGTTTTCAAGCAAAACCTCCTCTCAATCGAATGACATCACTCGCGACATCAAAACGGCATCACTTCTTAAGTCAACAAAATACCAAACAGATAAAATCATTCAAGTCAAAAACCATTATATGGCACTGGTATCAGCCCCTGACTTCACTTATCCTTCGCCTATCTTGATCACGAGCGATATATATTTTGGCACCTACACGGCGGTAAACTCCTCAGAAGGGATTTATCACGCCACGCTCGATCTGAAAACCGGGACACTTTCCACCGTTTCCCTTGCTTGCGCGACTCCGAATCCGACTTTTATTGAGATTCACCCCCACTCCCCATTTCTTTATGCGGTGTCAGAACGAGATCCCGGAGCCGTAAGCGCCTTCGCGATTGATCCCGGGACGAAAAAACTCACCCTCTTGAACAAAGCACCGTCTGGGGGAAAAGGACCATGCCATCTGAGCATCTCCCGCGATGGCAGAACCTTGCTCGTGGCCAATTATGCCAGCGGAAGCGTTGCATCCCTTCCTATAATGCACGATGGCTCTCTGGCTATGCCGGTAAGCGTGATGCAGCACACGGGCTCAAGCGTCAACCCACAGCGTCAGAAAGAACCGCATGCCCACAGCGTTAATCTCAGTCCGGACAACCGCTTTGCGTATGTCGCCGACCTGGGAATTGACAAACTCATGATCTATAAACTGGATTCCGAATCCAGCAAACTTCGTCGGAATGATCCGCCCTGGATACCCATAAAACCTGGCGCGGGGCCCCGTCATTTCTCCTTCGCTCCGAACGGAATATTTGCCTACCTCATCAATGAACTTGACGGAACCATCATCGTTTTTGCTCATGATGCAAAATCAGGAAGCCTGACCGAAGTCCAAACCCTTTCCACCCTGCCGGAGGGATTCACGGGGGGGAACACCGCCGCCGAAGTCAGGGTTCATCCCAACGGAAAATTCCTTTATGGATCCAACCGGGGCCATGACTCCATAGTCATTTATGAAATCGATTCCCTACGCGGAACGTTGACCCTGCTCGGTTTCCAGACTTACGGAATAAAAACTCCCCGGAATTTCAATATTGATCCGACAGGGCAATTTTGTATTGTCGCCAATCAGGAGTCTGACACGGTGCGAATCTTTCGGATCAATCAGGAATCAGGATTGCTGGATCCAACCGAACAAATGATCAGAATCGGCAAGCCCGTCTGTGTCCGGTTGCGGCTTTCCAATCAAGCCGTGAATTTATCGAGAAACAACTGCCTGGCCACGGCTTCATCGGGACGGGATGGATCCAACGCCGCCCCCACCTTCGCATAGATCCGCAGGCGTTCAGCCAGCGGAGCGGCAGCATAGGGATTGGCGGGATGGAACAGGCTGAATCGCTCGTCGAAACCGGCCAGCTTTTCGTGGGCAATCAACGCCCAGGTCGCGCCGACCAAATGGCTGAATGCCGGTTGCAGAATCTCCGGACAACTGAATGACTGCCGCGAGGAATTGATATCCACACCCGAGATCTCCATCAGGCCATGCCGGGCACAAAGTCCTTGCACCCGCTGCAACTGGGGCAATGTGTTGCGTGGCGGCATGTAGGTCACGGCGCGAAATCCCAGAGCGACAAGTTCCTCAAACAGAAAATCAAGATAATCATCTTCAAACTTCTCCGCCTTCTTGTCGCCCGTCGGCGACGCCGTCACATCACCCAGATAGGCATAGGCGGGAATGGCGCCGATGTGCAGCGCAAATCTTACCGCCTGCCTCACCGGAATACATTCCTGGGGGCCGGGCTGAATAAAAAAGGAAGGAAGGAAGGAGGATTTCAGTATTCCTAAAAGATCGTACAGATAATGCGGATTGGCCGGATCCGCCAGCAACCCGGCCATTTTGGAGGGCAGATCAAACTTAAGGGTATCCTTGAAAAAACCCACCACCCGCCCTTCCCGTCCATACTGACTGATCAGTTTCTCCGCCAGCGCTGCTAAAATATGCCGTTCCGTGATCGCGCCGCCTTGCGCCGCCATAGATCGGTTTACGACATCGCGTTCAAAATCAATCACTGGAATACCGAGTTCACTCAGGCGTTCATTGAGACAGGTGACCATGGCGCGATTGCGTTGGTTACGAGCTTTTTGAAGTGGTTCCAGAAACCGCGCGACTTCGGGAATCCGGGGCCGGGGAATACCGTGGATCGCCATGTAGGCAATGGACAAGGAGTCCGGATTGTTGATTTTGCGTCCCGCCAGACCGGTGGCCAGACAATCGACCCGCAACTCAAACCCCACCGTGGAACCGATCCCGAGGATCTTGCAGGCCTCAAGCATTTCCTCTGCCCCGGCAATGGAATCATGATCCATAATTCCAGCGGCCTGGAGTCCGGCATGGGCCGCTTGCCAGGCGGCGGCTGTGGGCGAATAGGGCGAGAATGAATAAATCGTATGGATGTGGTTATTGACTTCCCCGGTACGCAAGGGGCCCGTGCCGCTGGCACGCTCCGCCTGGACAATGTCCCTCAAATTCTGCAGGCGTGCGTCCACCGTGTCGCTATTGAGCAAAGGCATACTCATCGGTTATTTTGCCACCCGCAGCAGCTCACGTTCCGCATCCAATGTCCAGTTGCCATGATCAAGCTTTCCGGCCACCGAAGGCCAGGTCTTGGCCAGGTCTTTCAGCGGAACCAACCCGAGTTCGTGCAACGCCGGATACACCACAATCTTGCCTGCCAGCGTCCGGTTTTCAACCGCTGCCAAACCGTCCAGAGCGCCCGCCATACCGCAAATGGCATCCACTGAGCGGTTGGTATCCAGCGTTCCCGCGACCACCTTCTCAAGCACGATCTTCATGTCGCGAATCGTGGAGCCGCTCGTTCCGAACATATAACAGCGGTTCCTGATATAGGTATCGAGATCGAGTTCGTGCTTCACGTTTGCGGGAATCCCGGCAAAGACATTAATCCGGCAACCCGGCGCGCTGGTCGTGATCGCATCAGCCACCACGGATCCCACCGGCGCCATCACCACCTGATAGGAGAAGGGGCCACTGAGCGTTTCCTTTTTCGGGTTCAACGTCCGGATTGTTGCCTTATTGGCCTCGGCCAGAGGTTGGGCCTTATCCATAACCGAGGCCAGACGGACATCGTCGAAATCAACCGCCGTCATCACCACTCCCTGCCGTCCTGTGCAGAGATCGCGGATCACATGCATCTGGCCCATGGGCCCCCCGGCGCCGGTCACGCAAATCGTATCGCCCGCCCGGATTTCGCCGGTGTCGGGAATCCCCTTGTAGGACTCTGCCGCATTGCCCGACGTCGTGCCGATCCAACGCGTCATGCCATAATGGACGCGCCCCACGCCCACCAAGACCGGCGCACCGATCTTACGCCCGGCCGTCACAATATTGATCAGTCCGCAGGTCGCCAGTTTGTCATTCAACAGTTCAATGATCTTCCGATCGCTCCCAAAATAAATGATGTCGTCAAACGACTCATTCGCAAGCTCGGCGACGGTATTCAGGCGTTTCACAGGGGCGTTCGATACTTTCGCCAGAAGCTTATCGCAATTACCGGCGCAAACCACCGTGATCGCGGCCGGATGGCCCTGGGGCGCCAGACTCTCCTCGATACCCGCCATTTTGTTGTCGTCATCGACCACCACCGCCAGTTTACCGCCGGCCTTGATCGTCCGCCGCTCGGGAGTGACATAAGAATTCTCCACACAAGCCCAGGGTTCAATCAGCGCGAGCGCGGAGGAGCTCAAGTGTTCCGGGACGGGGATCAGGAACCGGTCGCCGTTTGCGGAATCGATAATCACACGCTCGTCCAGACTCACATATTCCTGCAACGCACCCTCGAAATTATAACCGAACGCGGCATTGGATCCGGCGGTCAGAATGCCCCGATAGTCCGCCTGAACCAGGCACCGTTCCCCGACCTTGTGGCGCTGTACCTGTTTGCCTACGGCGACAATCCGGATCACCGCTTCATGTCCGGGAACCGCGGGCTTATCGCCCGGCACATAACTCGGGATTTCCTTCAGCACCTCGTGCGCCAGCCCCTGGGTAACCTCTGACTTGCGCGGATGCTCGCTGAACTGCTTGAGCAATTTAAGATCGGAAAAGCACAGACCCACGGATTCCACCACCCCCAATACCTGGTGTGGCCCCGGAGCCTCAACCGGCTTGCTGGTGTTGAGTCGAAGTTTTCCTGGCCCCGTCAATTGGACGGCGTATTGAGTGGTTGGCAGTGAGGTTGGTGTTGTCATCGTTGTCATTCTCTTTTCTGGTATTAGATTATTAGGCGCCTGACTAGGAGAGCATCACCTGACCACCGGTCACCGGGACCGCCTGGCCAGTTTCATAGGTTTGTTCCATAATATAATAAATCGCTTTCATAACGTCTTCCGCCCTGCAGCCGCGGCGCATGGGCACCTTGGCCTCGTAGAAGCGCCTCACATCCGCGATCGTTTTGGCTCCAGGCACTTTATTAGCGCCCAGGTACTGAACAAATAATCCGTTCTTAGGATCCGACCAGAGCGGACCATCAAAGAAATTCCCGGGACAGATGGCATTGACCTTGATGTTGTCGTCAATGAGTTCCAGCGCGAAGGACTGGGTCAATCCAATCCCGCCGAACTTGCTGCCGGCATAAGCTCCATTTCTATTTGAGCCCTCCAGACCGGACTTGGAATTAATCTGAATGATATCGCTCCAGTACTGCGCGTTGGCCAGGTGTTGCGTGGCGAGTACCGGAGCCGCCTTCTGCACACAGAGGAAATACCCCTTGTAGTTCACGGCGGTAACAAAATCGAAGTCGCCCGGCGAAAGGTTTTTAACACTGCCCGCCTTGAGCACCCCGGCATTGGATACCAGCGCGTCAAATCCGCCAAACGCACGGATCACCGCATGAATCGCAGCCTCAAGCGAAGCCGCCTCGGTGACGTTCGCCGCCAGACCGATCATGCGCCCGGCACCATAATGGTCGGCCAGCCCGCTGGCGGCGGCCAGGGTGCCGTCGCCATTGAGATCCAACAACGCGACATGGGCGCCTTCAGCGGCCAGATGTTTAGAAATCTCGAAACCAAAGCCCTGCGCGGCGCCAGTCACCACAACCACCTTGCCAGCCGCACGGCCCGCTTTGCGCCCGGCCTTGGCGATCTGGCGGCGATAGGATTCTACTTCCCACGTTTCAATAAAGGCACGCTGGGCCTCGGGCAAGTATTGGATGGCTCCAAGCTTCGAAGCGCCCGCCATAATCTTGATGGCATCGGTATAAACCAGCCGCGTAGTCGTGGCTTGGGCAATGTCATCGCCCGCGGCAAACATGCCGATCCCGCCCACCAGCACCACCCGGGGATTACACTTATAGGTTTTGGCATAGGCCTTCACCGCCTTGCGCAAAGCCTCCACCATCCCCGCCGGTGTCCGGTCGGCAGGCAACTCAAACCATAAGGGGAACGAGTTGCAGTAAACAATATGATCGGGCGTCAGGGTGCCAGATGTGGCGAGACGCCGGCCATTCCGGCTTCCGACCAAGTCCTTAACCGATCCGGAATCATCGAAAGCCACCACCTTGAGGGCATCGCCATCGGCCAGCAATCCCCGCAGGGCAGGTCCGATGATGTTGATCGCCTCCACGGTTTCAGGCGATGGCGGAACCACCCAGCTCGCCCTGGCCTCGCCAATCCCGGACTTGCGCGTGATCGTCGCCATCAGTTTGGCGGTATGCTTATGGATTTCTTCGGATGTTTCCCCGCAAACAATCAAGCCATGGTTCTGAATGAAGATCACCGGCGGATAGTTCCGGCCAGTGCGGCGGATATAGGCCTTCATTTCCTTCTGAACCAACTGCGCCAGCAAAAAGCCCGGGTCGCAAACGGGAATCCATAAAACATCGTCGCCAAACCAGGCGCGGGTCAGGCGTGCGCCGCGGTTGCAGCAGGTAAGCCTATTGACCTGCGTGGAATGGGTATGAACCACCAGCGTGGCGGGGAGCAGATGATGCAAGACGCTTTCGACCGAGGGACGCTGGCCTTTCTCAGGATGAACACGGGACGCCATAATTGCCGCCTTGAATTGGTCTTCGCGCCGCCGGGGATCCCCATCCAACTGGCTGTCCAGCAATGCCGTCAGGGCCTTGCGATCGAGTTCCACAAAACCGTCTGCCGTGATCGTCGCAAGCGCATGGCCACTGGCTTTTACAAAAAGCCGATCTCCCGCCTTGAGCGAGGTATTCCCGCCGCCAGCCAGCACAAAACTGGAATCCGCTCCGTAATGGCGGGACAGTTCGATCAAGTCATTCATATCCTGGTGTGTTTTATTTGTCATAACCAAAACCTTGCCTGATAATGTTCTTCACCCCGCCGCTAATCGAACCACCTTGCGTGGCGGCAAATGCAGGGCCATGCCCAGGGCATCCTCCGCGGCCTCTTTCAAGCTTTCACTGATGGTGGGATGGGCGAAGACCACCTCGGCCATGTCATGAACCGTCACCTTTTTATGCAGAAGCGCGGTGGCCGCCGCAATACACTCGGTGGCATTGTGGCCCATCATGTGAACGCCCAGCAGCACGTCGGTTTCACGATGTCGAAGCACCTTGACAAATCCCTCGGCGTGCCCCACCGCAATGGCCTTACCAAGGAAGTTCAAGGGAAACGCGCCAATCGCAACAGGGATCCCCAACTTCTTGGCCTGGGCCTGTGTCATGCCAACGCTGCCGATTTCCGGGAAGGTATAAACAGCCGAGGGAATGGGCGACGTAAAGGGGCGGGGATGGCCCATCGCATTCTCGACCGCCGCAACCCCTTGTGCCGACGCCGCATGAGCCAACAGGCAACGGCCATTGGCATCGCCAATACAGTAAATACCCTTGACGGGGGTTTCCATAAAATCGTCGACCCGCACAAACCCGCGATCCGTTGTCAACCCCACGGACTCCAGACCGATATCGGCGGTATTCGGGCGGCGTCCAATCGAGAGCAACACCCGGTCGGCCTCAACGGTCTGCCCGTTGCTGAGTACCGCCTTCACGGTTCCACTGGCGGTCAGACTCTCCACCTTGGTTCCGGTAAAGCACTGGATGCCGCGCTTGGCAAAAATCTTCTGCAAGGGATCCGCCACACTTTCGTCCAGTTCAGGCAGGAGCGCCGGCATCATTTCCACAACCGTCACCTCTACGCCAAATTCCCTCATCATGCAGGCGAATTCACAACCGATGACCCCACCGCCGATAATCAACAGACGGGCCGGCAAGGTTTTCCAGTGGAGTGCCTCATCGCTGGTGCAAACGACTTCAGGGT
Source organism: bacterium (assembly GCA_037132275.1). GTDB lineage: Bacteria > Verrucomicrobiota > Kiritimatiellia > CAIKKV01 > CAITUY01 > JAABPW01. The sequence continues at coordinate 10,627 of JBAXPK010000041.1, forward strand.
CTGTAGGCCAACCGGGAACTCGCGCCGGAATGGAGCCAACGGCCAGGATGATTTTGTCCGCAGTAAATTCCTCGGCACCTGCCGCGCCTTGAACCTCCACTTTCCCGGGTCCGTTCAATTTGGCGCGACCGCTCATCAACGTGACTTGGCGGGCGCCGAAAAGCGACTTGATGCCGCCGCGTAATCCCTGCAGCACTTTGTCCTTCCGGACCTGAATGGCGGGCCAATCAAACGTGGTCTCTCCCGAGACCTTGACTCCCATGGCGGCGCTGCCGCGAATGGAGTGCAGTAATTCGGCCGACGCCAGCAAGGCTTTGGACGGGATACACCCGACATTCAAACAGGTGCCCCCCACATGGCTCTGCTCCACAATCACCGTCGAGGCGCCCATCTGGGCCGCCTTCAATGCGGCCACATATCCGCCCGGCCCCGCCCCGAGAACGGCTATATCGAAATGTTTGCTCATTTTAGTAACTCCTACTTACAGTAACGCCGCCGGGGCTTCCAATAATTCCCTCAGCCGCGCCATGAATTTGGCCGCCGGCAATCCATCCACAATCCGATGATCCGCGCTCAACGTCATCGTCATGGTACGACCCGGCCACATCGCCCCATCCTGGACAATCACCGTCTCGCGCAGTGTGCCCACCGCCAGGATGGCGGCCTCGGGCGAATTCACGATCGCCGTAAACTGTTCAATGCCGAACATGCCCAAATTGGTGATCGTAAAGATTCCTTTGCCCATATTCACGATCATGCCCGTGCGCGCCTTCTCGGCAATCCGGCGGGTTTCCACCGCCACCTCCTTGAGCGAAAGCCCATCCACCCCGGCAATGACAGGCACGACCAGGCCGTCGTCCACCCCCACCGCGATACCGATGTTCACATCCTGAAACTCAACGATCTCGTTTCCGTCGATACGACTGCGGAACGCCGGGAATTCCCGAATGGCCTTGGCGCAGGCGCGGGTCACGAAGTCATTGATCGAGCATTGATACTTTGACTTCTCCGCTTTCTGCAACTCAGCCAATGGCGCGGCATTGATCGAAATCGACATGTAGAAATGCGGGATATTCTGCTTCGAAGCCAACAGGTTGAGGGCAATCGCCTTGCGCATCGGGCTCATGCGCCGACGGATCGTCTGCCCAGCCGCCACCGGGGCCGACACTGGCGCCACAGGTACAAGGGCAGGTGCCGCAGGAACTGCGGCCTGAGCGGGCAGATCGCGAGAGATAATGCGTCCACCGGGTCCGGAGCCGGATCCGACCTCCGTTAAACTAACCCCGCGCTCACCGGCAATCCTCCGCGCAGCAGGCGAAGCTTTGACTGGGCCGGCGGCTGAAACGACGGCGGAAACAGGAGCAACGGCAACCGGTGCAGGCGCCGATGAAGCGGCAACGGTTACGGATACAGGGGCTTCAGATTCCGCCGGAATAGACTCATTGGCGCCACCCACCCAAGCAATTTTGGTATGTACGGCCACGGTCTCCCCCTTCTTCACAAGGATCTTGCGCACAATCCCCTCGTGTCCGGCTTCAACCTCGACAACCGCTTTATCGGTTTCAACTTCCAAAAGAATCTCTTTTGCCGAAACGGATTCACCCTCATTCTTCAACCAACGTACAATTGTCCCCTCTTCCATGGACTGACCCGCCTGCGGCATTAATACTGAAAACATATTAATTCTCCTAGTTATTACCTTTAATGGCTGCACAATATGATTAAAAAACAGACACATGTCAATCATAAGTTTGCAATATTCTATTGACATTGATAAGCGATTCGTGACAAAGTTTAACTATCTTGATTAGAAAAGGGATGATTTCGATGGTTTATTCTGGAAAACAGAGAAAAAACGCCATTCTTGAGCGCATCCACCAAAATGGACATGTTTTGGTCAAAGAGCTAGCCGACGAGATGCAGATCTCGGAAGCTACGGTGCGCAGGGATTTGAAGGCGCTTTCTTCTTCTCAGGAAGTGGAATTGATTTACGGAGGCGCCACTACCAAGCGGGGTTCCGACAGTTCTTTCCGATTCAAAAGCCAGCGTAACAGAGAGGCCAAGCATGTGGTGGGTGAACTGGCAGCAGGCTTGGTGCACAATGCCGATCAGCTCTTCATGGATTCAGGCACCACCACCTTTGAAATGGCTGGTTTTCTAAAAAGCCAGCGGGCGGTTTCCGTTATCGTCAACTCCATACGTTTAGCGGAAGAACTTTCCGGTGCTCCTGATCGCACGGTGATCGTGCTGGGCGGCCAATACAGGGCGGATCGCATGGATATGGTGGGCCCACTGGCTATTTCATCGATTGATCAATTGCGCGGCTATCGGGCCTTTATCGGGGCCGACGGCTTGAGCATGGATTTTGGCCTGACAGCCAGTGACATTGAAAGCGCCCATCTCTACCGACTGGTGATCCAGAACGCACGCGAAACCATTCTCGCTGTCGATCACACAAAGTTTGCAGCGCCCTCCCTTTACAAAATAGTGGATTGGACTTCCATTACCAAGGTGGTCACTGACACCCCACCCACCCCGGAATGGCAGGCTTTCTTAAGCGCCAGAAGCATCGCCCTGGTATTCCCGCAGGCGCAAAATCTTTGAACCGATAACATCATAAACAAGAAAAGGATAATATGCCTAAACATCAAATCATCAGTCCGGCAGACGTACGCCGTCCGGGGTTCGTTGAGTTTCAGCCGATCCCGATCAATCAATACAGCCAATCCATCAAGGACGAGCTAAAACGTTTTAGCAAGGACGATCTCACCCGCATCCAGCGCGACATGGCCATCATTCGAGGCTTCGAGACCATGCTGAACGATGTCAAACTGCATGGAGCCTATAAGGAGATCGCCTATAACCATCGCGGACCGGCGCATCTTTCGATCGGCCAGGAATCCTCTGCCGTCGGCATGGCCTACTTGCTCGACATCAACGATCATATCTATGGTAGTCATCGAAGCCACGGCGAAATTCTGGCGAAGAGTCTCTCGGCCATCCAGAAGCTCGATGACGACACCCTGATGAAGATCATGAAGGAGTTTTTCAAGGGCGATTGCCTGCGCATCGTCGAGAAAGATTTCTCCGGCAGCGTCAAGGATCTCGCCATCGACTTTCTGTTGTATGGCGCGCTGGCGGAAATCTTTGCCCGCGAACCCGGATTCAATAAGGGCATGGGAGGGTCGATGCATGCCTTTTTCACGCCGTTCGGGGTTTATCCGAACAATGCGATTGTGGGAGGATCCGGAGATATTTCCGTGGGTGCGGCGTTGTTTAAAAAAGTAAACAAGCGCAAAGGACTCGTGGTCTGCAACATCGGCGATGCCTCCGCGGGATGCGGCCCGGTATACGAGGGACTTTGCTTCGCCACAATGGATCAGTTCAAGGAATTGTGGGATGATGCGCACCGGGGCGGCTTGCCGCTCATTATGAACTTCTTCAACAATTTCTACGGCATGGGCGGCCAGCCGGTAGGCGAAACCATGGGCTTCAAGGTTCTCGCCCGACTCGGCGCCGGAATGCGGCCCGACCAACTCCATGCCGAGCGCGTGGACGGCTTCAACCCCCTGGCCGTCATTGACGCCATGCGCCGTAAAAAAGAAATCCTGGAACGCGGCGATGGCCCGGTCCTGCTCGACACCATCACCTACCGCTTCAGCGGTCACTCGCCGTCGGACGCCAGTTCCTACCGCGAGAAAACGGAGATCGAGGCTTGGCAGCAGGTCGATCCGCTGACCGTCTTCGCCCAGCAACTGGTGACGGCCAGGGTGGTCACCGCAGATACGCTGACAACGATGCAGGCTCGCATTGACGGGCTGATCCTGAAGGCCTATAAGCGGGCCATTGACCTGGAGATTTCGCCCCGCGCGGACCTGAAGAAGCCGAATTGCCTGCTCGAGCAAACCATGTTCTCCAACCAGCATGTGGAGAAAATGGCCGATGACAAACCCGACGTATTGATGCCCCTGGAGGCGAACCCACGCGTGAAGCAGTTGGCCGGGCGCAGCCGCTCGGCATTCGACGAGGCTGGCAACCGCCTCCCCAAGGGCCGCTGCGTGGCGCTCCGGGATGCGCTGTTCGAGGCGATCATCCACCGTTTCTACATCGACCCGACGCTGGTCGCCTATGGCGAAGAGAATCGCGACTGGGGCGGCGCGTTCGCCGTCTACCGCGGCCTGACAGAAGCCCTGCCTTATCATCGTTTATTCAACTCGCCAATTTCCGAGGCGGCCATCGTGGGCACCGCCGTTGGTTACGCCCTCGAAGGCGGCCGCGCTCTGGTGGAGTTGATGTACTGCGACTTCATGGGCCGCGCCGGTGATGAGCTGTTCAATCAGTTGTCCAAGTGGCAATCCATGTCCGGCGGCCTGTTGCGCATGCCGGTCACGGTAAGGGTGTCCGTGGGCTCTAAATACGGCGCCCAGCACAGCCAGGACTGGGTAGCGCTCGCGGCCCATATTCCAGGCTTGAAAATCGCGTTCCCGGCAACGCCGTATGATGCCAAGGGCTTGATGAACGCCTCGCTGTCCGGAACAGACCCGGTGATCTTCTTCGAGAGCCAGCGGCTCTACGATCAACCCGAGGAGTTCGTCAAGGGTGGCGTTCCATCCGGTTATTACGAGATTCCGCTGGGTGAGCCGGACGTGAAAAAGGCCGGAACGGATCTCACGATCCTCACCGTGGGCGCTACGCTCTATCGCGCTCTCGAGGCAGCCAAAACGCTTGAAGGGAAATACGGCTTATCCTGCGAAGTCATAGACGCCCGCTCGGTTGTCCCGTTCAACTATGACAAGGTGATCGAGTCGGTCAAGAAGACGCGACGCATCCTGCTGGCCAGCGATGCCTGCGAACGCGGCAGCTTCCTGCACACCATGGCTAATAAGATCAGCCAGTTCGCGTTCGATGATCTGGACGCCCCGCCCGTCGTGGTGGGCGCCCGGAACTGGATCACCCCCGCCGACGAAGTCGAAGACGCGTTCTTCCCCTTCGAATGCGACCTTATAGACGCCGTGCATGAACATATCCTGCCGCTGCCGGGGTATACTGTCAGCCGTAACTGTAGTAATGAAAATTCGATACATCTCAGCCAATTGGGAGTATAAAGACACTATGACCAAGGAAGAGTCGCGGAATAGGGCCTATGAACTGGCGCGCGAACGCTATGCGGTGATCGGGGTCGATACGGACAAGGCGATGAAACGCCTGGCCAAGGTGGCCGTGTCGCTGCATTGCTGGCAGGGTGACGATGTGGGCGGATTTGAAAGCGATGCCGGCCTGACCGGTGGCGGCATCCAGGCGACCGGCAATTACCCGGGGAAAGCCCGCACCGCCGATGAACTGCGTCTGGATCTGGACAAGGCCTACTCCCTGATCCCCGGCAAACACCGCCTGAATCTTCACGCCATCTATGCCGAGAATCCCGGTCGCAAGGTGGATCGCGATCAACTCACCCCGGCCTTGTTCTCACGGTGGCTGGACTGGGCCAAAAGTCGGCGCATCGGCGTGGATTTCAACCCCTCCTTCTTCTCACATCCGAAGGCGGCAGACGGCTTTACGCTCTCAAGCCGGGATGAAGGCATCCGTAAATTCTGGGTCAACCATGGCATCGCCTGCCGCAAAATCGGCGAGACGTTTGGCAAGGAATTGGGAACCCCCTGCGTAACCAATGTCTGGATTCCGGATGGCTACAAGGATACGCCGGCCGACCGCGCCACGCCGCGCCTGATTCTTAAAAAGTCGCTGGACGAAATCTTTGCCCGAAAGATCAATCCCCGCCATCATCTCGACGCGATCGAGGGCAAGCTGTTTGGTATCGGTTCTGAAAGTTACGTGGTGGGTTCGCATGAATTTTACCTGGGCTATGCCATCGCCAACAAGAAACTCGTCTGTCTCGATTCGGGCCACTACCACCCCACCGAAACCATCTCCGACAAGATATCATCGGTGCTGTCCAACGTGGATGAAATCCTGCTGCACGTCAGCCGGGGGGTCCGCTGGGATAGTGACCATGTGGTAACGCTGACCGACGACCTCAAATCCATCGCCGAGGAACTTGTGCGTGGCAACTACCTGGAGCGCACTCATATCGGTCTGGACTTCTTCGATGCCAGCATCAACCGCGTGGCGGCATGGGTTATTGGCACCCGCGCCATGCTCAAGGCCCTTCTGATTGCCCTGCTTGAGCCCACCCCGTGGCTTCAGGATCTGGAACGAAAAGGCGATCTGACATCCCGTCTGGCGATTCAGGAAGAACTTAAATCGCTTCCTTTCGGCGCCGTATGGGATTTCTATTGCATGAATAAAGATGTGCCGGTGGGCGCGGCCTGGCTCAATGAAGTCAAGGCTTACGAAACGAAAGTACTGTCAAAGCGGTAACATGAAAACAATACGGGTCTTCGCGGGCGATTTCGGGGCGTCGGGTGGCAAGTGTTTTGCGGGGATTTTCGAGAACGGAACATTCCGGCTCCACGAGATTCACCGGTTTGCGCATGAGGCGGTCTCATTCTATAGTCCCGGCGCGGACGGCAAAATTACAGAACGAACCCACTGGGATGATACGCTCCTCTACCAAAACCTGGTGAAGGGATTGCGTGAATACCGCCGGACTGTGGCTGACACTCTTGACGGCATCGGTATCGATACTTGGGGCGCGGATGGCCAGATGATGACCGCCGAGGGCGACCCGCTGGGCAAACTCTATGCCTATCGTGACCACCGGCTCGACGAGATGGCGGAGAAAGTGAAGGCCAAGGTCGGCGCCAATAAGGCCTACCGCTTGACCGGCATCCATTTTCAACCCTTCAATGTCAGCAACCAGCTCTACTGGTTCATGCTTAACCGCGGCAAGACCCTCAAGCCCGGCGCTTTTTACCTGCCAACCCCCACCCTGTTCTATTATTTTCTGGGTGGCGTCAAGTCAGTGGATTCGACCTTCGCCAGCGTCACGCAACTCATGGATGCCCAGACCCAAGCGTGGAGTCCGGAAATCCTGCGCAAGCTTAAAATCCCGGCGGCCGTAATGCCTGAGATTGTGGCGCCCGGAACCGTCGTCGGTGAGTTGTACGCCGAATTGGCGGCGGCTGTCGGCTTGAATCGCGCACGGCTCATCGCCGTGGGCGGACACGACACCGCCAGTGCCTTTGCGGCGGCGCCGGTGGATAATCCCGACGATGCCCTGATCATCAGTTCCGGCACATGGTCCCTGATCGGAAAGTTTGTGCCCCACGCCATCACCTCCAAAGAGGCGCTGACCCACAACCTCAGTAACGAGGGGGGAATTGGCAATGTCCGCCTTCTTAGGAATTGCATGGGCTCCTGGCTGGTGCAGGAACTCAAACGCGGCTGGCAACACACCGATGGCAGTGAACTCAAATGGGCGGAGATGGATCGCTGGACACGGGAAGCCCCCTCATTCACCGCCTTCGTGGATCCTGATGATAAAAGTTTTTACAATCCGCCGGACATGCAAGCGGCCATCGCTGAATTTTGCCGCCGTACCGGCCAGACGGTTCCCCTGGATCGCGGAACCACGCTGCGGGTGGTGTATGAAAGCCTGGCGATGAAATATCGCATGGTGGCCGAGATCCTCGCCAAGGTCTCCGGCAAGCCGATCCAGGTTGTTCACATTGTTGGCGGCGGCTCCCGGAATATCATGCTCAACCAATACACCGCCGACGCCATTGGTTTGCCCGTGTGGGCGGGGCCGGAAGAAGCCACCGCCATCGGCAACTGCATGGTGCAGGCCATGGGCCTGGGCGTCATCCACACCATGCAAGAGGCGCAACCCTTGATTCGCGAAGCCTTCCCCATCCGGGAATACAAACCCCAGGACAAGGCCCGCTGGACCGAAGCCTACAGGAAGTTCAAGCTGCTGTGCTGACTCTGTAGGGGGCCACGCCGCTGGCCGCCGCGCTGTGTGGGAGCGCATGGGGATGTTCCTGACAAGCACTGTGCGACGTTCAACGGCGTGAGCGCCCCAGCCGCCCACCCTGCCGCGCATTCACCTTTGCGTCAGCGTATATCTATTGATACCTTATGCTAAAGGTTGAATAGGGCACTCGCATGACAAAATCACTTATGGGCTCGGTGGCAATGGTTGGGGCGGTCGTATTTGCGATAATCACGGTGCTGCAATACCGGGATAATGCCCGCCTACACACGCGTCTGGCAGCATTACAACGGGTCGCGTTGGATGCCCAAACGCCGCAACCCATCAATCCCTCCGAATCAAGCTCGCCGGAAAAAAAGGCAAGTTCCTCCGACCAGCCCAAACCCATTACGCGAAACATCGCCTCGAATCAAACCGCCAAGGATTCAAATGGCTCCCCTCTTTCCGAAATTACAGAGCGGATTCACGCGCTTTCCCAGAAAGGCTCCACCCGCCAAAACTTGGAATTGCAGAAGATTATCGCGGATATCCGCGCAGAAGACATCCCCCGCGTCATGGCGCTGATTGAAAAAGAATTTCCTCGTTCTGTGCGTGATTCCGCCCGCTACCAACTGCTCCGGCGCTGGGCTGAAAGCGACCCCGCCGCGGCGATCACCTATGCTTCCTCCCTTAAAATGAAAAGCGTGCGCGATGGCGCCATACAAAGCGTGATCAGCGCCTGGAGCCTGAATGACCCGACCGCCGCAGAATCCTGGGTTCGCACCATGCCGGCGGGACAACTTCGCGACCAGGCCATGAATTCCGTCATCTATGGGCTGGCCGACAAAGATCCCCAGGCGGCATTCGCCCTCTATAAAACCATCGCCAAAAACTGGAGGCAAATGGGTGTGGCCTATCAAATTTTCAGCAGTTGGGCCAAAAGTGACCCTGCTAACGCCGTATTAAAGGCGGGAGAATTATCCGGCCAACAGCGCAATCAGGCCATGCAATCCATTGCCTCCTCATGGGGAAGTAAAGACCCTCAGGCCGCGCTCATGTGGGTGAATTCGCTGCCGGCAAGCCAGGAGAGGAATAATTACATTACAACCATCGTTTCACAGTGGGCGGCCACCGACCCGCAACGGGCCGGGGAGTATGCCTTGAGCCTTCCGACTGGCTCAGCGCGCAACAACGCCATCCAATCGCTCGCGGAAAACTGGGCCGCAAACGATTTAAACGCCGCGCTTACCTGGGCACGGCAACTAACTGACGGCCCCGCTCAGGAAAATGCGATGAGTACCCTCTGCAACTCGTGGGCTCAAGCCGATCCCAAGTCGGCCATGGACTATGCGCAGGGGCTCCATTCAGGCGGAAAGAAAGTCCAGCTGCTGGGCATGATTCTGAGCCAGTGGGCGCAACAGGACTCACAAGCCGCCCTCACTTTCGCGCAATCACTGCCCGCAGGAACGGAGCGTAACACCATGCTCCAGGCGGCCATCCAACAACTCTCCTGGCAGGAGCCTAAGACCGCCTGCGCTTTCGCCGCCGCTTTGCCGCCCGGTCCCCTGCAAATCAGGGCCATCTCCCCGGTCATCTCGAGTCTTGCCAACAGTGACCCGGCGGCCGCGCTGGAAATGCTTGGAACCCTGCCTGAAGGGTCCGCCAAGCGCAATGCGCTTCAAAGCATTTCCTGGTCGTTGGGGCAATCCGATCCCAAGGCCGCCGCCAAATTCGCCGACACACTGCCGGCCGGACGCACCCGCACGGAATTCATCAACAACATCGCCAGCGCATGGGCCAACGTGGATATCAACGCCGCCGTGGAGTGGGCGCAGCAACTGCCCGCTGGCAAAACGTCCCAGGATGCGCTCGCCCGCATGTTACCCCAATGGGCACAGACCGACTCCAAGAGTGCGCTGGCTTACGTTCAAACCCTGTCCGATGGAAAGGCGCAGAACACCATGTTCACTGACATCGCCCGGAACATGGCCGCCTCGGACTCCAAAACGGCCATTGCCTATGTCAGCCAAATACCCGAAGGCGAAGGTCGTGCCGCCTTTGTTGCAGGCATTGCCGCCGGTATGGCGCAAAGTTCGCCGGAGGAAGCCGTCGCCTTTGTTGCGTCACAGCCATCAGGCTCGGCGCAGAATCGCGCCGCGCAAGTCGTCGTCTCGCAATGGGCTTCCATTGATCCCCAGGCTGCCGCCGCCTGGGTCGTCGAATTCCCCCCGGGCGACACTCGCGACAGTTCGCTGCAAAGCGTCACCTCCAGTTGGGCGCGCAATGATCCGTCCGCCGCCAGCCAGTGGTTGACCACCCTGCCTGTTGACAAATCCCGCGACCGCCTGGTCCAGACCTTCATCAGCAGCACGACGCATGATTGCCCCGAGATGGCCGCCCAGTGGGCCTTCACCATTACCGATCCCAAACAGCGAAATTCAACGATTGAAAATATTGGCCGGACATGGATCCAGATTGACCGGACTGCTGCCGAAAAATGGATTTTACAAAGTTCGCTGCCCGAGGACAAAAAAGAAAACCTGCTCAAAACGCCGCCGAACTGAGTTCAGGACTACGCGGCATCATGCTTTCGCCGCCACACCCGGTGAAGCCTGCCACCCAGAAACTGGCCCAGAAAGAACGAACCGATGATCACGGGGAATGTACGGAAATGCCACCCCAACCCGGACACGATTCTCAGTCCGATGATGAAGGGAATAGGCAGATGTATGGCCAGAATCCACGGCAGTGAATATTTCCTCACACTGTCCCGCCAGAAGCCGAAGGGAATGTTGAACACAAAAACCACTGCGGCCACTGCGGATAAGAGGTGTATGTATCCTGACGTCATAATCGTTGGCACAAACCTGACATATCGGCAGGACAAAGGCAATTCCCGAGAAAACCTACTCCTCAATTGACGTGCATCAATGAGCCCACTATCCTGCCTCAATGATTGGTAAGACGCGCGCGTCCTACCGATCCGCCCATACGTCAGCGTATTGATGACATCATGTATTAAGGACTTTTCTATGCGTAACACCGCCTTCGTTTATCATCCGGTTTTTCTTAAGCATCAAACGGGTTGGACCCATCCGGAGAAACGTCAGCGCCTGACGGCTATCCTTGATCAACTCAAGAAATCGGGGCTGTGGGAGCAGTTGATCCACCTTGAACCCTCACCCGCGCCCATCGAGGCCATCACCCGCATCCATACCCCCGCCTATGTAGAGAGCCTTCGTCTGGCCTGTGAAGCCGGTGGCTTGTTTGAGCCGGACGACTCGACTGTCGGCTCCCCAGGCACCTATGAAGCCGCCCTGATGGCCGCTGGCGGGGTTCTGAGCGCCCTGGATGCAGTCATGTCGGGGCACGCTCAGAATGCCTTCTGCGCCGTCCGGCCACCAGGTCACCATGCGATGCCGGATCGGGCCATGGGATTCTGTTTTTTCAACAATGTCGCCATCGGCGCCAGATATCTGCAACACCGCCACGGCATCCGGAAAGTGGCCATTATTGATTGGGATGTCCACCACGGAAATGGCACCCAGCACGCCTTTTACAACGATCCGTCGGTCTTCTATTTCAGCCTTCACCAATACCCGCTCTATCCCCACGGCGGACGCGCCTGTGAAACAGGGGAAGGCGAAGGGAAAGGATACACCCTCAATGTGCCAATGCCGGCAGGCGCCACTGACGCCGACTACCGGCGGGTGTTCAGTCAGGACCTGAAGCCGGCCCTCGATTGGTTTCAACCGGAATTCATCCTGATCTCCGCCGGTTTTGACGGACATCGGGACGATCCGCTGGCTTCACTGTGTCTCACTGAACAGGGCTTTGCCGAACTGACGCAAATGGTTGTGACCATGGCCGCCGAATACTGTGGGAACCGGTTGATTTCGGTGCTGGAAGGCGGCTATCACCTGCCTGCCCTTGCCGCCTCGGTCGAAGCCCATATCCGGGCATTGAAGTACCCCAAGGATGGTGGCGGGAGTGGGAGTTGAACCCACGACCAACGGCTTATGAGTCCGCTGCTCTACCACTGAGCTATCCCGCCCTAAAAACGGGGCACACACTATTCAAAAGACACCCCAGTGTCAATACTGTCAGCCCTTAAATGATGGATTCCGTCGCCCCCCCCTGTTGAGTTACTTCCCGGCACGCTGTTTGGCAGCGGAAATCTGCGGACAAAAAAAGGGCGAGCCGATTTTACCAGACCCGCCTTCGCGCCGCGCTACGGCGGACAAGCCCGCCCCGTACTGCTTCAGTGCCCGATTCCCTCCGATCTGAACACTGAATACT
>JBAXPK010000042.1:0-22588 GCA_037132275.1 bacterium
TCACGCTCTCGTTGCTCCAAGGGAAAATGTTGCGGCTACGGGTGGGGGTGTGTCATAGTCAGCGTCGCTGCTTGTGTGGGAATACTGGGTGGAGGCTGAACGGATGAAAAGGACTATATTTATTGTGGGGGCGATCGCCTTGGCGTGTGGCGCACGCGGGGCGTCTGTTACCGTGGATGGGGTGGCTGCCTTTGTGAACGACACCGTGGTGACGGTGGGGGAAGTCAAGGAGTCCATTGCCCCTGCCGTGAACCAGTTGCGTCAGGTCTACGAAGGGGCGGAAATCGATGCCAAAATCAAGGAAGCGTATGGCGAGGCGCTGGACGATCTCATTAACGCCAAGCTGATCTTAAAGGCCTATGAGGCTGACACGAAGGTTAATAAGGATGGCGTTGACAAGTATGTGGAAAAAAAGGTGGCCGATTTTATTCAGGACCGGTTTGGCGGGGACCGGCAGGAATTCCTCAATGCCCTCCGCGAGGAACGTCTGTCCATGGAGGAGTGGCGACGCCGTATGCGTGAGCGGATCATTGTCGGGATGATGCGAGGACGGGAAGTGGAGTCCAAGGTGGTGATTTCGCCCCGGGATGTCCTCGCCATTTATTCCGGCAATCCCGCGAAGTATTTCAGGGAAGAACGGCTGAAGCTCCGGGTAATCCTTATCCATGGTTCGACCAACAGCACGGATCGGACTGTGCGTGAAGCGTCCGTGGCCACCGCGTTGGCTCAACTCAAGGCGGGAGCCGATTTTGCTGAAACCGCCAAAAAACTTTCAGAGGATGGCAAGGCGACCCAGGGTGGAGCGTGGGGATGGGTGGAAACCAAGGATCTGCGTCCTGAATTGGCGGGTCCTGTGGCGGCGTTGAATAAAGACGGTTTCAGCGAAGTGATTCGGATGGATGGTGATTTCTATCTGGTCAAACTTGAGGATCGGCAGGCTGCCGGCACCATTCCGTTCGAAGAGGTTAGGACTTCGATCGAAAAGGACTTACGCCGGAAAGAAATACGACGTCTTACCGTGGTGTGGATTGCGCGTCTTCGGAAGGACGCTTATATCAAACTTGTCGAACCGTCTAGTCTCTGACGGTTTGGAATCGGAGACGCGGTGAAACTCACAAGCCCTTCACAAGTTCTGGCGTTGCTGCATCAGCGTGGCCTGACGCCGAACTCGCTTCTGGGGCAGAACTTCCTGATTGATGCGAATATCCGCGACATCATTATCGCCGCGGCCGACCCCAAACCTGATGATGAAATTTTGGAAGTCGGGCCCGGGCTTGGTGTTCTAACTGAGATATTGGTGGAGAAATCCGGACGTGTGATCGCCGTGGAAAAGGACCGGGGTTTATATGATTATCTGCATGAGCAGTTTCAGAACCACCCTGCCTTGTCCCTGGTTAATGGTGATGCGTTGGATCTCGATGCCGACTTTTTCGAAAAAGAGAAAATCACCAGCCTGGTTTCCAATCTCCCGTATTCTGTTGGCAGCCGTATTTTAATGAATGTGTTTGCCTTGCCCCGTCCGCCCGCGCGGGTTACCGTGACGCTTCAACTTGAAGTTGCGGAGCGTTTGACGGCGGCGGTTGGGACTGATGCGCGCGGGTTGTTGGGTGTCTGGGCACAGCGGGTGTACCGTGTGGAGATGGTCAAGGTGATTAGTCCCTCCTGTTTTCATCCGAGGCCCGTGGTTAAATCGGCCGTGGTCTTGATGACAAGGTTGTCGGACTCGGTTGTGAATACGGGCAACAGGACGATGTACGCCAGGCTGACCAAGGCGGCGTTTTCGTTACGGAGAAAGCAGATGGCGACGATCCTAGCGCATGTTGCGCCGGGATTGGGGTTTGCGCCGGAACGGGCGGTTTCGGTTTTGGATGCGATTGGAGTGGATCCTCGTATCCGCCCGGAGATGCTCGAGGTTGACCAGTGGCAAAAACTAGCCGATGGATTGGGAGAAATATGAGTGGTGACGCCTTAACACCGATGATGGCGCAGTACCGGAAAATCCGAAACACGCTACCGGCCAATACGATCCTTTTTTTTCGGCTGGGCGATTTTTATGAGATGTTTTTCGAGGACGCCAAAGAGGCTGCCCAGATTCTCGATATTACACTGACCAGGCGCCAGGCAATTCCCATGTGCGGGATCCCGTTCCATGCGGTGGATAGCTATCTGTCCAAATTGATCCGGGCAGGAAAAAAGGTGGCCATCTGCGACCAGGTGGAAGACCCCGCAATGGCCAAAGGGATTGTCCGGCGGGAAGTGACAGGCATTGTCACTCCGGGAACCGTGATGCAGGATGCGATTCTAACTTCAGTGCAGAATAATTATCTCGGCGGATTTTGTCGGTGTGGAGATATGTTCGGGTTGGCCCTGCTCGACATTTCGACCGGCGCCTTCTGGGTGGAGGAATCGATGGATGCCGGGCTTCTCGCCGATACGCTTAAGCAATTTGTTCCCCGCGAGTGTGTGATTCCCACCGAACAGATGAACGACCCGTGGGTGAAGTCGCTGGTTGCAACACTTGATCGGATCGTCATTACAAGTTGCGAGGATTGGGTGTTCCGCCCTGATGTGGCGCGTGATCGTCTGATTCGTCAATTTGCCGTACATTCGCTGGATGGCTTCGGCTGTGAACACAAGACTGCCGCAGTTGGGGCGGCAGGCGGAGTATTATTTTACGTCCAGGAGGATCTCAAGCGCGACCTCAAGCATGTCCGCTCGCTGCGGGTGAGCAACCCGGCTGAATTCATGATGATTGACCAGGCCACCTGTGCCAACCTGGATCTTGTGCCCCGCCGGTCAGAAGAGCGGCGCGGATCGGTGACCCTGCTCGGAATACTGGATCAAACCAAAACTCCCATGGGCGCCAGACTGATGCGGGACTGGATCCTTCGTCCACTGGCGGATGTGAAGGGCATCGAACGGCGATTGGATGCGGTGGAAGCCTTAATGCGGGACAGAACCCTGCTTCACGAACTTCGTGACAGGCTGGGCGGCATCCGCGACTTGGAACGGCTGGTGGCCCGGTTGAGCGCCGGTAGCGGCAACGGCCGTGACCTGCGGGGCATGGGCGCCTCCCTGACAGCGTTGCCGGAACTCCGTGCGCTGGTCGCCGATCACGCGATGGAGTTATTGAAGCGGCTGAGCGAGGAGATGGTTCTTTTGCCGGAATTGGCCGCCTTGATTGGGCGGGCGATTGAGGACGAGCCTCCCCTGGCCTTGAAAGAAGGCGGGATCATACGCAAGGGATTCAGCGCAGAGCTTGACGAGCTTCGTGCGGCCGCCGGAGAAGGCCGCCAATGGTTGGCTGATTTTCAGACTCGTGAGCAGGCGCGAACCGGAATCAAGACCTTGAAAGTGCGCCATAACCGGGTGTTTGGGTATTACATTGAGATCTCCAAGGGGCAGTTGGCCAACGCGCCGGAAGACTATGTTCGCAAGCAGACCCTTGTGAATGGGGAGCGGTTCGTGACTCCCGAACTCAAGGAGTACGAGCGGAAGATTACGGGAGCCCAGGAGCGGGCGGTGGCCTTGGAATATGAGTTGTTTGTAGAAATACGGGACAAGGTGGTGGAACAGACGGCTGGAATTCAACAAACGGCGGCGGCATTGGCGCAGTTGGACGTGATTGCCGCCCTGGCAGATCGCGCCGTGATGTGTGGATATGTCAGGCCCCGCATCAACGCCGGCGATACGGTAGCGATCAAGGATGGGCGTCACCCGGTGATCGAAGGATTACAGGAAGGGGAGCGCTTTGTTCCTAATGACACGTTGCTGGATGGGACAGACCATCAGTTGATTGTGCTGACGGGGCCCAATATGGCGGGTAAGTCTACCTACATCCGGCAGGTGGGGCTGATTGTGATCATGGCACAGATGGGATCTTTTGTGCCAGCCTCCAAGGCGGAAATCGGGGTCGTGGATCAGGTGTTTACTCGTGTTGGGGCGAGTGACGACATTGCCCGTGGCCGTAGTACATTCATGGTGGAGATGCAGGAAACAGCCAATATCCTTAACAACGCCACATCAAGGAGCCTGATTATCCTCGACGAAATAGGGCGGGGGACTAGCACATTTGACGGGATCAGCATTGCCTGGGCGGTGGCCGAGTACCTTCATAATAATCCCAAGGCCAAGGCCAAGACTCTGTTCGCCACTCATTATCATGAATTAACCGATCTGGCCCTGACGCTGAGCGGGGTGAAAAATTACAATGTTGTCGTGAGTGAACGGAACGACCAGATTGTCTTTTTGCGTAAGATTGTGCCGGGGGCGGCGGATAAGAGTTACGGGATCCAAGTGGCCCGGTTGGCTGGATTGCCCCTGGAGGTCATCGACCGTGCCAAGGAAATTCTAGCCAATCTTGAAGAGGGTGAGTTCAGTGAGGCCGGGCAGCCCAAACTGGCCCGCCAGAAGCGCAAAGCCCGAGATGCGGGACAGTTATCCCTGTTCGGCTGAGTCGTCTGTCCTGATCAATAAAAAAGGCCGGGGTTTGAGCCCCGGCCTTTGACGTTTCAACCTGACTGGTAATTACCAGCGGCGTTCACGACTCTCGAAACCGCCATCGCGGCCACCACCGCCACCACCCTCGGCGCGGGGACGAGCTTCGTTCACCTTCATTTTGCGACCGCCAGCATCCTTGTCGTTCAAGGTGTTGATGGCGTTCTGTGCGGCTGCGCTGTCAGGCATAACGACGAATCCGAAGCCCTTTGAACGGCCGGTTTCGCGATCCTGAATTATGTTGACGGATTCCACAACCCCGTACTGTTCGAACTGGGCGCGAAGATCATCCTGAGTCGTTTGATAAGGCAGATTTCCTACGTAAATATTCACTTGTCTAGTCTCCAAAAATAATACTTCTACAAAAAACTTTGAAAAACAAAAAACCAATCACAAAACACTAATATTTTCTGTCACCTTCCTGCCCATTCACCTCCGTAAATCACCAGACCGCATATCGGCCCACAGCTGGGAAAGTTATAGCAATGCCCCTATGCCTGCAACATAAATAATGGGATTTACGGGAAATTTATATCCAACTGAGTAGTGAAGGTGTTGGCGCCGGCAAGGGCGGGCTTGTCCCACATGTCGTACCCGAAGATCACAGAGACACTCTTGGAGAAAGCCCACGAAACACCTAGGCTGACGCCGCTGTTGAAGTTGCCGCCACCCATATAATCAACTGCGATCCACAACTTGTCAGAGATCTCGCTCATGGTGCGATCCCATGACGCCAGAATGCCATCATTAGCGGCTTTGCCATCCTTGCCAAGAAGCACATCCTTGTTCCCTGAATAGTAACCGACCGAAAATCGGCCCAGAGAGGGGATGGCTCCAAAAGCGGGAACTGTTTGGCCCACTTCGCCGTAAACAATATTCTGGTCCGTCCGGGTCGCACTGCTTTTCTTGGAATTCGTGCCGAAGTTTAATCCACCTACCGCGAGGGATGGCGAGTTCAGCCCGATGGAATTCGTGTAGAACGTTCCTTCCGGGATCCCCACCTTGGCATTGAAATAGAGCGGGTTGTCATCATAGGACGTTCCATTCACCAGATAGTCCGCGCCCACTTCCGCCTTGACGGCGTCAAAGGGGAGTATGCCCACCGTCAACCCGGCGTCATAGATGTTCGGGTCACGTTGTCCGGCAGTAATATGCCCGGCATCGGAGGCCCGGAGATAATTATCCAATCCCAAATGCCATACATTAAAGGGTTGTATATCCGTTGAGGGAATCCAGACTTGTGTTGAAGGTGTTGCCAGGGCGAGGGTTGCTGATTCTGCGCAAAGAACACCTACCATCATTCCTATGATTACTTTTTTCATGATACGCTCTTCTTGTCTTTCTTTTTTCTGTTTCTTTTTTTGTTTTCCGTTCAAGTGACGGCTTCCCTCCGGAAGCCGTCACACGCGATATGTTTATTCTTTATCCAATTGCTGCGCCGCCGATTTCGCCAGTCCGAATGCGGATGCATTCGGCTAGGTCGAGGATAAATATTTTTCCGTCCCCGACATTCCCGGTTCTGGCTCCTCCCGTGATGGCTTCGATGGTTGGCGTGACGAACTCGTCATTCACGGCAATCTCGAGTTTCACCTTTTTCAACAGGGTTCCGGCCTCCTTGTGGCTCCGGTAGACCTGGGCGATGCCTCCCTGGCGGCCGCGCCCCATTACGCTGGACACGGTGACCAGGTTGATATTCTTGTCTGTTAACCGCTCCAGGACTTCATCCATCCGGTCGGGCTGAATAATTGCTACGATGTATTTCATGGTTTATCTCTCCTTTAACTGGTTGTTGTTGGGTCGTTTCCTTAGTCGAGCATGGTGTACCCGGTTTCGCGATGATCCGTCAGATCCAGGCCTATCCGCTCGGATTGTTCTGTCGCCCGCAGGCCGATCAGGGCATCCACCAGCTTGAGAAGGATGAAGCTGACAATACCAGAATAGACAACCGTGATGGCCACCGCCTTGAGCTGAATGATGAACTGGGCGGGGTTCCCATAGAACAGGCCGTTGGCGCCGGCGCTGTTGACGGTTGTGGTCGCCCAAAGACCCGTTGCCAGTGCGCCCCAGATTCCCCCCACGCAGTGTACGCCAAAGGCATCCAGCGCATCATCATACCCGAGTTTCTCCTTCACAAAGCTGACAAACAGGTAGCAGATGACTCCTGCGCCCAAGCCGATACCCATGGCGCCGCCGACATTGACGAAGCCCGCCGCCGGGGTAACGGCAACCAGGCCGGCAACCGCGCCAGAAATCAGGCCCAGCACCGTCATGCGCCGGTTGAATGCCACATCCATCAGTGCCCAAGCCAGACCGGCAACTGCGGTGGCCACATGCGTCACCACAAAGGCGTTGCCCGCCAAACCGTTCGCTGCGAGGGCGCTTCCAGCATTGAAGCCGTACCACCCGAACCAGAGCAAAGCGGCGCCCATGACCGCAAACGGCAGGTTATGCGGCGGGGAAAGCTTGTGGGGATGACCCAAACGCCGTCCCAGCACCAGGGCGGCGACCAAGGCCGCAATACCGGCGTTGATGTGAACCACCGTGCCACCAGCGAAATCCAATGCGCCCATTTTTCGGACGAATCCACCAACTCCCCACACCCAGTGACATACAGGGTCGTAGACGATCGTGGCCCAGAGCAGCATGAACACCACAAAGGCAGAGAACTTCATGCGTTCCGCAAAGGCGCCGATGATCAGTCCGGGCGTAATCACGGCAAACATCATCTGGAAAATCATAAAAACCTGGTGTGGAATCGTGCCGGCATAATCTGCATTCGGTTCAACCCCCACATTCTTCAGAAATGCCCAATCCAGATTGCCGATGAGCCCCTTGAGGTCAGGCCCGAACGACAGGCTGTATCCGCAAATCACCCACTGCAGGCTTACAGCGCACATCAGGAAGAAGCATTGCATCAGGACTGAGAGCACATTCTTTTTGCGGACTAGGCCCCCATAGAAGAGGGCAAGTCCCGGAATGGTCATCAGCATGACTAGCGCCGTGCTGACGAGAACCCAAGCCGTGTCTCCCGAATTCACGGCCGACGCGGCGGCCGCAGGCGCCGGAGTGGCCCCAACCGCGGCAGTGACAGTTGTGGCGACCTCCTCTGCCAGAGCGGGCAACGCGCCCGCCAATACCATTCCCAGTCCCGTCAGCCCCGTCATCCATCCTAACCTTTTCATGTATCCTCCTTTTTTGTTTGGTCTGCTGTTGATGTGCCAGCCCACAGGGTAAACTGCGAGCCATGCGCTCTTTTTTTCTTTTCTTTCTGCCATTCTTCATTAACACTAAGTGTGCCAACGCGTGCCAATGAGGAGTCGTTGTTGATGTAACATGTTCTTGCAGAATGATTAAAGTCTGATAATAAATCATCATAGCCTCATTCATGACTTGCGCATATAGATACATTTATGTCTTCGCATATGAAATAAATACAAATATGTTTCTATTTGGCTCGTTAAAATCTGGACATGCCGTGCCCCTCCAAGCAGGATAGAAGGCATGCGCGTGACGGAAACATGGATAGACGAGAAGCTCAACACCCTGTGTAAGGAGGGGATGGAGCGGAGACTGGTAGCTTACCAGAATAACGGGGTTGAGGTTCTGGCTGGAGCCCAGTCGCTCCTGAATTTCTCGAGCAACGATTATCTGGGGCTTGCCCATCATCCTCATGTTCTGGCAGCGGCGGAGTCTGCCTTGCGGCAGTATGGCGCCGGAACTTCTGCGTCGCGCCTGGTGACCGGGACGCTGGTCTGTCATGAGGAACTTGAGCAGCAGCTTGCGGCCCTGAAGGGTTATCCTGCCGCGCTGGCATTTGGCAGCGGGTATGCCGCGAATGTGGGGATCATCAGTGCCTTGATGGGGCGTGAAGACCATATCTTTATTGACCGGTTGGCGCATGCGAGTCTGGTGGATGCCTCAGTCATGAGTCGGGCCAAAGTCCATCGGTTCCGCCATAATGATCCGGAGGATTTGAGACAAGTGATCCTGGTATGTCCTTCCCGGGGGCAGAAACTGGTGGTGACGGAGTCGGTGTTCAGCATGGATGGCGATATTGCGCCGGTAGCCGCTTTGGCGGGGATCGCGGAAAGGTCAGGCGCCATGATGTTGGTGGATGAAGCGCATGCTACGGGCGTGTTTGGCCCCGGCGGCGCGGGAGTAATCAGGCAGGCGACTGTTGAGTCGCAGGTGAATTGTTCCATGGGAACGCTGAGCAAGGCGCTGGGCGGATATGGCGGGTTTGTGGCGTGCTCGGAAGCCATGAGAAGCTGGTTTATTAACAAGGCGCGGTCTTTCATCTATTCCACGGCTTTGCCGCCGGCCATGGCGGGAGCGGCCCTCGGTGCACTGAAATGCTTGCGTGACAATCCGGGGATGGGGCGTGACCTATTGGATCGTGCTGCAGTGTTCCGTGCCCGTTTGCAGGGAGCGGGTTTGGATACCGGCTCATCGGAAAGCCAGATCATTCCCGTGATGATTGGTGAGAACGAGCGCGCCCTCCGGCTTCATCGGCGGCTGGTTAGGCAGGGAATTCTCGCGGTGGCCATTCGTCCGCCCACGGTGCCGCGCGGTACGGCCCGCTTGCGTCTTTCAGTAAGCCTGAATCATTCGCCCCAGGTTCTTGATCGTGTGGCTGAACTTATTATTTTGGCGGCGCGTGAGGAGGGGATTCTTTCATGAATTCGGTTGCCCATCGTTTTTCCCGTGCCGCCCAGACATTTGAGCGGGGCGCCTCCCTTCACCGGCATGTGGCGGCGCGTCTCATTGAGAACATGCCTGAACCCGGGGTGATTAGATCCGGGCGTGTTCTGGAGGTCGGGTGTGGATCCGGGGTGCTGACAGAGTCCCTGCGGCGGCGCTATCCTGAGGCTTCGCTGTGCGTGTTGGATGTGGCCGAGGGGATGGTGGCCTGTGTGCGGGAACGATGGGGACAGGATCCGAGGATGGAGATGGTTGTTGCGGATATCAGGGAGTTTAATGCAAGCCATCCGTTTGACCTGATTGTCAGCAGTTCGGCTCTCCACTGGGCGACCCCCCTGGAGCAGACTTTTTCAAATATAAAGCGGCAGTTGTCGATAGATGGCCAGTGTTGTGCCGCGTTGATGCTTGATGGGACATTGGGCGAACTCCATGCGTTGCGCCGACGCGTGGCGCCGGGCAAGACGCCGGCAGGGCGTTTGCCGACGGGCGGAGAAGTGCTGACGGCGGTGGCGTCAGCGGGGTTGAAGGTGATTTTCAGCGAGGAAGAGTCTATTCAAACCCGTTATCATTCTGCGGATGACTTTTTGCAAACCATTCACGCCCAAGGTCTGACCGGCGGAGATGTATCGCGGGCCGCGTTGCCGCTTTCCCGCTCGGAATTGAAGCGGCTGCGCCGGGACTACGATGTCGCCTTCTGCGGCAACGGTCCCGGCGTCTACGCCAGTTTCGTGGTGCAGTACGTCCGGTTGGTTGTGCCCTGACACCCTCCGGAAAACATTTATTGACGCCAAGGAAAACGGTGCGCATCATTTCAATGCTTATGCGTAATCATCGAGTATCTGTAATGAGCGTTGTCATGGCTATGGTCGCCTTAGCGATTCAGGCTTCCGCAACGGAGTATTTTGTTGAGAAGGGCGGGAATGACGCCAATCCCGGAAGCCGCATGCAGCCGTTCAAGACTATCCAGAGAGCCGCCGGGGTGATGTTGCCCGGGGATATTTGCACGGTGAGCCGCGGAATGTACCGGGAGACGGTTCGTCCAGCCGTTTCCGGTAAACCTGAGAAAACTCTTCGTTTCCAAGCTGCTGCGGGTGAATCGGTCACGGTTTGCGGAGCTGATGAAGTTCCTGTCTGGCAGCGCGCTACCGGGGCCGTGTATCGGCTGTCAGCCAAGAGCGTGAGTCAAGTGCTGGTGGATGACGCCTTGGCCGTTCGGAGTTACGGTATTCCCGAAACATCACCGTCCCTTGAGCCTCGTGCCGCCTGGTGGTATGACGCGACAAACGAGGTGGTTTATCTTCGTCTTCCGCGCAATGACGCCCCGGAGGGACACACCATTGAAGTCCAGTCGCGAATCTGGGGAATGGATTGTCAGCATCTTGCCTACATTGAAATCAAAGGCATCAATCTGATGGCCTGCGGCATCAACCTCATCGGTGCCCAGGGGTGTCGGGTGGATGATTGTCATGTCTGGTGGGGTGGCGCGCCTGTGTCGGTGACCAATAGTCTGGGCGGGCTGACCAATTCACTGGAAATCCGTGGCGCGATTGTGATGGGCGGCAAGGAAAATGAAGTCAGTAACAGTTCGGTGATTGGCAGTGACGGGTATGGCGTGGTCCTGTTGCCTGATGGGATGAATAACCGGCTGATGAATTGCCTGCTGCGGGGACGGGATCTGCCTTTTGGGAGCGGGATTGGCATCCTGGCGCAGGGCACGGCACCGGTGATCCGGAATGTATCGGTCATGAATTATTCGGGGGGCGCTCTTGTGTGCAGTAACGTGTTTAATGCCCGGATTGAGAACAACGACTTCTTTCGCTCAGGCGCCGGGCAGACCAATGTGGGTCTGGTGTGTCTGGCCGGAGATGGGAAGGGTACTGTCCTGGCCAATAACTGGTTGCATGATAACTTATCGGCTGAAGGCGACGGGGTCAGGTTCAGCGGTCCTGTGGAAAACTATGTGTTCCGCCAGAATGTGATCTGGGGTCAACCGGGAGCGGCCATGCGGTTGGCCGGGAGTTCGCGGTTCAACTTTGTCTTCAACAATACCTGCGCCTTGAATGGCGTCGGGATTGATGTTGAGAAGAAAGGGAATGGCG
Source organism: bacterium (assembly GCA_037132275.1). GTDB lineage: Bacteria > Verrucomicrobiota > Kiritimatiellia > CAIKKV01 > CAITUY01 > JAABPW01. The sequence goes on from JBAXPK010000042.1 coordinate 11,298, forward strand.
CGGGTTTTGGCGAAACCCGGGTGATCAACAATATTATTACGGGGGCATCATGGAAGTCCCTTGATGGAAACCCGCCTCCCAAGTTGGTCTGGAAAAATAACTACACAGGATCCTTGCCGGGCTTTGTGGATGAGGCCAATAGAAATTTCCATCTGGCAACCGGTTCGCCTTGCATTGATGCCGGGCAGGAGGAACCCGAGTTTACGGATGAGTATACCGGGAAACTGCCCGATATGGGCGCCTATGAATACGGGAATGAATACCCGGTGCCGGGATGTCATGTGATTGAAAATGCTAATCAGGTGGCGACGCCGGTGGTGAAGGTGATCATAGAGTCCGAGACCGAAGGCGCTGAAGTCCGTTACACGTTGGATGGACGGATGCCGGATCTCTCCTCAAGGCGCTGTACCGGAGCTGTGTCCGTGGTGTATGGAGCTGTGGTCAAGGCCAAGGCCTTCCGTAGGGGAATGGAGGAGAGTTCCGCCGCCACCGTTCAAGTTCGCAGGGTTGAATAAATTCGTGATGTCCCCAGTTGATCTTGGTATAAACCCCGAAAAAGGAGCAACATTATGAGTGAGAAACGTAAGGATTGTAAACACGAACATGGTCATCCCGGCCACCTGTGCATGTTGTCCAGCACCGGTCGCATCGAAGAGATCAAAGCCTTGGTTAAAAACCCCCAGTTCGTTTGTTTCAACTGCGGTCGAGTCGCCGATAAAGATGGCAATCTCTGTAATCCCATGCCGCTGAAATGAACCTGACGACCGGGTTGAAGGCTGGGGCATGACCGGATCAGAAGCCAAAAAACGGATTGAGTTTTTGTGCGACGAGTTGCGTCGGCATAATGCTCTCTATTATGGGGGAGCTGACGCGCGACCTGAACTGTCCGACCAGGATTATGACCGGCTTTATGATGAATTAAGGCGGCTGGAAGCTGAGTTCCCTAAGCTGGCAACCCCGGATTCCCCAACCCAGCGGGTTGGGGGCCAGGCATTGAAGGAGTTTCGCAGTGTGAGGCACGAAATCCCCATGCTGTCCTTGGAAAAGGTCGACGCTTCCGAAGTTCCCGCCAAAGCTGAGGAGCCTGATTATTATCGGCGTCTGCGAATGCAGGACGTGAATACCTTGGAGCAGCTTCGGAAATTTGATGAGACCGCAAGGCTTACACTAAAGCAGGCGTTAATTCGATATGTCCTTGAACCCAAGGTTGATGGTGTCTCGATCTCGGTTCATTATCGCGATGGGGCGTTGGTGCTGGGAACGACGCGTGGCGACGGCAACACGGGCGATGATATCACGGCGAACATCAAGACGATCAAAAATATTCCCCTGCGTTTATATACCGATCACCCTCCCGCTTACTTGGAAGTCCGTGGTGAGGCCTACATGCCCACAGCCGCATTTGAGGAACTCAATGCCGAACTGGAACTCGCGGGGGAAAAGACTTTTCCCAATGCCCGTAATGCCACGGCTGGATCGCTCAAACAACTCGATCCCAAGGTAGCCGCAAAAAGGCCTGTCAGCGCCGTTTTTTACGCTGTGGGAGTCATGCAAGGTATCGCTTTTCCGACCCATGCCGGTACGTTGAGGGGGATGAAAGCGCTCGGGTTGCCGATACAGGCGTGTTGGTGGGAATGTGATGGCATCGAGGAAGCGCTTCAATGCTACCGGGAAAAGGTTGTATGCGGCTACGATGAACGCCGGGATCTTCGATCCCTGTTGCCTTATGAAATCGACGGCATCGTGCTTAAGATCGATAATCGCGACGCATGGAGCCTGATACCGCAGAAACGAACCACACCTGGTTATGCCAGGGTACATAAACCTATTCCCTGGATCTCCGGCGCTGAGACCGTGATTCATGCGATCACCGTACAAGTCGGACGAACAGGAGTTCTGACACCGGTTGCTGAACTGAAACCCGTGTTTGTCCAGGGTTCCACGATTTCCCGAGCAACTTTACATAATGCGGATGAAATCAAACTAAAGGACATCAGACTCGGCGATACGGTTATTGTACGAAAAGCGGGGATGGTCATTCCCGAGGTTGTGGAGGTCGTTAAGGAAAAGCGTCCGTCAGGTGCTGAGCCGTTTGACTTGGCCACCCACATACAAAACAAGTGCCCCGCATGCGGAAATGTCATTTCCAAACAGAAAGTCTATGAGGGCAAAAAGGAAGAGGTCGCCTGGCGGTGCGAGAATATTGCGGAGTGTCCAGCCCAGCGGGCGCGGCGTATTGCGCTTTTCGCCCAGCGAAGCGCCTTGGATATTGAAGGCCTGGGTGGGGTCGTTGCCGAGAAGTTGGTCGAGACTGGGCTTGTCAAGGATCCGCTCAGCTTATTTGAACTGAAAGTGGGACAACTCGCTTCCCTGAATCTCGGCACAAAAACGGACCCTCGCATATTTGGAGAAAAAAATGCGACACGAGTCATTGAGAGCCTCGAGATGGCGCGATCCTTGCCTCTTGCCCGGTGGTTGCATGCGCTGGGTATTCCAAACGTGGGGGAGAAAATCGCCTATGAATTGGCCCGCCTTCATCGTAATTTTGATGATCTTGCCGTCTCTGAGCTTCTGGCCTCGTTGAGCCGCTTTCTCGTCGCCAAGCTACGGAAGAAATCATCCCGAACCCCGGATGATAAAACGCTCGCTGATCAGGAGAAGGTCAGGCTGGAGTCTGAACTCGCGGTGGAACTCCAGAAAAGGGTGTTCCAAAATCCAGCACTCAAGAAACAGGCGGAGCAGGAGCGGTGCAAGCGTGACGCTGAGATGGCCTCGCTGGAGGCTCAGTTGACGAGTGAGACGGATGTTGAAAATCAACGCAAGATCAAGGCGAAGATCAAAGCCAGGAAAGCGAAGCCCCAAACCGTGGGACTATCGGAGGAAATCTCCTCGGTGGTCACGAAAAGCGTTCTCGATTACTTCGCCTCGCCGGCAGGGAAACACTTTCTTTCACAACTCAGGCAGTTTGGCCTATCACCCCGGGGTGAACTCGGGCAAGCGGATACCGGCGGAGCGTCAGACAGCCTGACGGGTAAAACGTTTGTGCTAACCGGTACGCTGGATTCCATGAGCCGCGATAGGGCCACGGAACTGATTCGTAAACGCGGAGGCGATGTGGTCGGAGCTGTGAGCAGGAATACCGACTTTGTTGTTTGCGGCAAGGAACCCGGCGCGTCGAAAATTCGTGATGCTGAAAAAAACGGGGTCACTCAAATCGATGAGACGAAACTACTCGAAATGCTGGGTCCCGTTGAGTCCACTTCTCGCCTCTCACGTTCCGTCCAACAGACCTTCCTGTAATACAGGGTGTTGCCGGGTGGAGTATTTGGGATTGACGGGCAGCAAAATCTTCTTTCATTCAAACCCTTGAAAACATTGAAAAAATCTTCAATGGGGGTTGCATTCCTTATGAAATCCGCCTATATTCCGAAATATAGAGGCTGTGTTAAGGTGATACGGCCGAAAATAAACCTCATAGGAGTTACTCTAATGGCGAAAGCATTGACGAAGAGTCAGATCGTGGCGGGCGTGGCGGAAGCGACAGAAATCAGCAAGAAGCAGGCGGGCGTGGCGATCGAAGCACTGGTGTGCTTGGCTTACAAGAATGCCAAGAACGGTTTCACCCTTCCTGGTTTGGGCAAGCTGGTTCTGGTGAATCGCAAGGCGCGCATGGGCCGCAATCCCGCGACGGGCGAGACGATCAAGATCCCGGCCAAGCGCGTGGTTAAGTTCCGCGTCGCCAAGGCGTGCAAGGATGCCATCTTGGGCTAATAGAGTCATCAGTGATTCTAAGAGAGGCCGCCGCCGAAAGGTTGCGGCCTTTTTTTATAAGGAAAGAAGTGACCATGCCGATTTACGAATACGAATGTGGAAAGTGTGGCGGACACGTTGAATCCCTGATCCGCAATGAAGCTGATATTCCGAAGGTGTGCAAGTGCGGAGGGAAATTGAAAAAAGCCCTGTCCGGCTTCAGCGTTTCAATGGCTCCCTCCGGCGGACACAAGCATGAACCCTCAGCCGCCTGTGCCGCCTGTCCCAGTTCAGGCTGCCCGCATAGCGGCAGGTGAGCCGATTAACCCGCGAATGCCCTTGCGTTTTGGAAAAGTCGCAGCCATGGGCCCTCTTCGCCCTTGAACAGGTCCTGGGGTTTCCAGGACAACTGCACGGCGCGAAAGGCCCGCTCGGGGTGGGGCATCATGATGGTGACGCGTCCGTCAAGAGTTGTGACCCCGGTCAGTCCGTCCGGTGAGCCGTTCGGATTGAGCGGATAGCGTTCCGCAGGGCGTCCTGTGTTATCCACAAAACGGAGTGAAGCCAGCGCCTTGGACGTAATATCCACTGCAGACCCGGTCCGTTCAAAGTTGGTAAACCCTTCCCCGTGTGCCACTGGAATTGGCAGGCGCGAGCCTTCCATGCCTTTTAGCAGGACAGAAGGGGAGGAGAGAATTTCGACCGTTGAATAGCGGGCCTCGAATTGCTCAATCTTGTTGCGGGTGAACCGGGGCCAGGCGTCGGCGCCGGGGATGATGTCCTTGAGTAGCGATACCATCTGACAGCCATTACAGACCCCGAGTGTGAAGGTGTCCGGGCGGTGGAAGAAGGTCTGAAACATGTCGCGAAGACGCTCATTGAACAGGATGCTTCTGGCCCATCCGGCGCCAGCGCCCAGCACATCGCCATAGGAGAACCCGCCGCACGCCACCAGTCCGGCGAAATTGGCCAGATTGACGCGGCCGGAAAGGAGGTCGGTCATGTGGACATCCACACTGGTAAAGCCCGCCCGTTCGAATGCCGCCGCCATCTCGATGTGCCCGTTGATGCCTTGTTCCCGCAGGATTGCCATTTTGGGGTGGTTACCACCAATCGAAAACGGACGGCAGGGATCGTAGGTGAGGCGGAATGAGAGCCCGGGGTTGGTCTCGTCTTTCAAGGCCTCGTATTCTTCCCGGGCGCACCCGGCGTTGTCGCGGCGCGATTGCATCTCGAAGGTCAGCTCCGACCAGATCCGCTTGAGTTCGGTTATCGGTTCCTGATAAATGATCGTGTCGCCCATCTGGAGGGTGAGCCGTCTGCCCTCCGCCGGGCTTCCTAAAATAAACGCCAGATCACTTAGCTCGTGCCGTTTAAGGATTTCGTTTACGCGGGCAAGGTTCTGATCCGAAACCTGAAGCACGGCGCCGAGTTCCTCGGAAAACAAAATGGAAAGCGGTTCCTCGCCAAGCTCATCAATTTGAACCCGGAGTCCATGATGGGCGCCAAAGGCCATCTCGGCCAGAGTTGTGAAAAGACCCCCATCAGAACGGTCGTGATAGGCCAGCAGAAGCCCGTTGCTCACCAGCTCCTGCATGGCACTGTAGAAATTGACAACGTCCACGGGGGACTCCAGGTCAGGCGGTGTGGATCCAACCTGGTTGTAGACCTGTGCCAGGGCGGAGCTCCCCAGCCGGTTCCGTCCCCTGCCGAGATCCAATAGGAGCAGCACCGAATCGGCCACAGGTTTCAATTCCGCCGTGACCGTCTTCCGGACATCCTGAACCGGCGAAAAGGCGCTCACCACAAGGCTTAGCGGGGCGACTTGTTTTTCAGAACGGCCTGCGGAATCTTTCCAGGATGTGCGCATGGAGAGGGAATCCTTGCCGACCGGGATTGAAATGCCGAGTTGTGGACACAGTTCCAGCCCCACGGCCCGAACGGTATCAAAGATGGCCGCATCCTCGCCGTCTTCCCCGCAGGCGCACATCCAGTTTGCCGAAAGTTTCACGTTGCCGATCGGGCCGGTCATGACACCAGCAATGTTAGTGAGCGCTTCACCCACGGCCATCCGGCCCGAGGCTGGCCCGCTGAGTAGGGCGATGGGAGTTCGCTCGCCCATGGACATCGCCTCGCCGGCATACCCGTCATACATGGTCGCGGTAACCGCCGCATCGGAGATGGGGGTCTGAAAAGGCCCGGTCATCTGGTCGCGTGTTACCATGCCGGTTACGGTTCGGTCGGCGATGGTGATCAAAAACGTCTTGTTGGCCACTGCCGGCAGGCGCAGCACCCGCCCTGCGGCTTCACCCAAATCAATCTCGGAGAGATCCAAGTCGGTGTGGGCTTCGTGACGATGACTAACGTCGCGAAGCATTTTGGGCGGCTTGCCGAAGATGACCTGAAGCTCAATATCAATGGCGTTGTTTTTGAAGAGGGCGTCATGAAGCACCAGGTGTTTATCGTCAGTCGCCACGCCGATGGCCGCGGCGGGGCAGCGTTCGCGCCTACAGAGCGCCATAAAGCGGTCCAGGTTTTCAGGCGCCACGGCCAGGACATACCGTTCCTGGGCTTCACAACACCAGATTTCCATGGGGCTCATGGAAAGTTCCTCATTGGGAATTTTGCGCAGGTCGAACTGCCCGCCAGTCTCCGAGACCAATTCCGGGCATCCATTGGAAAGTCCGCCCGCCCCGATATCGTGAATGCTGATGATCGGGTTTTCGTCATTCAGCGCGATGCAGGCGTTCAGCACTTCCTGGCAGCGGCGCTGAATCTCGGCGTTGTCACGCTGGACGGAATCAAAATCGAGGTTCTCGGCATTGCTTCCGCTTCCCATGGAGGAGGCCGCCCCGCCGCCCAGTCCGATTCGCAGGGCGGGACCGCCGAGTTGGATGATGCGGGCGCCGCTGTGGATGGGCTTTTTCAGGACATGCCGCCGCTTGATGTTGCCCATACCGCCGGCGACCATGATCGGTTTGTGGTAACCACGATACCGGTCATTGTGCCGATGTTCATAGGTTCTGAAAATACCCGTCAGTTGGGGCCGTCCAAATTCATTTCCGAAGCGCGCTCCTCCGAGAGGGCCGTCGGTCATAATCTCAAGCGGGGTAGCGAGCCGGCTCGGGAACTCGGCATAGTCCTTTTCCCAAGGCATGACAAAGCCCGGAATCCGGAGATTGGAGACGAAGAATGCTGCCAAGCCGGCCTTCGGGCGCCCCCCGATGCCTGTGGCGCCTTCATCCCGGATTTCGCCGCCGACGCCGGTGGCGGCGCCGGGATAGGGCGAAATCGCTGTGGGATGGTTGTGGGTCTCAACCTTGATCAGGATATCAATCTGCTCGGGCAGGCCGCCGTAGTGATTGGAACCGCTGGGATGAACCTCATACCAGTTTCCCGGCGAGCCTTCCATCACGGCCGAGTTATCCTCATAGGCCAACAGGGTGCCCTGTGGGTGGGTGTGGTGGGTGTTCCGAATCATGTCAAACAGGCTGCTGGTTTGGGGTTGCCCGTCAATAATCCAGTTGGCTTTGAAGATTTTATGGCGGCAATGCTCGGAATTGACCTGTCCGAACATGACCAATTCGACATCCGTAGGATTGCGTTTGAGCTGGGAATAAACCCCATACAGATATTGGATTTCCTCTTCCGACAGGGCAAGGCCCAAGGCGCCATTGGCTTTCTGAAGCGCGGCTATGCCGCCGCCGAGAATATCCACCGACACCAACGGGGAAGGCGGGATGTGGCTGAAGACATCCGATAGGTCTGTGTAAACGCCCTCGGTCATACGGTCGTGAACCAGATGAAGTGCGGGCTGTAATTGAGACAAGGACGCAAAGGTTCCGTTCGTCAGGCGGATGTGGAACAGGATGCCGCGTTCGACCCTTTGGACTTCAGCGAGTCCGCAGTTATGGAAAATGTCCGTCGCCTTGGAGGCCCAGGGAGACAATGTTCCCTTTCGCGGCGTCACAAAAAAGCCATCGGTTGAGGTGGCCGGAATCCGATGATCGGTATCCAGAAGCGCGGCGACCCGCGACCATAACTCGGGTGAAAAGCCCCGGTTGGTTTCCACAAGCGTGATGGCGGTCGCGTCCACCGAGGCTATGGGGCAAGCGGGCAGTTCTGCGGTGAGTTCCTGGGTAAGCTGGTGGATACGAAAGGCCGAAAAAACCGGGCCTCCCTTGAAGACGTGCAGGCTTTGCGTTGTCATGGGATCTTGTGGTGTTTGTTGGTGATCAACGGTTTGGGTTGTTGGTTATAGACCTTCGAGTGGGGAGGGACTGAGTGGGTGAGCCACACATTTCCACCGATCTCCGAGCCGGCTCCGATGGTAGTTTCTCCGCCCAGGATCGTGGCACCGGCATAGATTGTGACATCATCCTCCACATTCGGATGCCGCTTGATCCCTTTGATTGGGGTTCCGTCTTTGTCTTTGGGGAAGCTGAGTGCGCCCAGGGTAACTCCTTGATAGATTTTGACGCCCTTCCCAATGGTACTGGTCTCGCCGATTACGACGCCAGTACCGTGGTCAATGAAGAACCCGTGCCCGATCTCGGCGCCGGGATGAATGTCTATGCCCGTTTGAGAATGGGCATGCTCCGTCATGATACGGGGAATCAGGGGTACGTGCATTTGGTAGAGAATATGGGCAATCCGGTGGACCATAATCGCCTGGAGCCCGGGGTAACTCATCACCACTTCCATAATCGAGCGGGCGGCGGGATCGCCTTCATAGGCGGCCATGATATCCATCTGGAGCGTCTTCTTGAGATCCACCAGGGACTCCATCAACCTTTGGACTGCCGCCGTAGCTTTTTCTTTGCAATCCCCGCACTCCTTGCATTTTTCGAATACGCATTGATACCGGAACGCATGTTCGATTTGTTCGGTCAGAATCGTGGCCACGGATTGGAGCTTCTTTTCGATTAATTCATGCAGTTGCTCAGGCGGCATGGGTTCACGGCCATGACAGCCAGGGAACAGGACGGCAATCAAGTCGTCGAGCACCTGATGGATGGCTTGGCGGCCGGCCAACTGGAAACCCCGGGAGGTATTGGTCGTCATGGAGCAGGATTCGCAGGTGCAGAGGGTTCGCGTCAGGCGTGCGATATCAAGGATGGAGGCTGATGTGGTTTTCATAATGAACTCCCAGTTGATGATTGTTGCCGCTAAGGCCTCGCGATGTTGACCAGAATCCTTTCGGCGCCGAGATTCTCGAAGCCGGCTGCCACCAAAAGACGGCTGAGTTTTCGTTCCGTCAAGGGGATTACTTGCTTGACCCGGATATTATCCTTGCGGCAAAGGTCAAGAAAGTCCTGCCAGGTCGCCAGATGAATGTTGGGAGTGTCATACCATTCGAACGGCAAAGCATCGGTTTTGGGCATCCGGCCTGTCATTCCCAGCCTGATGCGATTGTGCCAGTTGGCGAAGTTGGGAAAACTGACAATGCCCTCGCGGGCGATTCGGAGCATCTCGTGGAGCACCTCACGGGGGTGACGGACGACCTGAAGGGTCTGGCTCAACACGACAAAGTCATAGGACTGGTCGGGAATCATATCGAGTTTCTGGTCGATATCGCTGTGGAACACATCAAGGTTTTTGCCCATGGCGGCGATCAGGTGACTCAGGTCGATCTCCACGCCCATGCCCGAGATATTCCGATTGGTGGTCAATAGGGATAGAAGATCGCCGTCGCCGCAGCCGAGATCAAGCACACGGGATCCGGGTTCGATCAGGGAGGCAATCCAATCGTAATCGTTGCGTTTTACGGCTTCAACCGGCGCCGTACATCTGGCGCACCCGCCCAGGAAGGTACAGAGGATCTGTGACGTCTGTTCGACATCCACCAGAAATGCATCGTGGCCATAAGGGGCCTTGAGGAGGCAGTAGGAAACCTGCTTCCCGATCTGAACCAGGGCCGAGGCGATTTCCAGTGACTGTTCCGGGGGGAACAGCCAGTCTGAACTCAAGGCCACGACCAGAAAGCGCGCCTTAACCTTCTTCAGTGCGGCTTTGAGGTCCCCGTACGTTTCGGTCAGATCATAGCTGTCCATGGCATGAGTGATGTGCAGGTATGAGTTCGAGTCGAACCGCTCGACAAATTTCTCGCCCTGGTATTGGAGGTAACTCTCGACCTCAAACCGGGTGCTGAACCGTTCCTCCGAGGGAAGCTCTTTTTTCTTCCGACCGAACTTGGTGGTCATGATTTCGGGGGACAGGTAGGTGATGTGCCCCAGCATGCGGGCGGCAGCCAGGCCGTCTCTTGGCAGTATTCCCGTCCCGTAATAATTGCCGCCAGACCAGCCTGGATCGCTGGTGATGACCTCGCGGCCGACAATATCGAATGCCAGTGCCTGGGCCGATAGGGAGGCGGCCGTGGCGAGGCAAATACAGCGTTCCGGGACATCAGGATAGCGTATACTCCATTCCAGCACCTGCATACCTCCCAGGGATCCGCCCACGACAGCATAGAGCCGCTCGATCCCGAGGTAATTCAACAGCAGGTTGTGAACGTGGACAATATCGCCAATGGTTATGTTGGGAAAGGAGGCGCCATAAGGGGTTCCGGTTGCCGGGTTGATGGAGGCGGGACCGGTGGTTCCTTTGCAGCCGCCTAAAATATTGGCACAGACCACATGGAATCGGTTGGTGTCGATGCCTTTCCCGGGGCCGATCATGGCGTCCCACCAGCCCTGGCTTCTTTCATCGCTGGAATGATAGCCGGCCACATGGGCATCGCCGGTGAGGGCGTGGCAGATAAAAATCACATTGTCCTTGGCCGGGGTGAGGGCTCCGTAGGTCTCATAGGCGATAGTCAATTCAGCCAGAACACTACCGCTTTCAAGGATGAGGCCTTCAGGGGGGAGCGGAATGGCGGCCAGTTTTGTTTCCACCAGCCCAACCGATTGTTCGAGGTTCGCTATAGCCATGATCTGATAACCAATAACAAATAACCCAGTAACCCGTTCCGAATGCCCTCTTATCTAGTCGCCGGAACAACAAAAGTCAATCGTGGTCATGAGGTTTCGCGGGTGATCCAGTTCAGGTAGGGTGTGTGCCCCCCGATGATCGGGGTCACAATGATCTCGGGAACCTCATACGTATGGTGCTGGCGGATGAGGTCCTGAAGCGCCGCCGTCAAGGAGGCCTGAGTCTTGCATTGCAGGATGAATTCGGTTCCGGACTCCACTTTGCCCTGCCACCAGTAGAGGCTTTGAATGGGCCAGAATTGGACACAGGCGGCCAGACGGGATTCAGTGATCACTCCCGCCAACTTAAGCGCCTGGTCGTTGTTTTCCACCGTGGTTGTCACGATGGCGTAAGTGTTGTCAGCCATGGGGAGAGCATAACCAATCGCCGGGGTCTCCGGCAAGGAAGAGTGTTGGGCTGGTGTTCAATTAAGAACTGATGTCAGCGAACTGCCCTGGAGTGGCATCCACGAATACTTGTGGTAATCCCCAGGCCGGCAAGCTGGAGTTCGGAATAAGCATTATGCGAAACACACCAAACATTGATGATTTTCACTATCCATTGTCGATCTT
>JBAXPK010000043.1:0-22253 GCA_037132275.1 bacterium
AATCTACTCTGTGATCGAGTGAACGAAAAGTTTATTCTCTATCTGGCGAAGTCAACGTTGAGGCTGAGGTGCGGATTAGTCACCGGCGGATTATGGGATAACCGACCACGATGATTTATTCAACCCCGTGATCGTTGAATAACTTGGTGAACGTTTCAGTCTTGAATACCTGCTGCAATTAGCGACAATCCGCAACTTGATCTCTTCTTGTGATTAAGGGGTGAATTGCTGAGGTAGACGCATGAACAAATTCATAGATCCAATTTTGGTGCTGGTGCTCTTGCTTAACTTTGTCGCGCTGGGGGCGAGCCGGATGCGGACGGTGATCCAGGCCGTGGCAGTGCAGGGTGTGTTGCTGGGCGTGCTGATCGTGCTGGCGCACGGTTCCCTGATGGCTTGGGTGATGATGATGGCCGTGGCGACGGTTCTGTTGAAAGGGGTGGTGATCCCCCGCATGCTCTTTAATGCGATCCGGGATGTGGTCATCCGCCGTGAGGTGGAGCCGATCATCGGGTTCATTGCCTCGCTGTTTCTGGGGGCGGTGGGGACGGGGCTGGCCGTATTGTTTTCCCGGACGCTCCCGATTGCTCATTCGGATATGAGTTCGCTGATTGTACCCGCCGCGCTGTCCACGGTGTTGACCGGGTTCCTGATGCTGACCACCCGCACGAAGGCGATTACACAGGTGGTGGGATATCTGATCCTGGAAAACGGCGTATTTATTTTCGGAATGCTCCTGATGGAGGCGATCCCGTTCCTGGTGGAATTGGGCGTGCTGTTGGACTTGTTTGTCGCCATTTTCGTCATGGGCATCATCATCCATAAAATCAGCAGGGAGTTCTCCTCCGTGAGCACCCACATGCTGTCAGAATTGAAGGAGTAACACATGGCTTGGCTTCTGTTTCTTGTTCCGTTGCTGTTTGCCGGGGTGGCGGCCCTGGTTCCGTCGAACCGCTGGCGGCCCTGGCTCGTGCCGGTTGGCGGGTTGACGCATCTTATCCTGACGGGGCTGGCGATAACCCGGGGACCGGTGAGTGCGTTGCAGGGCTGGCTGGCTCTCGATCCGCTCAGCACGCTGGTGCTCGGATTTGTCAGCGTCGTGTTTTTCCTGTGCGCCTTGTATGCGCCCGGTTACCTGGCGTTGCGCCCGGAGCGGTCGAACCGGGTTTTCTGTGCGTGCCTCCTGACGATGCTGGGGATGATGACGCTCTTGATCCTGGCCCACCACCTGGGCCTGATGTGGGTGGCCATCGAAGCGACCACGCTGGCGACGGCGCCGCTGCTTTTCTTCAACCACACCCCGCACTCGCTGGAAGCAACCTGGAAATACCTCCTGATCGGGTCGGTGGGCATTGCCCTCGCGTTGCTCGGCACCTTTTTCCTGGCCTATTCGTCGCTCCACGAGGGTCTGGAGCCGACGCTGCTCCTGGAAGACCTGATTCGCCTGGCGCCGAATCTTTCGCGTCCGTGGTTGCACGCCGCGTTTGTGCTGCTGCTGGTCGGCTATGGAACCAAGATGGGCTTGGCGCCCATGCACACCTGGAAGCCTGACGCCTATGGTGAGGCGCCCGGGCTGGTCGGGGCGCTGCTGGCGGGCGGCGTCACGAGTTGTGCGTTTCTGGCGATTCTCCGGTTCTACCAGATTTGCCGCAACGCGCCGGAAGCGGCCTTCACCCGTGAGATCCTGGTTTTCATCGGGCTTTTCTCCATGGCGGTGGCGGCGGTGTTCATGGTCAGGCAGCGGGATTTCAAGCGGATGCTGGCCTATTCCAGCGTTGAACACATGGGGATCCTTGTGCTGGGCATCGGGATCGGCGGGGCAGCCACCTTTGGAGCGCTCTTGCACATGATCACCAACGGCCTGACGAAAGGCGTGATGTTCCTGTCGGCTGGCAATATCCACCGCGCCTACGACAGCAAGAGTACCGACGATGTGCGCGGCGCCATGCAGAGGTTGCCGGTCTCGGGGCCTCTCTTTCTCGCCGGGTTCCTGATGGTCACCGGGGCTCCGCCGGGAGGCCCGTTTATCAGCGAGTTCACTATTCTGATCGGTACCATCCATGCCGGTAATTATGTTGTGGCGGGATTGTTCCTGGCGTTGTTGGCGATTGTGTTTATCGGCATGGGCGCGACGGTGCTGCGGGTCGTACAGGGAACACCGTCTCCCCGGGCGGCGACCACAACCTACCGGGATCGGCCCCAACTCGTGATTCCCATCATCATCTTTTTTGTTCTGGCGTTGTCGTTGGGGTTATTTATCCCGCATCCGCTGGAAACCCTCCTGCACAATGCGGCGGCCTATTTGGAGGGCAAGCCATGATCTCAATTTTGAAGTGGTTACCGGTTCACAATGGGGAGCGCCACGGGCTGGGGGAGATCCCCTGCCTGGATGGGCCGGTCTTCCGGAGTTCCATCATCGATGCGGTGGCGGATGGCGCCCATGTGGCCGCCTTGTTCGGGCGGCAGCCTGACGGCGGAGAGACGGCTGTGGAACTCATGGCGGTATTGGCGTGTCGCGAGGATGGAAACTTCCGCATCGCCCGGATGCGGGTGACGGGCGAGTCCTTTCCCTCGTTGACGCCCGACTGTCCACAGGTTCACCTGTTTGAGCGTGAGATTGCCGAGCAATGGGGGCTGCGGCCCGAGGGACATCCCTGGCTTAAGCCTGTCCGGTTTGTCAGGTCTGGCCGGACGGGACACGATGCCTGGGGCCGGACCGGAGACGCGAGGCCGGTGGTCGGGGTGACCGACTTCTATCGTGTGGAAGGCGAAGAGGTTCATGAAGTGGCCGTGGGGCCGGTTCATGCGGGGATCATCGAGCCCGGTCATTTTCGGTTCCAGTGTCATGGCGAGCAGGTATTCCATCTGGAGATTTCGCTGGGATATCAGCATCGCGGTGTGGAACGGATGCTGCATGGCGGGCCGGATAAGCGGACGATTCACGCCATGGAAACGGTGGCAGGCGACACAACCGTGGCGCACACCCTGGCGTATTGCCGGATTGTGGAAGCGTTGTCGGGCTGCAAGGTGCCGGCCCAGGCGCAGATTATTCGGGGAGTGGCGCAGGAACTGGAGCGGTTGGCCAACCACACCGGCGACCTTGGCGCGCTGGCGGGCGATGTCGGGTTTTTGCCGACGGCATCGTATTGCGGACGGCTGCGTGGAGATTTCCTTAACATGACCGCGATCCTATGCGGCAACCGGTTTGGGCGCGGCTTGGTGCGGCCCGGGGGAGTGGCGTTCGATTTGGATGCGGCGGCCATTGCGGAACTTGTGAAGCGGCTCGACAACAGCCTGCGTGATGTGGCCAATGCCGCGAATCTGCTTTGGAATTCACCCTCGGTGATGAGCCGGTTTGAGGAGACCGGCAAAGTGACCCTGGAAACCTGCCGGGAACTCGGGCTGGTGGGTCCGGTGGCCCGGGCCTGCGGCCTGGAATCCGATGTGCGCCAGGACTTCCCCTATGGGATTTACCGCTTTTCCCAGATTCCGGTCTCGACGGGGCGGGCGGGCGATGTCTTTGAGCGGGCCTACGTCAGATGGCTGGAAATCGAGAGGTCGGGCGATTTCGTGCGCGATCAATTGAAGATGCTGACGGGTGGGCCGACACGCAACATGCCGGCCGCGCCGGAGCCCAACGCGTTTGTCGTATCGCTGGTTGAGGGGTGGCGTGGCGAAATCTGTCATGTGGGGATGACCGGTGGCGACGGGCGGTTTTCGGCCTACAAGGTAGTGGATCCGTCCTTCCATAACTGGATGGGGTTGGCGATGGCGATGCGCAACCAGCAGATTTCCGATTTCCCGCTCTGCAACAAGAGTTTCAATCTTTCATACTGTGGGCATGATTTGTGAGGGCCAGATGTTAGACATCATTACAGCACGGATAAAGCAAGGGCATCGGACGATAAAATATCCCCGGAAACCACCGGCGCTACCGGATCGGTTTCGCGGTTTGCCCGTGATAAATCAGGCATGTGTGGATTCGACCTGTGTTGCCGCCGTTTCCGTCTGCCCCGTGGAGGCGTTAGCCTGCGAGGCGGGAAAATTGACATTGGATATCGGACGTTGCCTGTTCTGCGGGGAATGCGAGCAAGTTTGTCCCAAGGGCGCGATCACGTTTTCGCGCGAGTACCGGCTGGCGGCGCGCGAACGCCAGGCGTTGGTGATGGGGGCTGGGGAACCGGCATTGAAGGCGGCGCTGGATCAGAAAATGAGAAAGTTGTTCGGCCGCTCACTGAAGTTGAGGCAGGTCAGCGCAGGGGGCTGCAATGCTTGTGAAGCCGATTGCAATGTCTTGGGCACCGTCGTGTTTGATCTGGGGCGGTTTGGGATTCAGTTTGTGGCGTCGCCGCGTCATGCGGATGGACTCCTGATTACCGGGCCGGTGACGAAAAACATGGAACTGGCGCTCAAGAAGACCTACGCGGCCGTGCCCGACCCGAAGCTGGTGATCGCGGTGGGCGCGTGTGCGATTTCCGGCGGCCCCTACATCGATCAGCCCGAGACCTGTAACGGGGCGTCGAGCGCGGTGCCGGTCGACGTCTACATTCCCGGCTGCCCGCCGCATCCCATGACGATCCTAGACGGCCTGCTGAGGGCGCTCGGGAGAGTTAAGGATGAAGGCTGAGTGGCGATGTTTACCTCAGTCGGTTTATGATGGAATGAGGGTGGAAATCTGCATCTGAATCGATTCAGATCGCGATAAGGGGGGGTGTCCTCGGTCTTTTCAATGTGAAATCTTCCATCTCATATACCAGTTTTCTGCATCGTCACCGGAAGGGGTTGTGGACGGTTACCGAACCTATTTTCCGGCCGTGTTGCAGATCCTCGCTGATCAGCCACGAACACTTGGCCTCGATGGCGGCGGTGACGATGAGGGAGTCATACCAGGCGTAACCGGTTTCCTCGCGGATGAGCAAGGCGCGATCAAAACTTGGCATGGCGGGGAAGTGTTGGCAAAGCGGCCGCATAACACCGTTCAGGTACTCGCGCGCTTCGGTAACGCCCATGGGCGCCTCGAATTTCTTGAGGGCAACGTTCATAAACTCCTGGACGACTTGGGAACCGGTTATGCCACGTTGCGTCAACAGCGCCTGTCTGACCCACTCGCGGGCTACGCGCTGTTTGTCCGCGTCGGTCCGGTCAAACGTATAGATGAACACGTTGGTGTCGAGGAAGAACAGTCCTTTGATGTTAGCGGCGTTCATGCATTTGCTCCCGCGAAAACTTTTGGCCGGCGGACACATGGTCGAGCCGCTTCATCACGGTGTCATACGTGTCGCTGGCGGTTGATTGAGACACATACTGGTCGAGCCACTGCCGGAACATATCGTTCAGGGTGCGGTGTTCGGCTCCTGCCCGTCGCCGGGCCTGCTGCAAGAGACCTTCATCAGCCGAAAGGGTAATGTTTTTCATTCCTAAAGTGTACGCATAAATAGTGTGCACTGTAAACGCTATTTTTTATGTCTCTACGATTCGGGCGGCGCATTCATATACCTATCAAATTGCCTGGCCCCAATGCGCGTCAATCTTTCATACTGTGGGCATGATTTGTGAGGGCCAGATGTTAGACATCATTACAGCACGGATAAAGCAAGGGCATCGGACGATAAAATATCCCCGGAAACCACCGGCGCTACCGGATCGGTTTCGCGGTTTGCCCGTGATAAATCAGGCATGTGTGGATTCGACCTGTGTTGCCGCCGTTTCCGTCTGCCCCGTGGAGGCGTTAGCCTGCGAGGCGGGAAAATTGACATTGGATATCGGACGTTGCCTGTTCTGCGGGGAATGCGAGCAAGTTTGTCCCAAGGGCGCGATCACGTTTTCGCGCGAGTACCGGCTGGCGGCGCGCGAACGCCAGGCGTTGGTGATGGGGGCTGGGGAACCGGCATTGAAGGCGGCGCTGGATCAGAAAATGAGAAAGTTGTTCGGCCGCTCACTGAAGTTGAGGCAGGTCAGCGCAGGGGGCTGCAATGCTTGTGAAGCCGATTGCAATGTCTTGGGCACCGTCGTGTTTGATCTGGGGCGGTTTGGGATTCAGTTTGTGGCGTCGCCGCGTCATGCGGATGGACTCCTGATTACCGGGCCGGTGACGAAAAACATGGAACTGGCGCTCAAGAAGACCTACGCGGCCGTGCCCGACCCGAAGCTGGTGATCGCGGTGGGCGCGTGTGCGATTTCCGGCGGCCCCTACATCGATCAGCCCGAGACCTGTAACGGGGCGTCGAGCGCGGTGCCGGTCGACGTCTACATTCCCGGCTGCCCGCCGCATCCCATGACGATCCTAGACGGCCTGCTGAGGGCGCTCGGGAGAGTTAAGGATGAAGGCTGAGTGGCGATGTTTACCTCAGTCGGTTTATGATGGAATGAGGGTGGAAATCTGCATCTGAATCGATTCAGATCGCGATAAGGGGGGGTGTCCTCGGTCTTTTCAATGTGAAATCTTCCATCTCATATACCAGTTTTCTGCATCGTCACCGGAAGGGGTTGTGGACGGTTACCGAACCTATTTTCCGGCCGTGTTGCAGATCCTCGCTGATCAGCCACGAACACTTGGCCTCGATGGCGGCGGTGACGATGAGGGAGTCATACCAGGCGTAACCGGTTTCCTCGCGGATGAGCAAGGCGCGATCAAAACTTGGCATGGCGGGGAAGTGTTGGCAAAGCGGCCGCATAACACCGTTCAGGTACTCGCGCGCTTCGGTAACGCCCATGGGCGCCTCGAATTTCTTGAGGGCAACGTTCATAAACTCCTGGACGACTTGGGAACCGGTTATGCCACGTTGCGTCAACAGCGCCTGTCTGACCCACTCGCGGGCTACGCGCTGTTTGTCCGCGTCGGTCCGGTCAAACGTATAGATGAACACGTTGGTGTCGAGGAAGAACAGTCCTTTGATGTTAGCGGCGTTCATGCATTTGCTCCCGCGAAAACTTTTGGCCGGCGGACACATGGTCGAGCCGCTTCATCACGGTGTCATACGTGTCGCTGGCGGTTGATTGAGACACATACTGGTCGAGCCACTGCCGGAACATATCGTTCAGGGTGCGGTGTTCGGCTCCTGCCCGTCGCCGGGCCTGCTGCAAGAGACCTTCATCAGCCGAAAGGGTAATGTTTTTCATTCCTAAAGTGTACGCATAAATAGTGTGCACTGTAAACGCTATTTTTTATGTCTCTACGATTCGGGCGGCGCATTCATATACCTATCAAATTGCCTGGCCCCAATGCGCGCAAGTGACAAATCTGAAGGGTTCAATTCCGAAGCGGCGTCAACTTTTTTACCTCATGCCCTTGCCATTGGAAACGAACAATTTCACCCCCGATGGGGGTGAGCGTGCCGTTCGGATGCATGCGCAGGGCGGTGTTGCTGGGGATCCCAAACCCGATGGCGCCTTCGGGTTGGAGTTGTAGCAGGACTTTGAGTTCAGCCCAGTCATCCGATTCGGCATGCATATCGCAGAGGATCGGGACAAATCCAAGGCAGTTAAAGGGTTTTGCGGTTCGGTCGTCATCGGGATCAGCCCATCGCACCCAGGACTTGGCGAGCATGATGCTGCCGGCGGACAGGCCGAAGAAAGGTTTTCCGGCCTTATAGAGCCGGTGCAGAAGCGGGATCATCGAGCGTTTTTCCAGGAGGGACATGCCTTCCTCAACATCCCCGCCGGAAATGAAGACAAGATCGGCCTTTTCAAGAAGGGCTAATGTTTTTGCCGGGTTGGCGCGAACTGAAGCCATGGCGGCGAGTGTTACTTCCCCGGCGCCCGAGTTCTTAAAGTGTGTGGACAGCCACTTGAAAAAATCAGGATTATCGCCGCTGGCGGCACCGATGTAGGCGATCAAGGGAGACGGTTTCCCGATATCAGAAAAAACGAGTTGGAGTAATGGATCCGGGCCGGTCCGCCTGCTTCCCGGCCCCCCTGCCAGAAGATACACGGGTTGTGATGTGGATGCCGCTTTCATGGGTAAATAGGAGATCATAACAACGAAAAAGCGTCCATTATTAACTTGATCCCAGTCGCGGGCCGGTGAATTATGACGAGCTTGGGTGTGGAAATTATACAGCGTGAATAAGGTTGACCATATTATAGTCGGGGGCGGGGTAAGCGGGTTGACAGCGGCGCTGCTGCTGGCGTTGAATGGGCGCAAGGTGATGCTCCTGGAAAAGGAACCGCACCTGGGTGGCTCGCTGGCCCGCTTTTACCGGCAGGGCGTCCCGTTTGATACCGGCTTCCACTTTACGGGCGGCTTGCTGCCGGATGCCCTCCTGAGCCGGATGCTCTCGGTGTTGGGATTGCGGGATTCGGTGGAGCCGCAATTCATGTCGGAAGACCGTGCCCATCGGTTTGTATTCGAACCCGCGAACCGTATCCTGGACCTCCCCTGCGGCATCAGGCGGCTGCGCTCGAAATTGAAGGACGAATTCCCCGGCGAGTCGCTGGCCGTGGATCGCTATTTTGACCTCGTGGAAAAGGTGTGTGACCAGACAGCTACCATGGATCTTACCCGGCTCGCTGAATCGGCTCATCGGCTGGATGAGGAAACGATCAGCCTGAAGTCGGTTCTGGACGGGCTGACCGGGAATGTCCTGCTGAAAGGGGTGCTCTCGGGCCTGGGGATGTGTTACGGCGTCAAACCGTCCGAGGTCTCATTCGCCAGTCATAGCCGGATCTGTTACGACATGTATCAATCCACCGCCCGTTTCCGGCGGGGAGGCGATGCCCTGATCGACGCCTTTAAAGCCGCGTTTCAGGCCCTGGGTGTGGAGGTGCGGTGCAAGAGTTGGATTACGGAATTGAGGGTGGCCGACAAGGATGCGGTTGAAAGTTTTGTCCTGAATTCGGGCGAGGAGGTCAAGGCTGATTCGGCCGTGATGACTATCCATCCCCGCCATATTCTTGACCTCTTGCCGCGGGAGCACATCTCCAAGGCTTTTGTCAGTCGTGTGGAATCCTTTGAGGCCTCCTCCGGGTTTTTCACGGTATATGGGGTGTTAGACGGTCCTGCCACGGCTGATTTCGGCAATTCGATTGTGTCGCTGTTTCCCACCATGGACTTCGAACAGATGTTGGATCCCGGGTATCGGGGCGAGCAGGCGTTGGTGATCTGCGGATCCTTGGAACCGGTGCGCGGGGCGCCCCGTCGGGTGGTTACGGCATTCGAGCCGTCTTTCTATGAACATGTGTCAGAATGGGCTGAGTCCGGTGTCGGGCATCGGGCTCCCGCCTATGACGAATACAAGGCTGGCCGTGTGCAGGCGATCCGGGATCATATAAGGCGGTATGACCCGGTCATGGGCGATCAGTTGCGCGTTTTGGATGCCGCCTCCATGTTGACATTCCGGGATTACCTGCATTCGCCGGACGGGTCGGCCTACGGAATCAAACAGAAGGTCGGGCAGTATAACTTGATTGGCAGGCTGCCGATTCGTAATCTCTTTGCCGCAGGTCAGAGCGCCCTGCTGCCGGGCATTGCGGGGGCGATGATGTCATCGTTCATTGTGATTCGCGGGGTGCTGGGTAAGGAAACCTTCAATCGTTTTGTGAGTGGGAAATTATGCAGCTAAGACGAGTGGTCATTACGGGAATGGGCAGTGTGTCGCCTTTCGGTCGCGGGGTGACGGCCCTGACCGACGGGATTGAGGCTGGCCGAAGCGCGGTCCGGAAGATGGCTGGCTGGGATCATTACATCGGACTCCGCAGCCAGGTGGGCGCTCCGGCAGAGTTGAAGGATGAAAAGCTGATTCCGCGCCAGAGCCGGCGCTCCATGGGGCGGCTGAGCCTCTTTGCTGTGCAGGCGGCGCAGGACGCCGTGGATGATTCCGGCCTTGATCCGGCGCTGGCGACGACGGGGCGGATGGGGTGCGTGGTGGGGTCAACCACCGGCAGCGCCATCAGCATCAGCCAGGCGTTCGAGACGATGCTGCCGGATCACGACCTGACGAAGTTGTCTTCCATGCAATTCTTCCATTGCATCTCCCATACCGCCACGATGAATGTGGCGCAGTATCTGAAACTCAATGGCTGGGTGATGGCCACCTCGGCGGCCTGTGCCTCGGCCATGCACGCAATGGGAACCGGTTATGATCTTATCCGGCTGGGCAGGCAGGATGTGATGCTCTGCGGCGGGGCCGAGGAGTTGCATCCCACGGTGACCGGTTCGTTCGATGTGCTATTTGCCACCTCGGTAAAGTATAATGACACCCCGCACCTGACGCCGCGGCCTTTTGACAGGGATCGCGACGGCCTGGTGTGCGGCGAGGGGGCGGGGATCCTGATGCTTGAGGAGTATGAGCACGCCATAAAACGGAATGCCCGGATTTATGCCGAGGTGATCGGCTACCACACCTGCAGCAGCGGGGATCATGTCAGCGAATCCAGCCGTCCCGCCATGGTGACCTGTATGCGCGAATCGTTGCAGGAGGCCGGAGTGGAGGCGGGTCAGGTCGATTACGTCAATGCCCATGCCACGGCTACCCTGCAAGGGGATAAGGAAGAGGCGGAGGCGATTCATGACGTGTTTGGCGACAAGGTTCCGGTCAGCAGTTTGAAGGGCTATATCGGCCATACGCTGGGCGCCTCGGCGGCCATTGAGTTGGCGGCGTCGCTGGCGGGGATCCGCAAAGGCGTGCTGTACCCGACCCTGAACCTGCAGAATATCAGCCCGGAATGCCAGGGCGTGAATCATGTCATGGGGACTGCCTTGCAGCGCGAGGCGCGGATTATAGTGAAAAACAGTTTTGCGTTTGGCGGAATCAGTGCGGTTCTGGTATGCAGGGTCATGGCGGACGGCAAATAGCCGGTTGCGGAAGGTGAATATATGACAAAAGACGAAGTGGTTACGCTGACAAATCTGGTTTTTGAGGAGTCCTTTGAAATAGACAAGGCCAAACTGACGCCGCAGGCGAAGATCTTTGACGAGTTGGGCCTCGACAGCCTGGACATTGTGGATCTGATTGTGGCGCTTCAGAAGAAATTCAAGGTTCAGATTCGTGAGGATGAACGCGTTCGCTCCATCCGCACCCTGGATGATATCTATACCTTCATCCTGACACTCAAGCAGGAGGAAGAGCAGAAGCGCCCGGGCGGATGAAGAATTTTCTTAAACTGATCGCCCTGAACGGTATTTTCTACCTGCTGCTGGTTCCGTTCTCCGTGGTGGCGGTGGTGACGCTCGCCCTTTTCATTGCCATTCAGGCCCCGTTCATAGGGCACCGCCGTGCCATGCGATTATTCCGGCGGGCGATCCGGTGGTATGGGTATGTGGTCATTTACATTCTCCCGTACCCCTGGGTGCGGGTCCGGTACGAAGACCATTCGGCCGGGGCTTCGCCTGATCCCGGCATTGTGATTTGCAATCATCGCTCCTCGTCCGATCCATTCCTTATGGCGGCCTTACCCTTATCTGAAGCGGTTCAGATTGTGAATACCTGGCCATTTCGGTTGCCGCTGTGGGGACCGATGGCGCGGTGGGCTGGGTATTTGAATATCAAAGCCATGCCGGTTGAGGATTTCTTCAGGCGGGCTTCCGTGATGTTAGCCGACGGGGTTTCACTGATAGTCTTTCCCGAGGGTACCCGGACCCGCACCTTGGAGATGGGGCCCTTTCACGGCTCTCTTTTCCGTCTGGCTCTGGAAACGAAGGCGCCGATTATTCCGCTCTGTATCTCGGGCAATGAGCGCATCCCGCCCAGGGGTTCCATGGTGTTGAGACCCGGCGTCATTGTCCTCCGGCAACTTCCCGCCTTGACCTGGGATCACTACAAAGATCTTTCGGCCTTCCAACTGAAGAACAAGGTGCGCGATCTGATCGCCCATGAACTGGACGTCATGGAAGGGCGAAGCGTATTGTGATGATCTCCCACAAACCCGGATGATATTCAGGACGCGATAATGTGTATATCCCCGGGGGCGATCCACGCGGCCAGTTCGCCTGTTTCGTGCCTGTGGAGAAAGATCTCGCGTCCGCTCAACAGTCCCGTTCCCCATAAGGTCATGGCCAGCAAGGTCGATACGTGAGTTTTGTTTGCGATCATAAAATATATACTGCGGAGTCTATAACCGGAGGGAGGGAATGCAAGCCCTTAAACCGGGGTAGTGGGGACGGTGGGGAGTTCGAACCAGAATTGGTTTCCCTGCCCGCCGGGTTCGCTTTGAACGCCAATCCGGCCGCCGTGGGCCTCCACCGCCAGTTTGCAAAACGAGAGGCCCAACCCGGGCGAATACTGGGACTCGCCTTTAATGACAGCCTCTGCCGGGGCATATTTATCAAACAGGGATCCGTGATGGTGCGCGGGAATGGGGCGCCCATTATCCTCCACGGTAACCCGGATACAGTCCTTGGCCGACGTGATCCGGAGTTGTATTCGCCCCCCTTCGTCGGGTGTCGCCCGCAGGGCGTGGGTTACCAGTTTTGTAATCACCCGTTTAATCAAGGGGGTATCCGCCTTGACTCCGGACGATGAGGTTTGAGATTCCACGATCAGGGTGCGCGCTCCTTTACGGGGCCCCATGTCTTCCGCGACCTGCCTGCATAAGGACTCCAGATCACAGGATGACAAGGTTAACTTTAGAAGGCCGGCATCCATTTTATTCACATCCAGAATGGTGTTGATCATTTCCATCATTTGGGTGGAGTAAGCCAGCGCTTCATTGATGAGTTCCCCGGCAGTTGGAGACAGGGAAGAAGCCTCGTTTTTTTTGATCAGTTCCAGATAGCAGGTGATTCCCCACGCCGGATTGCGCAGGTCATGGACGATCATATGAACCATGGTGTCCCGCAACTCCTCAAGGGCTCGAAGGTGTTTCAGGTTGTCTTGCAATTGGAGCCGTTGTTTCCGCAGATGAAGATGCGTGGTGACGCGGGCGATTACCTCATCGATCTGGAAGGGTTTGTCGATGAAATCTACTCCGCCAGCGGAAAAAGCCTTTGTTTTGATCGAGGTCTCATGAAGACCGCTGACGAAAATGACGGGAATATCAGCCAGCATGGGATCGGCTTTAAGTTGTCGGCAGACTTCAAATCCGTCGATGTCCGGCATATTGACATCCAGCAGAATCAGGTCGGGGGGGTGATTCTTGATTGACTGGAGGGCCAGTTTACCGCTCAGCGCCGCAGAGGTACTGTATCCCCGCAGTTTCAGCATTCCCGCCAGAAGCTGAAGATTGGACGGCATGTCGTCGACGATCAGGATCTGCGGCGCAGCGGGCGCTTCCGGCTTTGTGTCCATATCCCCTCCATTCTATCTTATACAAGGGGAATGGCCAGTCATTTCAGGGCAAAAAAAAGCAAAAAATTGTGTAAAATAGTTGCGGCTACGGCTATGGCGCGGGTAGCATGGTGCCCTTATGCCTTCTGAAAGACACATTCAACTTCATAATGACCTGCGACGCGAAGTGGAAGTCCGGCAGGCTGGCTATCGTATGCGGGCGCTTAAAATGTTCCCGCATGTCTGCGGGCGGTGTGGTCGTGAGTTTGAAGGCAAACGAATGCGCGAACTGACGGTTCATCACAAAGATTTCAATCACGACAACAATCCACTTGATGGCAGTAACTGGGAGTTGCTTTGCATTTACTGCCATGATGATGAGCATGCGCCGGACAGCTTGCGCTCCATGGGGGATGGGCCATCGACTGTGTCCACCCTGAAGCCTTCGCCCATAGTCAATCCGTTTGAGGGGTTGGACCGGTTAATCAAGTAAGCGATTATGATGCGTTGACTTTTCTCCCCTATTTCGGCCAATATTCCCATTTGAAAGGGATTTTACCATGGCGTTTAGAATAGAAATCATTCCGTTTCTCATATCGGTCATAGTGTTGGGCGCATTACTGTGCGGGACTTTGCGGTTGGCGCGGGTTTCGTGGCGTAAGGCGTTTGTATTCAGCGGGATAGTAACGGTTATCCTGATGGGATATTTGATGATCTTCTTCCGTGATCCTGTCAGAACTCCGTCGCCGGATCCGCGCGACATTGTCGCCGGCGCTGAAGGCAAAATCATGGCGGTGGTTGAGGTGGATGAGCCCGAATTTCTCAAGACCAAGGCCGTCAGGATCAGCATTTTCCTCAGCCTGATAGACGTCCATGTGAATCGCTCCCCGATTGCTGGAACGGTGGAACATGCGCAGTATTATCCCGGCGCCCGGTTCTTCACCTTTGAAGAAAAATCGTCAGAGTTTAACCAGCATAGTTCCATTTTCATCCGGGGCGAGGCGACCACGTGTCTGGTCAAGCAGATCGTGGGCCCGGTGGCGCGGCGCGTGGTGTTTTGGGACTGGGTGAAACCCGGCTATGCCGTGAAAAAAGGCGAATCGATTGGCATGATGAAGTTCGGGTCGAGGCTGGATATGTATTTCCCTCGGGATGATGTGGATGTGGTGGTTAAAAAGGGTGATAAAGTGCGGGCGGGCGAGACCGTCGTCGCACGGCTGAAGAAATAAGGATTATATGAAGTCCCTGATAACATGGCGTCAATTGGTTCCCATCTCCATCACCCTGATGGCGATGCTGTGCGGTTTCTTCAGCATTCTGGTCACAATGGAAAGCATGAACGAAACGCTGGCTACCGCCGGGGCCATGCATCGATGGGCGGCCTTATTGATTATGCTGGCCATGATTCTGGATGGAATTGACGGGAATGTCGCCCGCAAGCTGAAGGGGGTTACTGACATTGGCGCCGAGCTTGATACCTATGTGGATATGACTGCGTTTGGGATCGCCCCGGCGGTGCTGATCTATGTGGTCATGCTGACGGGGTCTGTCCCCCAGGACATGGCGCGGATATTCTGGCGGGTGGGCATGACGGCGGTTGTGGTTCTTTCGGGGGTGGTGAGGTTGGCCCGGTTCAAGGCCAAGGATCCGGCGCGTGGCCAGGGCGGCTACACCGGGTTGCCGATCACAGCCTGTGCAGGCTGGGTGGCCATGCTGGTCTTTATCAGCCAGAGTGAGCCGTTTGAAAAATATTCACTGAACACCGGTTGGGTGGCGGCGCTGTTCCTCGCGGGGGTTCTGATTTTTATCAGCCTGCAAGTCTCCA
The DNA here is from genome assembly GCA_037132275.1 of bacterium. Lineage (GTDB taxonomy): Bacteria > Verrucomicrobiota > Kiritimatiellia > CAIKKV01 > CAITUY01 > JAABPW01. The sequence continues at coordinate 15,028 of JBAXPK010000043.1, forward strand.
ATGTGCGATACCCGAAACCCACCAAGCACCCGGCGTTGTTTATTCCGATGGTGATCATGGTATGCGTCCTGTTCGGCCCGCAGAAGATTGCGGTTCCGGCGGCTGTGTTCATGATCCTGATGGTTTTGGGCTACATCGCTTTTGGCCCGTTTTACATGCGGCAGGCGTTGCGTCGTGCTTCACTGGCCGCAGGCCCTGAGCCGTCTGACCTTACCCATGAGTGAGACCCCTTTGTGCCCCGATCCCCGACAGGAATTAACGGAAATCCTCGGCCTGGCTTCAGCCTACCTGAACTGGATGAAGGAAGATGGCGTTAGTCAGATTGAGATAAGCCGCACTGTCGTGATGCCTGTGGAAGAACCTGTAAAGCCTATGAAAAAAACCAAGTCGATAGAGCCTGCGGCCAGCGCCGTGGCTCGGATTGCTGCGGAAATCAACGTTTGCACCCGATGCACTTTGCATAAGACGCGGACAAAGACGGTGCCGGGGCAGGGAAATACGCAGCGGCCTGAAGTCATGTTTGTCGGTGAAGCGCCGGGCGCTGATGAAGATAAGCAGGGTCTGGCCTTTGTGGGGCGGGCCGGACAATTGCTCACCAAGATGATTGAGGCCATGGGCTTCCAGCGGGAAGAGGTTTTCATCGCTAATATTCTGAAATGCCGTCCGCCGGATAACCGCCCACCGACGCCCGAGGAGATGGCTATCTGCATTCCTTACCTGAAACGGCAGATTGCCGAAATCCAACCGAAAGTCATTGTGGCCCTGGGGGCCACCGCCGTTCTCGGATTGCTTAATCTTACCGGCATAAGCAAATTGAGGGGAACCTGGCTTGCGTTTGAGGGGATTGAACTGATGCCGACGTATCATCCAGCCTATCTGCTGCGGAATCCGGCGGCTAAAAAAGAGGTATGGGCTGATTTGCAGGCGGTACTCAAACGTCTGGGGCGGACTCCTCCGCCAGCCGTTAGGAAGTAATGGAGATGGATCAATCGTGCCGAGTGAAGTTTCCTGGGGAACTGCTTGCCTGGCGGCAGCAGATCCCTTTGCCGGTGGCCGTCGTGACAGGCTCATTTGACCTTTTCCAGCCGGGGAATCTCCATGTGTTGGAACAAGCCCGCCTTCTGGCAAAACAGGTGATTGTCGTCGTGGAGCCCGATGATATCGCAGCAAGACATTGCTCCCCCGGGCGCCCCCAAAACAAGCTCGAAACTCGCGTTGAGATGGTGTCATTCCTGCGTCATGTGGATGCCGTCACCCGGGTCTCGCTGAAGGAGGCGGGCGGTTTTTTTTCAGCCTTGGCGCCCTATGTGTGGGTAACGGCCAAAACGCAAAAGGAGCGGGATCCTTATGCTGCGGCCATGGCGTCCTCGGTTGATCGCGTGGTTGAGGTGGAGCCACTGGAGGGCTGCTTTACAGAGGACATCATTGCGGCGATCGCCGAGAACCGGACACCGATCAAGTTGCCGGCTTTGTGCAGACCCACCCATACCCCTCCCCGGCGGGGAGCAAGCATGGGGGATGGACAACCGCCAATGACGGTAACCGTGAATGGGTGTTTCGATATTCTGCATATCGGCCATCTGCGGTTTTTGGCGGAGGCGCGCGCGCTGGGAGACTCGCTGACGGTATTGATCAATAGTGATGCCTCTGTGGCGCGCTATAAGGGCGTGACACGGCCTGTTTTTCCGGAAGTGTTCAGGGCGGCAGCCCTTAAGGCGCTGGATTGTGTTTCGGATGTGGTTGTGTTCCAGGGCGACAATCCTCTGGACGAGATGAGGCAACTGCGTCCCCACATTCACGTGAAGGGCGGTTCCTATGAGCCCGACCGGGTTCGACAGGAACGTGAACTGGTGGAAAGTTGGGGCGGGCATCTGGTTTGTACCGGGATGGTCGAGGGCTTCAGTACGACAGGATTCATTAGAAAAGCGCTGGGATCCAAAGGCGCAATATTGGTATAATGGAATCGTGAAAGACAAAATCAGAGATATTGAAGAGGTGGATCTTGTCGAGATGGATTTTCTTGAGAAAGTCGCGATTCGCCTGCCTGAGGATAAAGAAGTGCTTCTGGCGTTGGGAGATATCTATACCCGGATCGGTCGCTACGAGGATGGATTGAAGACTGATAGGACACTGGTTCGGCTGGCGCCTGATGACGCCACCATCCGATACAATCTCGCGTGTAGCCTCGCGTTGCTGAAACGGCGGGAAGACGCGTTGGAGACTCTGCAAAAGGCTGTGGAGTTGGGGTATCAGGATAATGAATGGATGAGTCGTGATCGCGATCTCGTGAGCCTTCGCGGCGAAAAAGCCTTTCAAGTTCTTCTCGAGGCGATCTCCTCCTCGAAATCAGTCAAGTCCGTTGACTCCTGAACTTGCGAATTTTCAATAATCCAGTACTTAAACGTTCAAGTAAGGGCGGTCGGGAACAAGAAAAGCAGGATGTGACCTATGTTTGATTCCACTAAATTGACCCAGAAAGCGCAGGAATCCTTGCAGGCGGCGCAGGAAATGGCCGTGCGATTCAGTCACCAGGAACTGGATGGCGAACATCTCCTCCTGAGCCTCATGGAGCAGGAGGATGGATTGGCTCCCAAGTTGATTGAACGGTTGGGGGTGCGTCCTGCCGAATTGCGTGCCCGATTGGAAGAGGCGCTGGCGCGGCGTCCGAAAGTGAAGGGCACGGTTACGGAGGCGGGTAAGATTTATGTAACCCAGCGTCTGGATCAACTTCTGGTCAGGGCCGGGGATGAGGCGAAGCGTCTGAAGGATGAGTTTGTCTCCGTCGAACATCTGCTGCTGGCTTTCTTGGAAGAGGGCAAGAGTAGCGCGTCGGGAAAGATACTGGCGCAGATGGGGGTCGATCGCGCCCGGTTTTTGGAAGCGCTTTCCGCCGTGCGGGGGAATCAGCGGGTGACCAGCGCCACTCCGGAAGGGGCGTATGAGGCCTTACAGAAGTATGGCGCTGATCTGGTGGATATGGCGCGGCAGGGGAAACTGGATCCGGTCATCGGCCGGGATATGGAAATTCGCAGTGTGATCCGGATCCTGTCGCGAAAGACGAAGAATAACCCGGTGCTGATTGGCGAACCAGGTGTTGGGAAAACGGCTATTGTGGAAGGATTGGCACACCGGATCTTGAGAGGGGATGTGCCGGAAGGATTGAAGGATCGCACTGTTTTCGCGCTGGATATGACGGCGCTGATGGCGGGGGCAAAATATCGGGGCGAATTTGAGGAACGACTCAAGGCGGTGTTGACCGAGATCAAGGCGGCGGAGGGCCGGATCATCCTGTTCATTGACGAGGTTCACACCATTGTGGGGGCGGGACGGACAGAAGGCTCCACGGATGCCGGGAATATGCTGAAGCCCATGCTGGCCCGGGGCGAATTGCATTGTATCGGGGCGACAACGCTTGATGAATATCGCAAATATATCGAGAAAGATGCGGCGCTTGAACGAAGGTTTCAGCCGGTATTGGTGGAGGCGCCGTCCGTCGAGGATACCCTGTCGATTCTCCGGGGACTGAAGGAACGGTTTGAAGTGCATCACGGGGTGCGGATCAAGGATTCGGCGTTGGTGGCCTCGGCAGTGCTCTCAGACCGCTATATCAGCGACCGGTTCCTGCCGGACAAGGCGATTGACCTGATGGATGAGGCCTGTGCCTCCATTCGCACGGAAATCGATTCGATGCCGGCGGAACTGGACGAGAGTACCCGCAAGGTGATGCGCCTGGAAATCGAGGAAACGGCGCTTAAGAAGGAGAAGGACGAGGGGAGTAAGGAGCGTCTTAAAACCCTTCGAAAAGAGTTGGCTGACCACAAGGCCCAGGCGGATGCCATGCGGGCGCAGTGGGAGAATGAGAAAAAAGCCATTTCTGTGGTCCAGACTGTCCGCGAGGAATTGGAGAAAGCCCGGCGGGAAAGCGAAGAGGCTGAGCGAAATTATGATCTCGACCGGCTTGCCAAGCTGCGGCATGGCGTGATCCCCGGTCTGGAAAAGAAACTGGCCGACCTTCAGAAAGAAGTGGCGAAGACGGAAGGAACCCGTTCCCTGCTTCGGGAGGAAGTTACCGAGGAGGAAATTGCGGAGGTGGTGTCGCGATGGTCGGGGATTCCGTTGACCAAGTTGCTTCAGGGTGACCGGGAAAAGCTCCTGAAACTCGGCGATGTGTTGCACGAGAACGTGATCGGCCAGGATGAGGCGGTCCAGGTGGTGGCGGACGCCGTGCTGCGGGCCCGGGCGGGGATCAAAAACCCCAAACGTCCGGTGGGTGCCTTTCTTTTCCTGGGCCCGACGGGGGTGGGGAAGACTGAGTTGGCGAAAGTGCTAGCCATGACGCTCTTTGACTCGGAGGATCATCTGATCCGGATCGACATGAGCGAGTATATGGAGAAGCACACCGTGTCGCGGTTGGTGGGGGCGCCGCCCGGATATGTGGGGTATGAGGAAGGCGGCCAGTTGACGGAGGCAGTTCGCCGGAAGCCCTATGCGGTCATTTTGCTGGATGAGATCGAAAAGGCGCACCACGATGTGTTCAATATTCTGCTCCAAATCCTGGATGATGGGCGCTTGACGGATTCCCATGGGCGTACGGTGAATTTCAAAAACACGATCATCATCATGACCAGTAACATCGGGTCGCCTGTCCTGCTGGAAGGGATTGGGGCCGATGGGCACATCAAGGAGGCGGCCCGCCGGGAGGTGATGGATGAATTGCGAAAGAGTTTCCGGCCGGAATTCCTCAACCGGGTGGATGACGTGGTGCTGTTCAAGCCGTTGACGCTGGAGGAAATCGGGCAAATTGTTGACTTGCAGATGAATGAGTTGCGCAAGCGGCTTGAGGAACAGCGAGTGGAGCTTAAGGTGGCCGAGGGAGCCCGTGATTTATTGGCACGCGAAGGGTATAGCCCCGTCTATGGCGCGCGTCCCTTAAAGCGGTTGATTCAGGCCAGGGTCGAAACCCCGCTGGCACGCCTGGTTGTGGCGGGTAGCGTCAAGGCGGGTGACACGGTCAGGATTGGGGCCAAGAAGGGCGAACTGGACATCCACACAGAACCGGCGTCGTGATCCGGTTATCGATTACCCGGGGTTTTGACGAGAATCGAGAACACCGAGGCGCAGACTCCGAGCACCAGGAGCACGACTCCGACGTTGCTAAGTAACATGACTACCGTCTTCATGAGGGAGACGGTGGAGTATTTTTAAAATTCGCGCAATCAGGGAATCCCTGATTCTGCATCAGGGTTTTCCTGATGTTTGCGGCAGGATAATATCCTTGAAATTAGTCCCCGTGCCCCCTAGACTGCGCCCCCAAATTCTGGGGCGGGGAGTGATAATCGCCCCTGTGAAACATAAGGAGATGACATGTCAACGGTACCAACTGCGAACAAAAAATTGATTAAATGGGTTAACGATGTTGCCGCGCTGACCAAGGCCGCCGCTATTTATTGGTGTGACGGGTCGCAGGCCGAGTATGACCGGCTGTGCCGGGATATGGTAAAGGCGGGAACCTTTACCCCGCTCAATCCTAAATTGCGCCCGGGATGTTATCTGGCCCGTTCCCATGCCAGCGATGTGGCGCGCGTGGAAGACCGGACCTACATCTGCTCCAAGAGCAAGGAGGATGCCGGGCCCACGAATAACTGGGCGGATCCCGACGAGATGAAGAAACTCATGGCCGGCCTGTATGCCGGTTGCATGCAGGGCCGGACCCTGTATGTGATTCCCTTCTCAATGGGTCCGCTGGATTCACCCATCGCCAAGATCGGGATTGAACTGACGGATTCCCCTTACGTGGTGGTCAACATGCGGATCATGACGCGTATGGGCAAGGCGGTGTTGGATAAACTGGGTGCGACGGGCAGTTTTATTGAATGTATGCACTCCGTCGGGGCTCCCTTGAAGCCCGGGCAGCAGGATGTTCCGTGGCCCTGCGAGCCGGATCCCGCCAAGAAGTATATTGTCCACTTCCCGGAAGATCAGGCGATCATGTCCTACGGTTCGGGATACGGTGGCAATGCCTTGTTGGGCAAGAAGTGCCTGGCGTTGCGTATTGCCTCCTCGATTGCCCGCCAGGAAGGGTGGATGGCCGAACATATGGTAATTTTGGCGCTGACCTCGCCGGCCGGGAAGAAATACTACATCAGTGCGGCGTTTCCGAGCGCGTGTGGCAAAACCAATCTGGCCATGATGCAGCCGAGTCTGCCGGGCTGGTCCGTCAAGTGTCTGGGCGACGATATCGCCTGGATTCGCGTGGGTGAGGATGGCCGCCTGTATGCCATGAACCCGGAATCAGGTTTCTTCGGTGTGGCGCCGGGCACCTCGGCCCAGTCTAATCCCCATGCGATGACGACGATCAAGGCCAATACGATTTTCACCAATGTGGCGTTGACGCCTGAAGGTGATATCTGGTGGGAGGATATGGGCATTCCGGCGCCGGCCAAGGCTATTGATTGGGAAGGCAAGGATTGGACGCCGGACTGCGGTCGCAAGGCGGCGCATCCTAATGCCCGGTTCACATCGCCTGCAGAGCAGTGCCCCGTGATTGATGCCGACTGGCAGAATCCGGCGGGGGTGCCGATCTCGGCGTTCCTGTTTGGTGGACGGCGTCCTTCCACCATTCCTCTGGTCAATGAAGCCTTCACCTGGGAACATGGTGTTTTCATGGGATCCTCCACGGGATCTGAGACCACGGCGGCGGCGCTTGGCAAAGCAGGGGTTTTGCGTCGTGATCCCTTCGCCATGTTGCCGTTCTGTGGATATCACATGGGTGACTACTTTGCCCACTGGCTGGAGATGGCAAAAAAGACGAAGCGCGAGAAATTACCCAAGGTGTTCTTTGTCAACTGGTTCCGTAAGAGTCCCGAAGGAAAATGGTTATGGCCGGGCTACGGGGATAACAGTCGCGTGCTCAAATGGATCTGCGAGCGTATTGATGGGACCGGCAAGGCGGTTAAGACCCCGATTGGCAATCTGCCGTCTGCGGATGCCCTGGACGTGACCGGACTGAAGACGACGCCGGAAGACCTCAAGCAGTTGCTGGCGGTGGATCCTGAAGGGTGGAAGAACGAGATTGCGGACATCGGCGCCTACTACGAGAAGTTCGGCGCCAGATTGCCGGTGGCCTTGAAGCAGGAGCTGGAAGGCTTGAAGCAACGATTGGGCTGAACCTGAAGGGGTTATAGAGTTGTAGACGCAGCGCCGGGGAAACCCGGCGCTGTTTTTTT
>JBAXPK010000044.1:0-22028 GCA_037132275.1 bacterium
CTGATTGTAAATAACTAATTAACTATTAGCCTGTCCCTGGGCGGTTTATGAATGCCACTCAGCGGATGTTGTTTTACAGCATCCCAGGCCAGTTCCTGCAACAAGAGGTTGAGTTTGGCATCCCACTTTGGATTACCCGCAAGAATCTTGGGCAATGGCAGACCCACTGGGTTGCGGCGATAGATGACCGCGAAATGGCAGTAACTGGACAACGCCATCAGCGGCGGAGTCGGATGCCCCCAGGCATCGCTGAACAGGTCGGATTGCTTTGTCAATCCGGGAGCCGTCCCGGCCAGGATCCTCCCGCGCAACGCCAGCGTCGCCTGGGCGTCGGGAACGATGAAGACCGCTTGTTTGCCAATCTCGGCGTTCAGCGCAGTTACGTAATCTTCCATCTCCTTGAAATACGCCTGGTGCGTCTTGATCAAGTCGGCCATCGTCGATCCATTGAATTCATCAACCGATTTCCGCACGCGATGCTCGGGATCAAACGGGAATCGATCTTCAGGCAACCAGAGCTCCTGTAACGTTACGCGGACGTTCGGATTGTGCGCTACCGCCAGCTTCGCAAATTTGCTGATGCCCTCATCCGGATGGGTCATGCACGAGAGCGTCAACACATCCACGTTGCCGGCCTGCAGAGCTTTCCTGGCTTGGTTTTGTCCCTCCGGCACGCGCCAATGTTGAATGGCAGTTGACGCGCCAATGGCCGAAACACCGACAACCTGATGGTTGCTAATGCCGGCCGACACGGCGATTTGGCTCAGATTGTCAGCAACCCAATAGTGAAAACTGTGACCACAGGTAAAAACACGAAGCCCACGCATGATTGCCCTTGTTTCCGTGTCGTCTTTCATGCCGTTACGCCGCTCCTCAGCAATGAGAGAATATGTCAGGATACCTGTCACAACGCACAAGACTAGGAGTTTGTTTATCGTTATCTCTATCCTTTTCATCACTTCTCATTTGTGCCGAACGTTCAGATTCTGCGTCGCAAGCGCTAACCACGATTGATAGCACGACACGCCCACCGCTCGTGACGCAGCAATTTGGTGGTTGGACGTCCGAATCTATTTATGGATTTTGTAACAGCGCGCGGAGGTGGGGGCAAGCGGATTCGCGGTAAATCGACGGACCATTGGATAATACTTCTGATCCCTGAAGCATATTGGGGGCCTTGATGGCTCTGATTTCTGGAAGTCGGGGGATAGATCTGAAACTCTTGATTTTCAAAATAACCAATGCTAAACAGGTTCAGCATGAGTAGTTCACCAACGATAACGGATGTTGCCAAGGCGGCTGGAGTGGCCAAATCGACGGTCTCTTGTGTCATCAATGGGCAGGCGGATAAGTACCGGATCGGGCATACCACCCAGGAGCGTATCCTCACTGTTGCCCGCCAGTTGGGCTATCACGCCAGCCCGGTCGCCCGTGACATCGCTCTCGGGAAAGGCATGGCACCGCATTTCGGCATCCCGGATGGAATTTTGCATAGGAAAGAAATAGGCCTCATCCTTTCCGTCACCAGCTCGGCGGAAACTCTGGCCCTCATCCCCGGCCTGGAATTGATCCTGGCGGCGGCGGATTACCGGTTGGTTGTCATCACCGTCCCAGCCGATACGACGGTCGCCAGCCAGCGGGTGACGCAGTTTCTCGGCGAGGGTATTGCCGGTGTCCTCTGCTGTCCCAGCGTCTATGCCGCCGTGTCGGCGACGGTTGCCGGCAAGTGCCCGGTCATTGTTCTGTGGCAAGGCGCGGGGCAGGCGATGGTGTCGACATTGAAAACGGGGAACAAGGAACCTGGAGCGACACCGAAACCGGTCATCGTGGCGCCAGCACCCGTACCCGCGCCAAAACCCATCCCACCACCGGCAGCAAAGCCAGCGCCGGTTACGCCAGATCCTGAACCGTCGGCTTCCAGTCCTGTCGTGGTTAACGATCCGATTCCCGCAGTCCCGGTGCCAGATCCGGTGGCGGTTGTCGCGCCGGAGCCGATACCCGCTGAAGTACCGCCGGTGGCGCCAATGCCGCCGCAACAAGAACCGGAGCAGGCCATCATTGCGCCCCCACCGGAGACGCCCCCACTCCAGTCAGCGCCGGAGCCCATCATCATGGAGGAGCCTGTACCAACGACCATGCCCGAGCCGCCTGCGGAAGCGGAACCGGCTGCAGATCCGGTTGTGGTTACTGAGCCAGTCATTTCCCCCGAGCCGATCTCGGCTGTCACATCGGAACCGGAGCCGGTCGTCGCGCCGGAGCCGGATCCAATTGAGGCACCGCCGGTGGCACCCCTGCCACCGCTAGAAAATCCGGAGCCGGTCATCATTGTGCCGCCACCCGAAGCGCCACCACCACAGCCAGCGCCGGAGCCCATCCCCATCGCTGAACCAATTAACATGACGCCAGACACCGAGCGCAATCAAGCCCCGGAAATAGTCGAAACGCTTCCAGCAGCTGTCGAAATTCCGATCGAACCAGTCGTGAATGAGCCCGTCGCACCAACGTAATAGCCAATGCTGAACAGGTTCAGCATGAATGCGATGGATTCATAACGACACGAACGTGATGCTTTGGAGTGCGGGGCTTGACGCCGCACTCCAAAAAAGTCTTTTCGCCTGAGTATTTGAGCCAGAACAGCCGGAAAATGAGAAAATTAGATGCGTCTGCCTTGGGCGATGGCTTGACGTCGCCTGCACAACCGGTAGAGTAGCTCGACTATGAAAGGTTATCAATTTCTGGCTGAGAGCAGTTTCTTCAAGGAGCTGTCGCGGGAGAGCGTCAAGGCGTTGGCCGCCATCTGTTCTGTGAAGGAGTTACAGAAACGGGACTTCCTGTTCCGTGAAGGAGAGCCGGGGCGGGCCATTTATCTACTGCGACGGGGCGCTATCCAACTCCACAAGACGGCGCCGGACGGCACCGAGGTGGTCATCAAAATCGTCCAACCCAGCGAGGTGTTCGCCGAAGTGGTTCTTTTCGAGCGCGAGAATTATCCTGTCACTGCCGTGGCGCTGGCCAATAGCGACCTGGTCGTCTTTCCCCGGGCGGATGTTCATCACCTGCTGAACACGGAGGGATTCCGGAACGACTTCATTGCCATGCTGATGCGCAAGCAACGGTATCTCGCCGAACGGATCGTCCAGCAACAGGCCCAGGATGTGGAAGGACGCCTTCTCTGGTTCCTGAAGGAACAGTTCGGAAATCAAAAAACCGTCACACTGTCCATCTCCAAGAAGGACATTGCAGGGGCCATTGGAACTACGCCGGAAACGTTGTCCCGATTGATCCTGAAATTGAAAAAAAGAAAACTCCTGACCTGGTCCGGGAAAACCATAACTCGTCATGGATTATGAACACTGCAAAAGGTCAGTGATCCACCGGCCAGTGTAGCCAGGGGCTTTATCCCGCGCTGACTCAAGATCCGATACGCCAGATAGCTACGGAAGCCAACCTTGCAATAGAGATAGACCGCTTTGTCCTTCGGAATCGTGTCGATCTGCGCACGGAGTTTCCCAAGGGGAAGATTCACGGCGCCGGGGATATGCCAGTGCGCGAACTCTTGGGGACTTCGCACATCCAAAATCACGCCCTCTTTCGTCTCGGTCGGATAATCCTCGGCATACCATAAGACAAGATCGCCACTAAGTAGGTTGGAGCCAATAAAACCAGCCATGTTGACCGGATCCTTGGCCGAACCATACGGCGGCGCATAGGCAAGTTCAAGGTGCTGAAGGTCCTGAATGGTCATACCGGCGCGGATCGCCGTGGCAAACACATCCAGACGTTTGTCAACCCCGTCAATCCCGACCACCTGCGCCCCCAGTAGTTTCCCGGTAACGGGCTCAAACATCACCTTGATATGCATGGGGGCCGACCCCGGGTAATACCCGGCATGGCCCGAGGGATGCAGATAGATTTTAAGATACGGGCGTCCCGTTTTTTTGAGCATCTTCTCCGAGGCCCCGGTGCCACCGCCGGTCATATCAAAAATCTTCACAATAGCCGTCCCCTGCGTGGAAGAATAGGCCGTGTCGCGCCCACAGATATTCTCGGCGACAATGCGGCCCTGCCGATTGGCAGGCCCCGCCAGGGGAATCAATGACGGCTGGCCGGTGATCGTATCAACCACTTCCACCGCATCCCCGGCCGCATAGATGTCCGGATCAGATGTCCGCATGTGCGAGTCCACCTTGATCCCGCCACGGGCTCCCAATTCCAAGCCGGCCTGACGGGCCAATGCGCTATCCGGTCGCACTCCTGCCGCCAAAATGGCGAGATCGGCGGTGATCACCCCGGTGTTTGTCAATTCAACCGACACCCAACCCGCAGCATCACGGAAGGCCGCCGCGGCACATCCTAAATGCAATTTAACGCCATGTTCGGCCATGTGAACTTCAAGATCACGCGCCATCTCGCGGTCCAGCGGTGCGAGAATTTGATCCGCCATTTCCACAAGATCAACTTCAAGCCCGCGCTCCCTGAGATTCTCCGCCATCTCAATACCAATATAGCCGCCCCCAATGACCACCGCTTTTCGAGCCCCGCCATCCACAATCGCCTTGATACGATCCATGTCTTCAATATTACGCAAAACAAATATACGGGGATGATCAATTCCGGGCAGGCTTGGCCGGATGGGCGTGGCGCCAGGCGCCAGGACCAGTTTATCGTAGGGCTCCTCGTATTCACGTCCCGTGTTCAATTCCACCACATGGACAACCCGCCGCTGGCGGTCGATGACCCGAACTTCATGCCCCACGCGCACATCAAGATTGAGCGATGCCTTCAGACTCTGGGGCGTCTGGAGCAGAAGACTGTCGCGATCCTTGATGACGCCTCCCACATGATAGGGCAACCCGCAATTGGCGAAGGAAACATGCTGACTCCGTTCCAACACCACAATGTCAGCCATTTCATTCAGCCGCCTTGCGCGCGCCGCCGCCGACATTCCCGCCGCCACCCCGCCAATAACAGTAATTCTCATGCGTTTTCACCTTTGCTCTTCGTGGTACCCAGAGAATCCAGAATGCATACCATCTTTTACGTTTGCGCCTTGTTTCTGCCTGTTCCCAACAGCCCTTTGAATTCTGAACTCTGGATTCTGGATTCTAAATTCAGCCCCCCCCTCCCTGCTTTCTCCTGATACAATCCAAGATTGTCAGGGCGCTGGGATCCGCGATGCCGTACCAGACCTCCTTCCCTTTGCGGGACGCCTTGACCAGTCCCGCCCGCCGCATTTGATTCAAGTGCTGCGAGATGGTGGCCTGCGGGATCTGAAGGCGATCCATCACCACATGCACCGGGCAATCCCCTTCCCGTTGAAGAATTTCAATCATCTTGAGACGGCAGGGGTGGGCCAGAATTTTCAGTGCCCCCGCCATTCGCTCCAAGTGCTCCATGGATATTTCAGAGAGACAGGCGTCTTTGGTTTTCATGACATCAACATATCATACTATTGCTATATATCAATACAAAACGAGCATTTCTTAGCTTGCCTGAATCCTGACTCCGTCATACCTTCGTGAACCATTGTCTTATGCAACGATTTGACTCCATACTTGGTGACCTTCTTTTTGGATTCCTGGCTTTGATTGCCGTCGGTTCGACCTGGTTGTTTGGTGCCTGGGAAAACTGGTGGTTCTGGCCTTTCGTCACCCTCATTTTCGCAACCAGTGCCTGTTTCGCGGGCCGACTGATGCTCTCTCCCGGACTGGGCGCACGGCGCCTGAATATCTCCACGCTTGCCATCGGCATCATTGTGGCGTGGATCCCCTTCTTAATCTACGCCTTGATCCGCGCCATTCAGGCCGATGTGCGAATGGATGCGGAACGGAGTTTCTTGCTTCAACTAACCCCGGTTCTTCTGGGTGTTATGGTCGCCACGGGTTTGCCGGAAGCGCGGCAACGAATCCTGATCACGCTGGTCATGGTGAATTTCGGGCTCCTTGGCCTTTATGGGATTCTCAACCACACGCTAGCGGGGAATGCCAGGGTGCTCTGGGTTCCGGGGTTCCCGCAATACCAGGAAACCGGTTATCGGGCCACGGGAAGTTATTTCTGCCCCGACCATTTTTCCGGCTTAATGGAGTTGGCACTGTCCATGGCCCTGGCGCTCCTGTTGGTCAGGTCATCGTCCCGCAGACAACGGGGGATGGCCATGGGACTGGCCTGTATTGCGCTTTTGGGAATCATCCTTAGCGGCTCGCGGGGGGGAGGCATTGTTACCGGGATCGTGGTGGTCACGGCCCTCATGCTTTGCACGATGTCATGGCCTGAACAATCCCGGCGGCTTGTGCGCCGCGTCGGTCTCACCGGAGTGGTGATACTGGCCGTTGTTTTTGTGCTTTTCGGCGGATCTTATGTCAAACGGTTTAAGGAGTATCCCTGGACGAAACTTGAACAATCCGACCGCTTTCAGATGTCGTCAGCGGCGCTTCGTGCCTGGAAAACCGCGCCTTGGTTCGGCGTCGGGCCCGGAATGCATCAAAATCTTTGGCCCCACTTCGCCCCCTCCCCGGATGGTGATCGAGAGAAGGGAATCTGGCCGACCTTTCCCAATAATACCTTCCATTCATTCGAGGCTCACAACGACTGGGCGCAATGCCTGGAAGAGTATGGCGTGATCGGCGTGGCGCTATTGCTGACCGCCGCCGGCACGGCGGTCCGGTTCTTGTACCGCCGATGGAAACGATGGTCCTGCGTCCTGGCTTCCGGCTCTTCGCTTCCCATCGATTCCGGTCTTGCCTGGTTATTGCCCGGACTTCTACTCGCGGCGCTCGCCATGGCCGTTCATTCGTTTGGCGACTTCAATCTTCAGATACCGGGCACCACCTGGCTTCTGGGCATTCTTGCCGGACTGGCGGTTGCCATAGCCCGCCATACCCCACCCTTTCCAAGGCGTCGTTCAGGTGACACGCCATGACGACACCCCTCACACTTTACCGGTCTTGGCGGAAACGGTTGTTTAACTCCGCCTTTCCTTTCTTTATCAGTGACCTGTTCGCGATCGTCGCGGCCTATTTCGCCACCTTATTTATTCGCTTCTACAGTCCGATTGGCGAAGATTTCTTCACTTGGATCAATGTTTCGCTGGGGTTCAGGGAGACTGCGGAAGCGGGCGTCACCTTTGCGCATTTCTATTTATATAATGCCCCCCGCATTTTGTGCATTCTAGCTGGAACCGTTCTCTTCCTTTACGGCGCCATGAATCTTTATGAAGTCCGGCGCTTTATCCGGCGTCGCAACGTGGTGTGGACCATTGTCACGACCAACCTGCTCGCCTTGGGATTGTTTTACGGTTATTTCTACCTGACACGCAATGCCTTCCACCCGAGAAGTGTGTTTGCCAGCATGATGGCTGTCAATGCGGTGTTTACAGTCTTGTGTCGGATGGTGATGACCCGCCTTCTTGACCGCTCAGAACTGGCTGTATGCCGGGTTCTTCTGGTTGGCGATGGGCCGGAAGCCGATTTTATTGATCGCTACATCACCCTCATGAAGCCAGCGGGATTGACCCTTGTGGCCCGCCTGCCTACCGGTGACGCGCTTTCCACCGGTCAGTTTCTTTCCCGAATCAAGACCGAGGTTGAGGAAAACCAGTGCCAGATGATTCTTTGCGCAGACAAGCGCTTGACCGTGTCTCAGATCATGCAACTTCTGGAACTGGGTGAATCCTTGGGCCAGGAAGTCAAGGTGCTCTCCGATAAATTAAATGTCCTGGTCAACGAGGCGGGCGTGGCCACCGACTTTTTCATGGAATTGCCTCTTGTCCATTTTGCCGTCGCACCCTACGGAACCTGGCGCCAGCAGTTCCGGCAAAGTGGCTCACGGATCCTGAGTGTGGCCCTGCTTGGTCTCACCTTGCCCTTCATGATTCTGACCGCCTTTCTAATCAAAGTCACAAGCCGCGGGCCGGTATTCTTTATGCAGGAACGGATTGGTATCAATAGACTGCCGTTCCGGATGTACAAATTCCGGACCATGAACGACCGTGCGGATGAGCTGCAGGCGCAAATCGAGGAATTCAACGAATCCGGGGAAGGCCTGTTCAAGATCAAGCGTGATCCACGGGTGACGGGGATCGGACGTTTCTTGCGGCGATTCAGCCTGGATGAGCTGCCGCAGTTGATCAACGTGGTAAGGGGAGAGATGACGCTGGTGGGACCGCGCCCCTTGCCGAGGCGGGATTTCGAGCACTACTACGAGGAGTGGCACTACAGCCGGCACAGCGGGTTGCCGGGGTTAACGTGCCTGTGGCAGGTCTCGGGACGAAGCGATATCAGCTTTCACAACATGTGCATCCTGGACGATTATTATCTTCGCAACCAGAACTTCATGCTGGATCTGAAAATTGTTTTCCGCACCGTTGCCGTGGTGCTGTTCGCCAAAGGGGCCTATTGAGCCGAAGGCGGGGCCGGCTTCAAAAACGGATAGAGCTGACGCAAAAACTCGGCGATGCGTTGTTCAGCCAAATGGCCGTCGGTATCCGATGAGGTCTGCAGCGACACATAGGCCCAACGCGGCCTGATGCCGTGAATCAGGTTATCCAAGGCCATGAACGCCAGTCGCTGGAAATGATCATGCGTTTCATGCCCTCCCCCGGCGAACCAGTAAGCCAACAGCACTCGTGTCGGCAGTCTGGCTGGCGACACCTTTTCCGACCGCGCGCGAATCACCATCAACTTGAGAGGAGGGCGTCCTTCCAACGGCGCGGATAAAACTGAGCTTCGCTCAATGGCAAATCCCTGCGCGGGCAGGCACTGCTGGGGCCGGTGAATGCTGCGTTGTTCGCTGCCGGACAACACAATGGTGACGCTGAGACTCTCCCCTCCCGCATTCCGGTAAGACTTGCGGGCAATGATCGTATCGGCCGGAAGAAGATTCCGCTCCCCCAGCGCGACTTTATCCAGGCGTCCCCCACAGGCTAGACAGGCACGCGGGACGTTCAATTCGCTCGCTAGAAACGACCGCATACACTGTTCGTTCTGGCAATAGAAGATATCTTCACCCTGCCATTCTCCCACTTGAGCAGGAAGCTCCTGCCGCACGTCGGCCGTCGTTGCGGCCGCGACGCCCAGCGTCTGGATCCGGTGGGCAAGCAAAGCCGTCAGGCCAAGCAGGGCCAACAACGCCAAGGCGCCGCCTGTCAATGATCGCGCCCGTCGTCCCGCTAATTCGGGATCATCATTCACCGGCATGAGTCTCCGATTGTTTCTTCACGTGAAATCTCCATGAGCGCTGGAGCAGAGCCCCGACGCCCAGCATTAGCAGCGTCGCCACGGCAAACACCACATATCCCGAATAGTCGTGATAAAACCCGACGGCGAATTCCTCGCCAAACCATGTCCCGACAATCGCAATCAATGTAATCCGGACGATATTTCCCGCCATCGCCAGGGGGATGGCTGACACACATAGGATGGCACGCTTGACGTGCGACTTCTGCGTAAAGTAGGCATAGGCGGTGGTCAATGCCACCATTGCCAGAAGATAACGCAGGCCGCTGCACGGATGGGCCACATCCAGCGAAAATCCGGCGCCCGCATTGACATGAATGGCCGTTCCGAGCCGGGTCACGGAAATACCGAGCCCGTTGAGAATCCCGGTCGAGACCGTTGTACTGATGAGCCGAAGCGGCAAGGTCAGGCCATCCAGAAACGTCAGGGGAATACAAAAGGCAAGATAGGCGCAGGGGAAAAGGATTATCTTGGCAAAGGGCTTGCCATAGAGGAAAAACGGGATTCCCCACAGAAGTCCGATCAACGACACCAAAACGAAGCGTGTCTGCTGAACCCGCAAGCCCACCAAGTACAGCACGAGCGCCACCACAACAACGCCCAAGCCGCCATGACAAAGGCCTTTGGGCGCTTCCCAAAGCGCATGCCGTTTCCACCACACCATGTAAAGAGAGACAAACGGAATCAGCCAGCCGTGGGACATGTCGGCGCCCGGCCAATTCCAGCGGTCGATCATCCAAAATATAGCCGAATGCCCCTGCGCGCCAATATCCTCGGCGTTGCCTTGCACCCCGTAAAGATAGCCAAGCAATCCGGCAATCGCCAGCAGCAGAAACGCTTGATTAGAAGAATTTGAGTTCAAACTCTTTTCCTCGCAGAAAACCAGCCGATTACGCCGACAAACAGCAAATAGGGTTCAAACGGCAACCGGTACCGGTAGCGGGCGATGAAGCAGGCGTGCCCCGCGGCAAGGGCCAGCATCAGGACGGCCGTGAAAACCGTCCACTCAGGCATCCGTCGTCGCAACTCCCACGACCCCCACAAAGCCATTCCAAACACAAACAATGTGGTAGCCGCCGCCATGCCTTCCCTTGCGGTTGAGCGCTCCGCTTCCGTTACCATGGCACCATTGTTCAAGCGGAAGAAATTAAGGAGCTTCAGCGCCAGCAACTTGAGCGCGGACAGGGGGTGGGCCTGAATCCAGGTTTTGGCATAGGCGGCGAAGTGGCGTTCAACCGCTTTTCCTGATTCAGCTTTTTCGATCTTGTTTGCCAGGTCCGGTGGCAGGGTGATCTGGATACCCGTGTTCATGCCGGCCTGTTCGTTGAACCCAAGGAATAATTGTTCTCCCCCACTGGTCGAAAATGGGATGAACTCCCTTTCAACCAGGGCATTCCGAACCATCCAAGGGGAAATCGTCAGGATTAATCCCAGCGCCACAAACAAGGTATATCGCGTCACCCATGACGCACCGCGCCGGAAATGGAAAGCAATAAGCGCCGGCAGGATGAAGAGCTGGGTTGGCACATAAAGCGCGCCCATCCCTGCCAGTACCCCATCCCACAGGCCCGTTACCGGGCGCTTTCCTTTGCATGAAGAATAACGCCAGCACAACCACGCTACCAACCCCGCAAACCAAAACCCCTGGTAGGTCTGGGGATAATTCGTTATTCCCGCATAGAGGAGAACCGGATGAAGTCCGGCCATCAACACCATCACCACGACGGCGGTTCTGTTCCGGGTCATTACCCATACGGCCAACCCGTATAGCACGGCGGTCAGAGCCGACACCATACCGTTGATCAGCTTGACTTTCAGAGGCGTCAAATCGCAAAACTTATCCACCACCCCAAGCGTGACAGGCAGGCCGGGCGCCTGCCTCACGGCGAACGGCGCGCCCGCATGGGTCACCGCATAGCGGTTTTCCTGCGAGATATGCTTGGCAATGTCAAAATAGAGCCGCTCGTCGGGATAGCGAAAATCAGGTTGGTGCAACGCGAGAAAAACCCGCGGCAACAGAATCACGGCCAGCACTATCGCCGCCATCCCTGCGAGTCGCCAGTTTTTGATGTAGTCCGTCAAAGCATTCTACTCCATTCCGCCCAACCGCCCACCACCCGCCTGCACCCTGTCACTCAGAAAAGCATCATAATCGATCAGGGGCCGTTTCTGCATCAACCGCGCAAAGTGATCCTCGTAAAAATCCGTAATCCATTCCCAGTTGTAATACTCGGCGATACGTTTAAGCGCCCTCTCCCGGCAACTTTCCACATCCAATGGGGCGGCTATCAAGGCGCGCAGAAGTTCAGCCAGCGCCTCCGCCGGCCGTGACCGGTCAAAACTGAATCCCCCCGTTCCAAGGGTTTCCATGTTAGCCGGACTATTTCGAGCCACCACAGGATTGCCGAACCCCATTTGATCAAGCACCGCCGGCCGGGTTCCATCCACAGCCGAAGGTTGGACTGCTAGATAGGCATGAGAACTTAATTGAGCATAGTCGTCCCCGAACGCGTATCCCGTAAATACAATACGACGATCATCTCCCGCTGCGGCATGAAGTACCCGTTTATAGTCATCACTGTGCGGGGCATCACCGATCAACACCAACTTCATATCCGTCTCCAAGCGTCGGAATGCCTCAATCAGAAGGTGAATGGCATTCTCAGGGACAAACCGGCCGACGTACAAAACATATCTACGCGGCTCGACATTCCACTTCGCGAGGGCTGCAGTACCCGCATTCCGGGCCACATTGGCTCCGTAGGGGACAAAAACGGAATGCGCCCCATAGAGTTGACGATACCGGTCTTGAATAACACGCGAATCCGCCACGATAACATGGGCGGTTCGGATTGCGATGCGTTCACAGCCGCGCTGGTACAGCCGCGCCAAACGCCCCCACTTTTCACGGGCTCCATCCTGCCCATCCACATTCAAAAGCACTTTGGCTCCCACCATCCTCGGGATCCACACCAGGGGACTGTTTCCGACAATGCAGTAATAGACAATATCATAGCGCCCCCCCAACGCATGGATCGACGACAGCGCCGTGTGCGTGATGGTATCCAGATGCTTGGTGGGGATCGAGGGCAGGGAAACGATCCTGACGTCTTTATACGTCCCCCGGATATCCGGCATAAAATGCCGCCGGTTATAGACGGTCACCTGATGCCCACGCCGGACAAGGCGCACCGCCAATTGTTCATAAAACGTTTCAAACCCGCTATAGCGGGCAGGAATGCCACGAGATCCGAGGAATGCAATTTTCATGATGTTATGTCAGCCAACGATGATAGGCATCCAGCGTCTGGGATGCCGTTCGTTCCCAGGAGAACTGCTTGGCACGCTCAATACCTTTCCGCCCCAACTCAATGCGAAGCGCTCCGTCCTGCATTATCCGCGCCATGGCGCCCGCCATGGCTTCCACATCATAAGGGTTCACGATGAGCGCGGCGACACCTGCGGTTTCCGGCATGGCGCTGGTCGATGAGGTAATGACCGGAACACCGCATGCCATTGCCTCAATGATTGGCAGACCAAATCCTTCATAAAGCGATGGGTATATAAACGCCACAGATCCGCAATACAACGAAACCAGTTGGGCATCGGTCACATATCCTGGGAAAAGCACGTCAGCCGACAAATGGTGTCGCGAAATAGCCGCAAACACCTCTGATTCCCGCCATTTCGCCCGGCCCGCGATGACTAAACGGAGGGGGGTGTTGGTGTCACGCTTTAGTTTGGCGAACGCTTCAATTAACCGAGGCAGATTTTTGCGGGGCTGAAGGTTGCCAACGGCAAGGAAATAGGGTTGCCCAATGCCTAAAGCGCCAAGGTCATCCAACACACGCGAAGGGGAAACGGGCTGATAGTCCTGTCTCGCCGCAAGTGGCGTTACGGCAATTCGCGATGGGGGCAGATTATAATGCGCCTGAATCTCACCACGGGCATGTTCACTAATGGCGATAACGCCGCATGCACGGGGCAAAGTCAGACCAACCCCGGCCCGCAAAACCGTCCGATCACGCCAGGAGAACCATTCCGGGTGTCGCAAATATGACACATCATGCACACTGACAACAACGGGACAGCGACAGTGTAAGGGCCCAGAATAGGTGACATGCAGAAGGTCGACACGCTCGCAGGAGACTAAATAGGGCAGTTCCACAAAGAGCCGGCGAAAAGGCGAACGGCTCACACATACCAGACGCCAGGGATGGCAAATCGATAATACCCCGTTTAGGGCATCCGGATCCGACGTCGCCACGATGACCTCGGCTTGGGGCATAACAGACTGTAAGCCCGCGAGAAGACCTAGGATGTAATGTTCGTTGCCGGATTCTCTTCCGCCAACCATATGAGCATCGATCAGAATTTTCACGCGCGCATCCTGGCAATATTAAAACGACCTGACAATCGAACCCCTCGGCGATGACTCAGAACGCCATCTTCATTTTCTGCATAATCATAGTCTACCGTTCGCGGCACATAATGACCCTTGACCAATCGTTCTGTCTGCCTCAGGCACTGAGCCAGCCGGCGAAACCATGCTGTCCGGAACCCGCCATGCTCAAAACAGACGCACTCTGTCTCCTGCCGCATTCTGCCATGTAGGCTCAAGTTGTTTCCCCCGGCAGTGAACAAAGCATGAGTCCGATGCGTATGGTATTGCTTTACGCCCGATTCCAGCAATCTCAGGATAAGATCCATATCCCCCGCATACCGGAAGCGCGTGTCAAAGCGCAAGGCACCGCTGTCCCATAGACGCCGCCGAAAGAACATGGTGCAGGTGTAGGCATTGAGGAATGTGTTGCGGATGTAAAAATGACGTAACGGAACTTCACGGCGCATGGCCATAGCCGTCCCCGAAGGATCCACGATGATCGCGTCACCAAATACCACGTCCACGTCCGGAAAGCGGGCAAAGGTATCGGCTACATCATTCAAAACACCTGGCAAATATTGCTCGTCGCAATTTAACCAGGACAGGATGTCGCCTTGAGCACAAGCCCATCCTTTGTTGATGGCATCATACAGGCCGTTGTCAGGCTCACTCGTCCAGTGATAAGCCTTGATCGCACCCTCCTCGCCCGTCCGCTCATGTCCTGCCAGCCAAGCCACCGTACCGTCCGTAGAGCCACCATCCACAATCCTATGATCCACATCTGGATATGACTGGCCGCGTATTGAGCCAATGCATCGCGGCAAGTAATTGATATTATTGAGGCATGGCGTGACGACGGAAAATCTCATATTAACCAGATGCTTCTTGTTCAGCCTCTGCCTCCACCGACCGCACGATCACCTCGAGCATGGCGGCCACGATCAGAATGTGGCACAAGAAGGTGCCGCCCCCGATTACCGTAAAGAAGAAAAGACAATAACCTACGAAAAAACTATAGAACACAACATACGCCGTCTTCCACAATGATCCATCCGGAATTCGATGCAATTGTCGGCCATAGTGCATGATCCCCCCCACCATGAAAAAAAGCCCCGCCACCAAGCCCGCCAGACCCAGATCCAGCAGAAACCAGAGCGGCCCATTGTGGTAAAGATGCACCACCGTAAAAAAAATGTGTTTTGTTTCTCGATCAGAGACCAGCGCGGAAGCGGCATTGGCATCATTTATGGAGAAGGCCATTCCCCGCCCCATCCATAGATAGTCCGGAACCATCTCAAGCAAAGGCTTCCATAAGGTGATCCGCCATTCCGAGGTATTGGACGCATCAATGCCCGCCTCATAGCTGACCTGAATGCCGGGGAGCCAGGCAAATGCCCGCTGAAAGGCCAGTGGCAACTGTCCGGCAGAGAGATAAATCATGGCTATTAGCAGAACCAGTACCCCGGACAGTTTCAAAAATTGGGACCAGCGAACGGAACGCCTCCGGATCGCCATATAAACGAGGGTGGTCAGCCCCAGCAGAACCACCACCGTCCGGTGCCCGGACAGTCCAAGCATGATGAACGAAAGCACTGACACCAGGATCATGAAGGGTGTGAATTTGAATCGGCGATCATACAGGAATAGCCCCAATACACCCATCCAAATGGCGGGGTACTGCATGAATGCCCACCTGGAAACCTCGGGTGCCTGCCACTGTACACCTGCTGTTTCCGTTTCATTTTCGCCAATGGCAATAATATTATTGATCCATTCGCCTGCGGGGAGGGAATGCGCGATAAGCAGGGCAATTGCCGGGAGAAGCGAGAGCAGGAAAAACCACCGCAACATCCCTCCAAACTGAGGCCATGATACCGCCACACGGCTGGAATAGATGTAAAACAAAAGCGCGGCGATCAAACTCACATACTGCATGCCACCCCAGAAGGTACTATCCAGAATTTTAAAGCCCCACCCGCGATAGGAGGCCGTCAGAACGATGATGAACAAAAGCGCAATACAAGCCTTGCGCGGCACAGAGGGCGCGGTGTCGCGGCCGCGCAAGATACTTAATCTGATGATCATAAGGACAAGGAATCCCAGAATGACGAGCAGATGAAGATTTGCATCCCCGGGCAAACCCATTGTAATCCCGCTGCCCAGGGTGGCGATTGACGCCATCCACCACCAACTCGGGCGCCCGGCAGTTGGCGCAAGGTAGAATAGCGCCACGGCCATTCCGGCCATCAAGAAATTGCTTCTGAAAATGGCTACGATTACCAACGAAATGATTGCCAACCCGAGTATGATTCCGATCAATCTTTGATTCATGCCCTTCTCCGATCCATGCGTCCATCAAGAACCTTTACCCAAGCCGCCGCCCATGTTTCGAAATTAAACTGGGATCTCACCTGCTGGCCTTGCCGGTCAGCCTCGGCAGTCCTATTCGAGAGAACCGCATCCAGTCCATCGGCCAGGGCCGTCGGTGTGGGCGCTACCCTGAACGCCGGCAAATCCCGCAGGCCTGCGACATCGGTAACCACCACCGGCGTTCCAGACGCCATACTTTCCAGTGCGCTCAGGGACGTCCCCTCACGCCGTAACGTGGGAATCAGGGTGACATCGGCTGCCCGGTACAATTTATCCATGTCCTCATTCATAACCGGTGGTGTAAATTGAACGCGACTCATCAACCCGTGATGCGCGACGAGTGACCTGCAATATTTGAGATATTTTGCATCGCGGCAGGGTCCAGTAACCAAAAGTTTTGCGCCAGGCCTGCGGAGGGCGAGGAGTGCGAAAGCGTCAATGGCGAGGTGTATTCCGCGATCCTCGCAAATCTGGCGCGGCACCAGAATCACCGGCCTGTCCAAATTACGTTCAGCGGGCGTTTTCTCTGGCCTAAAGTGCGTCGTATCCACACAATTCGGAATGCACCAAATACCGGGCGCCACCTCGGAGAACAAGCCCTCGCCCGGAGGAAGGCTCATCCCCATCCGTCGCAGGTAATCGGTATCGTTGGCCACGGTGGTCGAGGCGCCGAACAGTCGCCGGGCATTTCTCTCGCGGATCCGGTCATGAAGGTTCATCCGATCCACATTCCATTCCACGCCATGCGATAGCACAAGGGTCTTCCGGCGCCAGCGCGGAACCCGTCCTATCAGGGCCGCCGTGGCCGCGTAGTGGCAGAGAATCACATCCGCGCAATTCAAGAGTGCCGCTCGGGTCATCGGGGCAAAACACGCAAACTGCCATTCGTCGAAAGAAGGCAGAAGGCGTGCAACTCCCGGAATGCGGGGAACGGTCGCCGTATCCGCTCCGGTTTCCCCGCGGTAGGGTTGAATCACTCTAGTTTCCCACCCCGCCGCAGCTACGATACGCGACAGGTTGGCGATATAGACTTCCTGCCCACCCCCGATGGGTCGGTAGTGTAAACTGACTTGAACCAACAGCGGCATGGTTATCCTGCTCCGACTTGGTTGAGAATGTGATTCCAGTCTTCCCGGAAATGCCGCGGAGTGTAGCGAGACTCGACACAGGCACGCGCCCGGTGACTATGGCCCATGATGTCGTTGCCCGACATGTGCATGGCCTCATCAAGCGCGAGTCGAAGGGATTCGGGATTACAGGGATTGAGTGTTATCCCGACATCTCCCGCATCCACGCCACAGGCTTCCGACAGGATTGGCACCAAGCCGGCCGCCATTGCATTCAGCGCCGTCCCCTGGCATCCATCCGAGGCGCTGGGAGAAACATACCAGGCGGCGCGTTCGCAGAGGCGCCGGAAATGGTCGGACCCCATTTCAATATGCCCTAGGGAATGGATGTTAGGCAACGCAAGTTCTGACGCATACAAGCGTGTGATCTCCGCGGACTTTCCGCCGCAGAGAAAGAGATGTCGATCAGGTGTGGTCGCAAATAACTCGATCAGCCAATCCAAGCCCTTCAGCAGAGGCAACTGGCCCGCCATGTAAATAAATCCTGACCGCGCCACCGGAATGCTTTTTTCGACATACTTGATGGCCGGATTCGCGTAGTTGCGGAATGGGTATACCGGGATTCCAACGCAGGAAAAGGTCGCCGCCGTTGTTCCGTTGCCATCAAAACAAGCTATGGCATCGAACCCGCGGTACACCTCCTGCGTCTCGCCAAGTCCCGTCCATTCCGGAGCCCACCCACGAGAAACCTTGAGCCGGGCTCGACGCTCCTCCATGGCGCGGTCGATGAAAGATGTATGTCGACCCGTTCGGAGGCTCAGGCGAATGCCTGATCGCGGAAGCTCTTGAATGCGGCTGGAAACGACTCCGGGGTGCGCCACCACCAGATCATAGCGCCCGGATGGCACAAATCGCCTGTCATTGTACTGGACGACATCCACCCTGAAGCCACGCTCCGCCAACAAGCCTGCCAAGTCACGGCTTTGGCGTAAATTTTGATGCCACTCGAAGCGGGGATCATCCTCCCGCCACTTCATTCCGGGCGACAGATAGACAAGCAGAGCCCGCCTCGAAGCCTCCCGCCGCCCGTAAGGCACCACAGGATAACCGAAGCGTTTGTACCAGGCTTCTTCAATCGTATTCTGAATTGTGTCAAACCAATGCATTGAACGTGTTCAGGCGCTTAACGGCAACTTACGGCCGGCAAAAATATATGTTCCATAGTGGTGCTCGGGGCCGCGTCCCTCATGACGGGATAACACCTTCTTCAGCACCGGCTTGAAGTCAACAAGATGAGCATCCATCCAGTCATGGTCAACGCGGATCGGATGGCCGACCTGGCCGGGATCATCCCGCATCGCCTTCGCATCATCGTCATCGCTCATTTCCTGCCCCATGATCAAAAAGCCTCCGGGCTTGGTGATGCGCGCCGCCTCCTTTATGCAAAGATCAGCGTCACGCACATGATCCAATACATTCGTCATGACCACCAAATCAAAATAATCACTTGCGAATGGGCACTCTTCTGCGGGATGGTCGTCCAGCGTGCAGAAAGCTGCGCGATACATCGCGGCAACGAAGGCCAGCGGAAAATGAACATACGTGCGGATCAGAGGATCCGAAAGAATCACATGAGCGGGTGAACAGTGCGCGAGAATATGGCGCATGTTCGTATAAGGACCACAGCCCAATTCAATCGCATTGTCCAGTGTGGGTGGTAAGAATGAATACCGGTCGAATTGGTCACGCCACCATAGATTGGAGTCATCCCCGCGGTATTTCGGCTTTAACCCACAGGCACTCAACACCCGCCAAATCACATTCTTCGCAAACCTCGCACGCTCCCGTTCTGAATTCACCCAATGCGCCCGTTCCCATTCTTGGGCAGCCACCCACCGCTCCCTCTCAACACGAATGCAAGCTCCCTCATTTGGAATCAGGCTCATCGATGCAGGCTCCTTATATGATCACTCCCCTGGAGACAACACACGCATTTATGGCGTCCCATTTCCGACACAATAAAGATTAACGTAACCCTGTGCCTCAAAGGCGGAATGATGCATGCGGACACCCAGAAACGGCAGGGTCGTGCCATCCAGATTGATCCAATGCAGTACAAACCCCAGCCGCAATAGTTCCGCCACAAGGTCTTCCGCCGACTCGATACCCCCGAGGTTTTGAGGACAAAGCTCTATGATCAGCCGAATAGCAGGGAACAACCGGACAGTCTCGCGCATTCCACGCAACACTTGAAACTCCCCCCCTTCAACGTCAATCTTGACCCAATCCGGACGCACATCGGGGTGCTGCCCGAGAAACGTGTCGAGCGTTTGGCACGACACCTGAATCTGGCGTGTACCCAACTGATGCGGCACAAGGCTGTTTCCGGTGCCACTGATGCGATTCAAGTAGAATGTCGCAGGCTCATTGCTATCGCTAATAGCATACTCAATAACATAGGCTTGCCTATAGCGTTTCAGATTATACCTCAGGGCCTGCAAATTCTCCGGCTCCGGTTCAAACGACAAAACCCGCCCGCTTTCTCCAACGCACCTGCAAAAGTGACGGGAGAGCACCCCTATATTGGCGCCGATATCCAGCACCGTCTCTCCCGGCGCCATAACGCGGGAGGAAAAACTCAGAAGATCCGGCTCAATCCCCACCGTCATGACGCGCCATTTATCCTTGAGTTGAAAATAGGCCGGAAATCGCCAACCCCGGATCATCATCATCATTCGGATCACCATGCCGGCCACCATTTTTGCCGGTACGCGGAGACCCCGGTGCAGTTTACTTCCGGGGGTGTCCACCACTTCGCAATTACCTTTTGGTTCAATCGTATCCATCAGTCTCCATGAGGCTCACCGCGCCCCAGACGTTTCAGTATCCGAGCCCGCAGCGTTTGGGGGGTTATCCCTGATTGCCGGGAAAGATAACGAAGACAGTAAAGGCTGACCGCACCGAGCACAGGCAGGTTGAGCAGGTATTGGTGCCAGGGATTTAGAACCAACGCGCTAATCAACCCGACGAGGACAAGCAGGGCACCAAAGCCTGCCATATGGATCATATTGGCGCGAGTCCAGACCGTGTGGCTGATGCATCGCACAACGATGTTAATCATGATGGTATTAAATAAATAAAAGAGAAGAAAAGCAATCCCCGCGCCCGGAAGTCCCCAGTGACGGGTACATAGCCAGATGGCGGCTACATAGAACACATTGCCCAGGGCTTCCAGTGAAAAAAAAGTTTTCCCCATGCCCTTTGCCAACAACACTAGCCTCATCGGCCACGAGAGGATCTGGCCCAGCAGACCATAAACAGACCAACGCAGAATCTCCACAGCGGCATCGAACTTCCCGGAATAAAAGAGCGTGATGGCCAGGGGCGCAAAAATCAGGGTGGCCGCCAAGCCCGGAACGGCCAGAAGCATGGCAATTTCAGTCTGGGAGTTAACTTCTTCACTTACGCGCCTATTGTCTCCGGCCACCGCAACCAAGCGGGGATAGTAATCCGCGACCATGGCGCCCAATACAAAATTGACCAGCACACCCGAAAGTGTAAATGCAGCTTGCCAGACGCCCACCCCCTCCAAACCAACCTGCCTAACTAAAAGAGCGCGAACGAAATATCCACCAACTGCCGTCACGAGACCTGAGAGCATCACCGGCAGGCCGAAATGAAGTAGCTGGATCGCACCTGTCTTACTCTCATGCCACGACACAACGACCGGCTGGATCGCAACCTGATGCGCAAACCACCACGTTGTGGCGAGCATCGCGACGGCGGTCAAAATCAGACCCGGCACAATTCCCCGCACACCCCAGAGACAGAAACAAGGAATGCTAAGCACCGTTCCGTTCAGGGCGCCAATGATGCCAACCTTCGCCATCACACTGATGCGCCGCGTCCCTTGAAGCAGGCAGGTTTGTCCGATCGTGACATTTCCCAACAAAACCGTAATGCCCAATACGGCAATGGGAAGGGCATGATCGGTTGTCCCAAAAGACAGGCGGGACAGTACGGCGCAGCCTAGGATCATGGTCAAAAGCCCGAGAATCCCGGTTAACCATACGATCCGGAGGAGCGTCGTCACCGTCCGGGCAATCCGGTCTTCATCCCTATCGCCATGCGCCTCGGCAATCGTCCGAACCCCGCTGGTGTCGATCCCCATGCTTGAGACCGTACTGACCATGCCACTGATGGCCGTATAGACCGTCATTAAACCAACACCCGACGGGCCGAGCAGTACGGCCACAAATTTCGTCCGCACCATGCCGATGACCATGTTGATCAGCGATGAGCCACCGATCACCGAGGTGGACTTCAAAACACTACGATATGAGGATGACGGCATGGGATTCAAACAATGTGTGCGCACACTCCGTGCCCGTGGGGTATGCAATAGCGGTTCACTATATGTCACGGCGCCCGTTTAATCAATTCGGCAGGATGATATCCTGCAAAATACTTTCTTCTGAAATGGGGTTGTTTATTCGGGGTTCCGCTGCTATTTTTAGTCGTTTTAAGCAGGATAGCATGTGATGAGTGCAAGGAGAACGGTATGGATCTGATTCCCATTGAATGCGGAAGTTGCAAGGCGAAGCTTAAAATTAAAGCAAATCCGGCTAGAATGCCGACGGAAGTCAAGTGCCCGAAGTGCGGGAATTCGATCCCGGTTGTCAAAACCGCCACCCCCGCTCCCGCCACATCGTCATCTGGTGAAATAATCTTCGACCCTGAGGACAAGCGAGCCAGGGACTTGGACAACTGACTGGACGACTCGGCCAGCAAACTGGCACTATTCTGCGCGGATATGTTTGTATTAATGACCATAAGACTCCTTCCATGAGTCACCCCTTTCGGGGTTTTCGTGGCAGCTTCCATGCCGCCAGCCAGAGTTGATTGCGGGCACCAGCATTTTCCCGTCAGGCTTTTTCAGGCTGCCTGCCGCCTTGTCTCACGACACCCTTGTTA
>JBAXPK010000045.1:0-20898 GCA_037132275.1 bacterium
CGGCCAGCCCAGACATTTGTCTATGGAACCATTACCGGGACTCATCAAGTGGCCGATGAAGTCATTCTTCTGATCTATCGCGCCCCGCACAGTTATACGCGGGAGGATACTGTTGAAATTCAAGGACACGGCGGCTCTGCGGCCGCAAAACGGATACTCCGCGTCGTTCTCGATGCCGGCGCCAGGGCTGCTGATCCCGGTGAGTTTACAAAACGCGCCTTTTTGAACGGGCGCATCGATCTGCTGCAGGCCGAAGCCGTCATTGATCTCATCCGCGCCCGCACCGACCGTGCCGCAGATGCCGCCCTCGAACAATTAAGCGGCTCCCTGAGCAAGGCTTTCGATCATCTTTACGATGACACCCTGACGCTGGCTGGTAATCTTGAAGCCACCCTCGACTTCTCTGAAGATGAACTACCGGAGTCCGTCATGCTTGACGTCAAAGCCCGGCTCCAGATCGTCGAGACGGAATTCAAGTACCTTCTAGATTCATGGGGCGAGGGCCATTTGCTCCGCGAAGGGGCACTGGTGGTCATTGCTGGAAAGCCAAATGTCGGAAAATCAACCCTGCTAAATGCTCTCATCGGCAAAGAGAGAGCTATTGTAACACCAATCGCAGGAACTACTCGCGACACGATAGAAGAACAAATGGTCATTAATGGCTATCAAGTCCGAATAACGGATACGGCAGGTCTGAGAGAAACACCCTGCGAGATTGAAAGCGAAGGCGTCCGTCGAGCAAAACACGCAATATTTAAAGCAGACTGTACGATTTATGTTATTGATGGCGTCGTTGGTATGGATGCTGACGATGCCAGGCATCTTGCATCTCTTCCGCAGACAAGAACATTAATCGTTGTGAATAAATGCGATTTAGAAAATAACGGATCAACTAAGGCTCACACGCCTGACCGGTCAGTCCTATATATTAGTGCTAAAAATGGCGCCGGAATTGAAGATCTCAAGAAAGATATCATCAAAACTTTGGGGATTCGTCAAAGCGAGGCCCATCACGCCGTAATATCAGAGCGGCACCGTCGATTATTGATATCTGCGCATAAAGACATTATCGAATCGGGACTCCTACTCACCCGCCCCACCCCGGAACCGGCACTGGCCGCATCACGACTCAGGGGGGCGCTCGAAACACTGGGTGAGGCGACAGGCAGAACCTATCATGATGAACTTCTCAACAACATCTTCTCCCGATTCTGCATTGGGAAGTGAACGTTAACATGAGCCCATTCGATGTCATAGTTGTAGGCGCCGGGCACGCAGGATGCGAGGCAGCGCTTGCAAGCGCACGAATGGGAGCCAGGACGGCTTTACTAACCATGGACAGAATGGCAATCGCCAGAATGTCCTGCAATCCATCCATAGGAGGGATCGCGAAGTCCCATATCGTCTGCGAACTTGACGCTCTTGGCGGCGAAATGGCCAAGAACAGCGATTATACGGGAATCCAGTTCAGAACCTTAAATACAAAAAAAGGCCCAGCTGTCCAAGCATTCCGGACACAATGCGATAAACACGCCTACGTAGAACGAATGGGCGTGGTTATTAGAACAACTGATCATCTCACCACTATCGAAGGAATGGCCGAAAGCCTTTTAATCGAAAACGGGCAACTTCACGGGGTAATTCTCTCCAATTGCAGTCAAATACGCGGAAAATCAGTCATTTTGACAACCGGAACCTTCCTTCGTGGAGTCATCCATATCGGCAATAAATCTTTCCCTGGCGGACGAAAAGGCGAAGCGTCTGCCACTCAACTCAGCGGCTCCCTTGAGAAAATCGGCTTTAAACTAGGCAAACTAAAAACAGGAACACCTCCACGGCTGCACAAAGATAGCATCAATTGGAGCAAAACAGAAAAGCAGCCCGGCGATGTGCCGCCGCCTTTCTTTTCCTTTGCGGTTCGCGATGAGAGCCAGATGTTCCACGTGGAACATGAAGATGGCAGAAGACAGAAGACAGAAGATAGAAATAGGGAAATGTTCCACGTGGAACATCCTGCTCTGCGTCCATGGAATCCTGGCGATAATCAACTTCCATGTCATATAACTCATACAACTTCAGAAACTCACGAGATTATCCGGAATAATTTAGATAAAAGCTCCTTGTATAGCGGAATTATTACAGGAACTGGCGCCAGGTATTGTCCGTCGATTGAGGATAAGATTGTAAAGTTTTCGGATAAAGACAGTCATCATGTTTTTTTAGAGCCGGAAGGGCGGGCAACAGACGAGGTGTACCCGAATGGAACTTCGAATAGCCTGCCTGAAGAAGCACAGATTGCGATGATTCATTCGATTCCTGGATTGGAAAACGCCGTGTTCACAAATTTGGCTTATGCCATTGAGTATGACTATTCCGATCCAACGCAACTTACTCACACCTTGGAATCGAAACTTATTGAGAACCTTTATTTTGCGGGGCAGATCAACGGCACGACAGGTTATGAAGAGGCCGCTGGACAGGGCTTTGTGGCTGGCGTAAATGCCGTCAGAAAGTTGCGGGACGAAAAGGCGTTTATCCTTGGAAGAGGTGATGCCTATATCGGCGTCTTAATTGACGATTTGGTCACAAAGGGAACCAACGAGCCTTACCGTATGTTTACATCCCGTGCCGAACATCGTCTTATTCTGCGTCAGGATAATGCAATCTTCCGTATGTTGCCGTTTGCCAGGGAAATCGGGATCGTTTCGACGGCTAATATTCAGAGATTTTCTCGTTATCAGGGTGAAATAGAATCCGAACTTCAACGTCTTTCATCCACCTTTCATAGCGGCCAGTCATTGTTGCAACTCCTTCGTAGAACGGAGCTTACATATAGTGATCTGCCGTCAAAAATTAATGCGGACTGTTTGGTCATATCTCAAGTTGAAGTTTTGGCTAAGTATGCCGGATACATTGCCCGGGAACAATTACAGATTGAAAAGGCCCGCTCGCTGGAGAATCAACGTATTCCGGATTGGATTGATTATGACTCCCTGAATGTCCTTCGCTTCGAGTGCCGTGAAAAGCTAAAAAAAATTAGGCCGACTTCGCTTGGCCAGGCAGCCCGTATCTCCGGTGTTAATCCCGCCGACATCTCTATTCTAGCCGTGATCATCAAACGGGGGAAACGCTGAACCTTGGACGGGCGCATGTCACTGTAGGGGTTCTATTTGGTGCTCAAATGATGAGTTTGAACAGAAGCACACAAGGATCACGAAGAAGACCGCGCCTTCGTCCGTCTGGTGCACCGGCATCCACAAAGACATTGACCCTCCTTGCTCATGCTCTTACAGTTATAGTGTTTGCGATATCGCTTACTTAGCGAAAAGGAGACACACAGATATGAAAACCGAAAACGAAGCCAAAAAAGCCAGACTCGCCCAACTTCAGGAAGCCCTGAAGGATCTCAAGGAGACACTTCCCGAGCACTGCGCGGGAAGAACGGAATTCATCAGCGTGCATCATGCGTCTCTCGCGCATTGGCAAAAGATTGAGGATCTTGAGGAGGAAATCAAGGCCCTTAAAACGGAAGAGAGTGGGATAAAAGGGCTTGCTCATATCTGTTTATCAGCCAAGGATCTATCGGCCGTCGAAAAATTTTATTGTTCCTGCCTGGGGCTAAAAAAGGTTTTTGATTTCATCCGGAATAATCGCGTGATCGGGTTCTATCTGGAGGTGTCCCCGGGAAATTACGTCGAAGTGTTCCAGCAAAATGAAATTGATGTCCATGCGAAAGGCCCGATTCTGCACTTTTGCCTGGAAGTCGATGACATCGATCAGATCGGGATCAAACTCACGGCGGGCGGATATGAGGCCACACCCAAGACGCTTGGCGCCGATAACAGCTGGCAAATATGGACCACTGATCCGAGCGGGGTTAAGATTGAGTTTCACCAATACACCGCCCGGAGCTCCCAAATCACGCACGCAAATTGCATAATGGATTGATTATATCCACTTGATCACCCATGCACACCCTGCGAGCACAGATTGTCCGACTTCTGGTTGAGTATTTCGGAAATGATGACCGCCGAATCGAACACGCCTTGCGCGTTTTATTCCATGCGGAACAACTCATGAAGGATCGGCCCGCTTGTGACCAGGCCGTGGTTATTGCCGCCGCCTTGCTTCATGACATCGGAATCAAAATGTCCGAACAAGAACTGGGATACAATACCGGGAAAACCCAGGAAAAATATGGCCCGCCTGTCGCGGAAAGCCTGCTTAGCGCCATCGGTTTCCCGCCTGATAAAATTGAAAAGGTCAAGGACATCATCGGCAACCATCACTCCCCGTCACGGTATGATTACCCTGAGCTCAAGGTGTTGAAAGAAGCTGACCAGATTGTTAATCAAGGGGACGCTGACGCGCTTTAGGCTTTGCCCGGATCCATGTTGAGGCGGACGGATTGGATGACATCCCGGCCAAATACGGACTGCAGTTTCGCAAGCAACTCCTTTTTGGCACATCTCTGGAGTTCGCTTAACCATGGGGAACTGTCCACAAAGATAGTCAGTTCTTTGTTAATTAGACGGCCAGGGCGTGTGTGGGCAGCGATTCCCTTTCCCACCGCCGTCTCCCACTTTTCCTCAAGAATCCCCATCCGGCACTGCTCATCCAGTTTCACAGACCGGAGAAGAGGACCGATGAGTCTGGAAATGGGGATCCCGCCATCGGCTGTAATCGACGGTTCCCGTTTGGCCTGACGAGGATATTTATAGACCGCTGCCATAAGAAGAAACAGGGCAGGAATAACCCTGCCCTGCCACATTTGCTGTTCGCGCCTGGTTACTCACCCATCTGCCACCGCACGAAACGTCGTATCGTGAGTGTGTCGCCCACTTCCTTGCCTTTGGCTTCAAGAAGCTTGGTGACCGAGATATCGGGATCCTTGACGAAGCCCTGCTCAATCAGGCAGACCTGCGCGTAGAACTTACCCATCTTCCCGTCCACAATCTTGTCCACGATATTCGCCGGCTTGCCGATGACCTGTTTGGCATAGATTTCGCGCTCGGCGGCGATGAGATCCGCCGGTACTTCCTGGCGCACCAAATACTTCGGGCTGCACGCCGCCACATGAAGCGTGAGATCCTTGGCCAATTCCTGGGTCACTGGACTGGCCGCTGAGGCCTCCTTGCCGAACCCGAGTTCAAGCATCACGCCCAGTTTGCCATTCAGATGGATATAGGTAGCCACCATGCCCGGCCCCTGGAGGGTATAACTGATATTGCGCTTGGCAATCAGGTTCTCACCGATCTCGGCCACCTTGGCGGCCATTTCGGTCTTGGTCACCTCCGTGATCGTACCATCGGCCATCGAAAGCGCTTTCGAGGCCATCGACTTGACGAACTTCTGGAAGCTTTCATTCTTGGCCACAAAGTCGGTCTCGCAGTTGATCTCGATCAATGCGCCAGCCTTGCTGTCGCCGGCCGCCGCGATCAAGCCCTGATTTGCCGCGCGGGTTGACTTCTTGGCGGCAATCGCCATGCCACGCTCGCGCAGCAGGCGAATGGCCTGCTCCTTGTCGCCACCCGCCTCCACCAACGCGCGTTTACATTCCATCATGCCCACATTCGTGGCTTCACGTAATTCCTGAACCATTGCTGCTGTAATGTCAGCCATTGTCAATTTCTCCTGATTTGAGGGTGAATAAACCCCCCGCCCTATCATTGGACAGGGCAGGGGAGGGGGAATCAAGCCTCGGGCGCTGCAGGCGCCGGGGCGTCATTCCTGGGGGCGCCACCGCCACCGGTGCGACGACGCGGACTGCGACTCTCGCCGCGGGGCTTGCGCGGCCCGGAAGGCCGGTTGTCACCGCCAGGCTGGCTTTGTTGTTCGGCATCCCGCTTCTTGTTCTCCTCGATCGCAATCTTGGAGTATTCCTCAACGCCCTTGCTGATGCTCTTCGCGAGTTCACCGGCAATCAGTTTGATGCCGCGAATGGCGTCATCATTACCGGGAATCGGATAATCCACGGGGTCAGGATTGGTATTCGTATCCACAATGGCGATCACAGGGATATGCAGGCGATTCGCCTCGGCAATCGCAATGGCCTCCCGATTAACATCGACCACAAACATCGCACCGGGCTTGTCGTCCATTTTGGACAGACCGGAAAGGTTTTTGCGCAGCTTCTCAAGCTCATTGCGCAACACGGCCACTTCCTTCTTGGGCATCTTCTCGAAGTCGCCATCCTTCTCCATCTTCTCCACCTGATGCATATACTTGATCCGCTTGCGGATGGTAAGGCTGTTGGTCAACGTTCCACCAAGCCAGCGGGTGCTAACGTAGGGCTGACCACAAGAGATGGCGATTTCCTTCGTCACCTGCTGGGCCTGCTTCTTGGTGCCGACAAACAGGATCGGGCGGCCCCGGGCGGCCGTCTCGTAGACGAACTGCTTGGCTTTTTCAAGCTGCTCAAGGGTTTTGGTAAGATCGATGATATGAATCCCATTGCGCTTGTCGAAGACAAACGGCTTCATTTTGGGATTCCAACGCTTGGTCTGATGACCGAAATGCAGCCCCGCATCCAGCAGGTCCTTGACGGTAATATCCGCCGGTACTTGAACAGTATCCACTCTAGCCTCCTTATATATTGAGCCCATCTGAGACAGGCAATCCGCTTTGGCTGCGCCGGAGAGGCGCAACACTCGCTTCCGTCCGGGAACTTCCCGAACTACTAAGGGCGCAGATAATACGGATTCCGATAGAAGAGGCAAGATTTTTGTTATCCGGTATTGGGGCTTGGGGCCAGTATAACCAATAACGTATACCATGCTCGCTTGGAGCATTGAGCGATTAGACGATCCCTGCCCGCGTTTACGAAATCCGCATCGGCATCAGGACGTAGATGAAGGGGACGTCGCATTTAATGACGCCGGGGCTCAGTTCATCCGTCAGCTCCACGTAGATCTCGTCATTCGCGATGTTGCGAAGGGGCTCCATGATGTAATCAGGATTAAAGGCCACCTGGATTTCCTTGGCATTGTACTTGATGGCCACGGATTCATGGGCCTCGCCAACATCCGGTGACGACGCGCTGATTTTCAGTTTGTTTTTCCCGAAAGTCAGTTTGATCGAGCTCGATTTTTCGCTGGTTAGCAGGGCGACGCGCTTGAGCGCAGTCAATAGAACTTCCCGGTCCACCGCAATTCGCTGTTCGCACTGCCCCGGTATTACCTGCCTGAAATTCGGATAGGTTCCCTCAATGAGCTTGGTGGTCAACATGACTTCATCAAATTCAAAGCTAGCCTGATTTTTCCCGATATGAACCTTAATCGAGCCCTCATCTTTTAAGATGCGGATCAGTTCGTTAATGGCCTTGGTGGGTACAATAGCTTCGCATTCCGCTTCCTTCGGGAACTCAATTTCGTTTTCAGTCAACGCGAGCCGCCGTCCATCTGTGGCCACCAGAGTCAATTTATTGCCCTTGAAGCTCATTAACGTACCGTTCAGGATGAAGCGCGTTTCATCCGTCGATGCGGCATAAAACGTTTTTTGAAGCATTTGCTTCAGAACTTTCTGTTCAACCGTAAAAGTATGTCCATCTTCGCTTTTTGGAATGGCTGGAAATTCATCATCCGGCAAACCGTTGATTTTAAAAAATGCGGATCCACACGTGATGGATGCGGCATTTTTCTCATCCACTTCGATTTCAATATTATCAGCGGGAAGTTCCCGGATAATGCTGAATAGGCGACGCGCGGGTATGGTTGTGGAACCTGCCTTCCCGGTCTTGGCTTCCACCGCACACCGCATGGTCACTTCCATGTCGGTTGTCGTCAACCACAACTTGTCATTCTTGGCTTCCATCAACACGTTGGAAAGCACAGGAAGGGTGGGGCGAACATTGACCACGCCATGAACCAATTGAAGTCCTGACATGACGGCATCTTTAGCAATAACAAGTTTCATTTATCCTCCTGAACCCGACTATCAACAATTGAATATTATTATTCTTTATAGATTAAAGAAATATCAGCCGTATTATACCCTGTTAACAAAATCAACAACTCCAAAAACGCCCCCAAAGTGCTGAAAAACAGGCGAAGGAACTCCCTTGCCGCCTGTTAATGACACCCCTCGGATGTGTGTGAGAAAAGGTTGATAACATTCTTCGCGACACTTACCAACACTATTTGTCCCTGTTATGAACATACTTGTCAACTCTTCTTCTCCAACAAACGGCTAAGGTGGGAAACACTCTGTCTAAGGTCGGGATCGGTTTCCATTTTCTTCGCAACGCCCCGGCAGGCATGCAGGATGGTGGCGTGTGTTTTACCAAACGCCCCGGCGATTTCCGGCAGCGAGGAAGGGGTGAGTGACCGGCATAGATACATGGCCACCTGACGGGGCATTGTGATGGCCGCCGGGCGACGCTTGCTGGTCATATCCACCAGGCGGATGTCATAATGCTCCGCTACCGTCTTCATGATTATTTCAAAGGAAAGATCTTCCTGTTTTTCCTGGTCAATCGTATCACGAAGCAGCGTCTCGAGATCATGAATCGTGAGAGCCCTGTTCATCAACGAGGCATAGGAAGTGGCCCGGATCAGCGCTCCTTCAAGCCGACGGATATTGGATCGTATGGTTTTGGCAATGAATAGAATGATCTCGTCAGAGTGTTTGTATCCACCCTGGGCCTGCTTGTTCCGGAGAATGGCAATGCGTGTTTCGAGATCCGGCGGCTGAAGCTCTGTCACCAACCCCCATTCGAACCGCGTCACCAGCCGTTGCTCAAGCCCCTGAATTTCGCTGGCAGGGCGATCACTGGTAAGCACAATCTGCTTGTGCGCGTCAAAGAGGGCATTGAAGGTGTGAAAAAACTCCTCCTGCATACGCTCTTTTCCAGCCAGAAAATGAATGTCGTCAATCAGCAGGAGATCCATGCCGCGATATTTTTTCCGAAATTGAACCAAGGACTTATTCTGAAGTCCCTCAATATACTCGTTGGTAAAGCTCTCGGACGACAGATAGGCAATTTTCGCATTGGAGTTTTTCAGGACATGATGACCGACGGCCTGCATGAGATGTGTTTTCCCAAGCCCGGACCCGCCATAAATAAACAGCGGGTTATACGCGCGCGCCGGCGACTGGGCGACGGCCAGTGCGGCCGCATGGCCGAAATTGTTCGAGGGACCCACCACGAAATCATCAAAGGTGAAACGGGGATTAAACACCGGACCGCCAAGCTGACGAACGGGCGACGGGCGGCGTCCCGGTACCGGCTTGGGCTCAACAGGCTGAGTGTCCGCCTTGACTGGTCCTGGTGTTCTCTTGGAAATCTCGAAGGCGATGTCATAGGATTCGCCCGACACGGAGGCCACAGCCGACCGGATCAATGACAAATAGTTTTCCTCAAGCCAAGTCTGATAAAAATTGTTACTCACCAACAAAGTCAGTGTTTGACCCTCAAGGGTTCCCGCCTCAATAACTTCTATCCATCGCGAATAGACATCGGGATGCAGAAGCTTGCCCAAATGGTCGCAAGCCGCCCGCCACACTACAGACGCATTGTTTTCTGACACGTTGATTCTCCCGTCGACAATCCCTCTGTATACGAAAGATGCCGACTTCTCGCAATTCACATATAAAAATAACCAAAAACTATTTGAAAACCAATAACGGAGGCTGTTTTACGACTTATTAACAGGTTATTAACAGCCCTCTTATTGTCTTCTCTTGTACCCGCTGACGCAGGACAATAGGGGAGAAAATATAAGCAGGCAAGGGTATTTCTCGATTATTTGTGAAATATTTTTTACCTACGACAGGTTGATGTTATTTAAGTGAACGCCACAAGATATGGGGCAATTGTGCCGTTTCTAAATAGCGTCAGTTCTTTAAATGTGGACGAATCCGATCTGAAAAAAAAGCAAGTTTTCAGGGTCGCCATGTGTAACATCCTTGTTTTGAATGGCATGTGGATGAAAAGAAATGAACAACCCCTTGAGAGGGGCAGAAAAAGCCTGATATTCTGACAATTTCGCGATAAAAATCATGTAAAGCAGGCTGGCCGATGATATCATAAAAAATAAAACTGCAATAAACCAAGTCTGTAACCCGTTTGATATATGATGTCTAATTAATTTTGAGACAGGTCGCAACTGTTCTAAAGAAAATACAGAAAGGAAACGAAGATGAATAAACTGATATTAATGATGGGATGTGTGGTGGGAATGGCGACCATAGCCTTGTCGCAAGCGCCTGCTGGAGGACCGCCTCCGATGAAACCGCAAGGCAGATGGGGAATGGGGGCCATGGAAGGTGAGGATATGCCTATCATGCGCCTGATCAAGCAACTTGACCTTTCTAAAGATCAGAAGGAACAGATGCGAGTCATTGTTTCCGGGTCTACAAACACCATGCGGGATCTGCATGCCAAAATGCAGGCATTGGCCCAAACTCAGGCGGAATTGTTCAGCCAGGATACACCGGATGAGGCGGCGGTTCTAAAAGCCGCCGATGAAATTTCCCAGGTTCGATCGGCAATCGGCAAAATGCAGATTAAGCAGATGCTGGCCATCCAGAAGATTTTGACTCCCGAGCAGCGCGTGAAAGTGCGTGAAACAATGAAGAATCACCTGGAAAAGCGAGAGAATATGGTGCGGGATCACAAACGGATGAGGGGCGAAGACAATAAAGGTGACAGGAAGCCAGAAAAAGCTCCTGACGCCGATGCCAAGGCTGTCCCGGCGGCGTGTGATGCCGCTCCCCCGCCAGCCAAAGCCAAATAAATAAACACCGTGATACGGCGGAAAAAAGAACGCCCCGGATTTATATCCGGGGCGTTCTTTTTTTATTCTCTGTCAGGCGGGCGCGATCAACCCTTGAGCGCCGCATGTGCGGCGGACAAGCGGGCGATCGGCACGCGGTACGGACTACAGCTGACGTAGTTTAATCCGGTCTTGAAACAGAACTTCACCGACTCCGGGTCACCCCCCTGTTCACCGCAGATACCGACCTTTAGGGCCTTCTTGGTCTGGCGCCCCT
Source organism: bacterium (assembly GCA_037132275.1). GTDB lineage: Bacteria > Verrucomicrobiota > Kiritimatiellia > CAIKKV01 > CAITUY01 > JAABPW01. Next base: position 10,993 of record JBAXPK010000045.1, read on the forward strand.
TCTCCACGGCGATTTTGATCAACTGGCCCACGCCATCTTGATCAATCGTCTGGAAGGGATCGGCGGCGATGATCTTCTGCTCGAGGTAGTCGTTCATGAAACCGCCGATATCATCACGGCTGAATCCGAACGTCATTTGGCTCAGATCATTAGTCCCGAAGGAGAAGAAGTCGGCTTCCTGCGCCATACGGTCGGCGAGGAGTGCGGCCCGGGGAATCTCGATCATCGTACCGAATGAATACGGAATATCATCGAGTTTCTTGCGGGCTTTCACATCCTCCCAGACGCGCGTGACGATGGCCTTCTGGTGCTTCAGTTCATTGATGTCGCAGGTAACCGGGATCATAATCTCGGGATGGCACTTCTTACCGCTCTTGATCAGTTCCGCCGCCGCCTCAAAGATGGCGCGGATCTGCATCTCGGTGATTTCCGGATAGGTGATGCCCAGACGCACACCGCGGTGTCCCATCATCGGGTTGGATTCATGCAGTGAATCGCCGCGGGCCTTGACTTCCTTGGGCGAAATGCCGAGGCTGACCGCCAATTCCTTCTGCTTGGCCGGGCTCTGCGGAACGAATTCATGCAGGGGCGGATCGAGCAGACGAACCGTGACGGGCATACCGTCCATGGCTGCCAGCGTGGCCTTGATGTCGCTCTTCACAAAGCGGAAGAGTTTCTTCAACACCGAAACACGCTCATCGGCTGACTTGCTCAGGATCATTTTCCGTAGCAGGAAGAGAGGCTCATCGCTGCCTTTGCCGTAAAACATGTGCTCGGTGCGGAACAGGCCAATCCCCTCGGCGCCGAAAGCGCGGGCTTTGCGGGCATCCTCGGCGGTGTCGGCGTTGGCGCGAACCCCCATTGTGCGGAATTTATCCACCAACTGCATGAACTGTTGGAACCGGGGATTTTCGGAATTATCCACCAGAGGAACTTTACCGGTATAGACGTGCCCGCGGCTTCCATTCAGGGTGACCACGGCGCCTTCCTTGAGAACCAGAGTGCCAATGGTGAGTTTCTTCTCGTGCGCATCGGCATGCATGCCGCCGGCTCCGACGATGCAGCACTTGCCCCATCCGCGGGCCACCAGGGCTGCATGGCTGGTCATTCCACCACGGGCGGTCAGGATGCCTGCGGCTGCCCGCATGCCTTCGACGTCCTCGGGATTGGTTTCCTCGCGAACCAGAATGACGGTCTTGCCGGCCTTGGACCATTTCACGGCATCTGCCGCCGTAAACACAATCTGGCCGCAGGCGCCGCCGGGCCCGGCGGGCAATCCCTTGCAGAGCAATTTCGCCATAATCTCAGCCTTGGGGTCCACGACCGGGTGCAACAGCTCGTCCAGTTGTTGTGGCTCCAGGCGGAGCACGGCCGTTTTCTCAGTGATCAAGCCTTCCGAGAGCATGTCCATGGCCATGTTCAAGGCCGCCGTGCCAGTGCGCTTGCCGCTTCGGCATTGGAGCATGAACAACTGGCCTTCCTGAATGGTAAACTCGATATCCTGCATATCCTTATAATGACTCTCAAGCGTCTTCCGAATATTCAGGAGTTGCTTGTAAATCGGAGGCATCTGTTCCTGGAGCGATTTCAGATGCTTGTTTTGGTCATTCTTGGTGTCGTTGTTCAGCGGGCTCGGCGTACGGATGCCGGCCACAACATCCTCGCCCTGGGCGTTAATCAGCCATTCGCCGTAAAATTTGTTCTCGCCGGTGGCCGGGTTTCGGGTAAAGGCAACCCCGGTAGCGGAGGAATCGCCCATATTGCCAAAAACCATGGCCTGGACATTGACGGCGGTACCCCACTCGTCCGGAATCCCTTCGATACGGCGATAGGAGATCGCGCGTTTGCCGTTCCAACTCTTAAACACGGCGCCGACACCGCCCCACATCTGCTCCATCGGATCATCCGGGAATGCCTTGCCGAGCACCTTGAGGATGCGCTCTTTGAACTTCTCGCACAGCCCCTTCAGGTCGTCCGCAGTCATGTCGGTGTCGGACTTATAGCTCTTCTTGGCCTTGAGCTCATGCATGATGCCTTCCAATTGCATCCGGATGCCCTTGCCTTCGGCAGGCTCCACGCCTTCGGCCTTCTCCATCACCACGTCGGAGTACATCATGATCAGGCGGCGGTACGAATCGTACACGAAACGCTCGTTACCGGTTTTGGCAATCAGGCCGGGGATGGTTTTGGTGCACAACCCCACGTTCAGGACGGTTTCCATCATGCCCGGCATGGACTTACGGGCGCCGGAACGGCAGGAAAGAAGCAGGGGATCATTCACGTCGCCAAACTTCATACCCATATCGGTTTCCGTCAAACGAAGCGCGGCTTCAACCTCGGCGATCAAGGTTTTGGGGAAGCGTGACTTGTTCGCAAAAAAGTCACAGCAGCATTCCGTTGAGACCGTGAAGCCTGCCGGAACCGGAAGGCCGAGAATACACATCTCCGCGAGGTTGGCGCCTTTGCCACCCAGCAGGTTTTTATCGCTGGCTCCACCCTCGGTCTTACTACGTCCAAAACTATACACATACTTCTTCACACTATTCGATGCCATTACCATTTACTCCTGTTTATTTCGACTTGCGCCGCAACATGCGACGCGAAACTTATGCGACCACCCCATGTGTCTAGTCCTAGAAATCCAACATCCGGCATAGTTCGGCCACGAAAAAGGATCGTGACAGGTGTTCGCCGGAGGTCTGCGGAATTGCGGACTGGACAACCGAACATGAATCGCTACGATTAACGCCCTCACTATAGAGAAGGAGAAGAACCCACGCAAGGGGTTTCTTATGGGTTTTTATCAAATAGCATAGCGGGAAAAAGGAGACGACCAGTGGATAAGACAGTGAATTTGGTGGCTAATACAATTCGCGGACTCGCGATGGATGGTGTGCAAAAAGCGAATTCCGGGCATCCGGGAATGCCCATGGGAATGGCGGATGTGGCGGCGGTGCTTTTTCTGAATCATGTGAATCATTGTCCCGCGCGCCCCGATTGGGAAAACCGTGACCGGTTCGTGTTGTCCGGCGGCCATGGCTCGATGTTGCTGTACAGCGTGTTGCACCTGACCGGGTATGATCTTCCCCTGGATGAACTCAAGCAGTTCCGCCAGTGGGGCAGCAAGACGCCGGGTCACCCCGAACACGGCCATACCGTTGGCGTTGAGGCCACAGCAGGCCCGTTGGGGCAGGGTTGCGGCATGGCGGTAGGCATGGCGCTTGCCGAGCGCATGATGGCCGCCCGGTTCAATGCCGGTACGTTTGTCCCGGTGGATCACCACACCTACGTATTCTGCGGTGATGGCGACCTGATGGAGGGGCTGTCGCACGAGGCGTTCTCACTGGCCGGCCACCTCGGACTTAATAAACTGGTGGTGTTCTATGATAGCAACCGGATCACCATCGAGGGCAGCACAGAGCTGAGCTATAGCGACGATGTTCGGAAGCGCTTTGTGGGGTATAAATGGAATGTGCTCGAAATTGACGGGCATAACATTGAGGAAATCGAGAAGGCGATTGTGACCGCCAAGACGGAGAAGGACCGTCCGACCTTAATCATCACCCACACCCATATCGCCCAGGGGTCACCCCATTTGCATGATTCCCACAAGGCCCATGGCGAACCGTTGGGCGTGGAGGAAGTCAAGGCGACCAAGAAAGCGCTGGGATTCCCGGAGGACAAGGATTTCTACGTTCCTGACGCGGTGCGCGAGGTCTTTGCCGTCCGGGCGCGTGAAATGGAGACCAAGGTCGTGGCTTGGGAATCGGACTATAAGAAATATGCCGCCGCCTATCCTGAACTTGCAAAAGCCTGGCAGACCTTCATGAATCAGGAGTTACCCGCCGACATCGAGGCGAAAATGCCGGTGTTTGACAAGCCGGAAGCCACCCGCATCTCCTCGGGAAAGGTGATGCAGGTTCTCGCCAAGGCACTTCCCTGGTTTGTGGGGGGCGCAGCGGATCTGGCGCCCAGTACCAAGACTTATCTGGAAGGGTTTGCCGACGTGTTGCCCGGCAAGTTTGAGGGGCGCAACCTCCATTTCGGCATCCGTGAACTGGGGATGTCGGCCATCCTGAATGGCATGCAACTGCATGGTGGATTCCGGGTGTTCGGATCCACGTTCTTCGTGTTTTCCGATTATTGCCGGCCCACGATTCGCGTTTCAGCACTGATGCAAACGCCTGTGATTTATGTCTTCACCCATGACAGCTTCTATGTTGGCGAGGATGGCCCGACGCATGAGCCGGTCGAGCAGCTTGCCAGTTATCGGTGTATGCCAAATGTGTCAATTATCCGGCCTGCCGACCCCACTGAGACGGCGGCAGCCTGGATTGCGGCGATAAAAAATAAAACCGGCCCGACGCTTCTGTTGCTGACCCGCCAGAATCTGCCGGTGCTGGATCGCAAAGTCTATCCAGGGGCTTCCAATCTAGAGAAAGGCGCGTATATCCTATGGCAAAGCGCCACAGGGACACCCGACCTGATTCTTATAGGTTCCGGATCCGAGGTCAGTATGGCGCTGGAAGCGGGTAAAGAACTGGCTAAGGAAGGCAAAATTGTGCGTGTGGTGAACATGCCCTCCTGGGATCTCTTCGAGAAACAAACCTCCGAGTACCGGGAACAGGTTCTGCCGCCTGAGTGCAAGAAGCGCCTGGCCGTTGAAGCGGGGAGTTCCATGGGATGGGCCAAGTATGTTGGCTGCAAGGGACGCGTATTGAGCATCGATCACTATGGCGCGTCAGCCCCCTTCAAGGTGTTGGCCGAGAAGTTCGGCTTTACTACAGCCAACGTGGTGAAACTGGCGAGGGAAGTTTTGGGGTAACCAGAATCCTGCTTGTCTCACAACTGTGTCTGTGTCACGCTTGACAACGTGAAGACGTGCTTGATCGCGACGGCTGTGTTCTTGGGAGTCTTGGGTAGCGCATGGCCTGCCCGTCCGGAACTCACTGTTTTTGAAGGATCAACCTGCGTCTTGCCGGGCAATCCTATTGATAGGATTTGTGCCGGAAAATTATCGGGCTTAGGCGTTAAACCGGTCATTTGCTCCGACGCCGTGTTTCTCAGGCGAGTATTTTTGGACGTCATTGGTACGCTGCCCACGGCGACAGAAACACGCGAATTTCTCCAGGATCAGGACCGGAATAAGCGCGGTGTCTTAATTGACCGCCTTCTGGAGAGGGATGAGTTTGCCTATTACTGGGCCATGAAGTGGAGCGATGTGCTCAGGGTCAAGGCGGAATTCCCTGTTAACTTGTGGCCGAACGCGGCGCAAGCGTATCACCACTGGATCATGACGTCCCTCCGTGAGAACAAGCCGTATGACCAATTTGTGCGCGAGATGCTGACTGCGAATGGCAGTAATTTCCGTGTGGGCCCGGTTAACTTTTATCGGGCCCTTCAAAATAAGACCCCCGAGGGAATTGCGGCCACGGTAGCCCTGACCTTCATGGGCGCCCGGGTTGAGTCCTGGTCCAGTAAAGACTACTTGCCCGGCATGGCGGTGTTCTTCTCGCAGATCAGTTACAAACCCACCCGTGAATGGAAAGAAGAGATTGTTTTCTGGGATCCTGAAAAAGCCTTGCCGCCGCGGGAGGCTCTCTTGCCGGATGGTAAAAAGATAAAAACGTTGCCCCCGGATCAGGATCCGCGCGCAATCTTTGCCGACTGGCTGATTACGCCGAAAAATCCCTGGTTTACGGCGAGCCTTGTGAACCGCGTCTGGGCCTGGCTCATGGGGCGCGGCATTGTTCACGAGCCGGACGACTTCCGCCCGGACAACCCGCCGGTCAATCCCGCCTTGCTCGAGTATCTGCAGAAGGAATTTATCGCAAGCCGGTATAACCTGAAATACCTGTACCGCCTGATCCTCACCTCAAGGACGTACCAAACGTCATCGATCATTCCGAAATCTGAGGTCCCCGATAAGGTAGAAGCCAATTTTGGATTTTATCCGCTTCGCCGACTGGATGCAGAGGTGCTGATCGATGCCATTAACCGGGTTACCGGGATGTCCGACCTGTACACAAGTGCGATTCCTGAACCGTTCACCTTTATTCCTGAAAACAAACCGGCGATTGCCTTGCCGGATGGCAGTATCACCAGTCCGTTTCTTGAGCTCTTTGGTCGGCCGGCACGCGCGACGGGGATGGATAATGAACGGATCAACCGCCTGATGCCAACTCAAAGCATGCACTTGCTAAACTCCAGCCACATCCAGCGAAAATTGGAAAAGAGTCCCACTCTCAAGATGATCCTGAAGTCCAAGCCCAAGCCGAACGATAAAACAGAGGAACTGTATCTGGCCATCCTCTCGCGTTTTCCAACGCCGGAAGAACTGAAGCAGGCTGAGGCGTATGCCAAGTCAGGGATCGTCAAAGGCAATGATGTGTGGATTGATCTGATGTGGGCCTTGATCAACAGTGATGAGTTCCTTTACCGTCATTGAAAAGGTGAAACCATGAAAACGGAACAGTTGAGTGCGCCCATGTCCAGGCGCGAGGCGATTCGACGCGGCCTCCTCGGGACGGCGGGTCTGTTGTTCTCCAGCACGTTGGGGCGCGAGGCGCTGGCACTGGCAGGGGAAGCCCCCCCGCTGCCCAAGCCGCCCCTCAAGGCAAAAGCCAAGGCTGTTATCCAGGTCTTTTTGTGGGGCGGTATGTCCCATACGGACACCTGGGATCCGAAACCGGATGCGGGCTACGACTATATCGGCCCGCTCAAAAACACGATTCAAACCAACGTGAAGGGAATCCTTCTGGGCGAATTGTTCCCGGAACTGGCGAAACAAGCCGATAAATTTTCGATCATTCGCAGCATGACTCACCGAAATAACGGCCATGAGACGGCCGCTTACCTGATGCAGACGGGCCACTTGCCTGGAGAGCGGCTGGCTTACCCGTGTATTGGTGCCGTGTTCGCGTTGCTCAAAGGGTACAACGCCGGCTACAAAGGATTGATTCCACCTTACGTCGTGCTCACGCAGCCGCAGGGCCGGTTTTCCGAGTCGGGATTTCTTGGCTCCAAGTGCAAACCGTTTGCGACGGGCGGTGATCCGAATGCGGCCCGATTCGAGGTGGAGGGTATTGTGGCACGCGGTATTACCGACGAGCGGCAGGCGGCCCGGCGCGACTTTCTTCACAAACTGAACACCCTGGGCAATGCCATGCCGGATAATCCGCAATTGATGATTTCAAAAGATTCTCAGGAACAGGCGTACAGCCTGATCCTGGGCAAAGGCAAAGAGGTATTCGATCTCTCAAAAGAAAAGCCGGAACTCAGGGATGCCTATGGCCGACACACCTTCGGGCAGGATTGTCTGGTGGCACGACGGCTGGTCGAGTCCGGCGTTCCTTATGTCACTATTAATTATCCGGGCGGCTGGGATACGCACTCCAATCACTTTGCGACCCTGCGGCGGCAATGCCCGCAATTGGATCAGGGATTGGCCGTCCTGCTTAAGGACTTATCCGATCGGGGTTTGCTGGAAAGTACCCTTGTCTGGTGTTGCGGCGAATTTGGAAGGAGCCCGAAGGTGGACTGGCAACCGCCATGGAATGGTGGACGCAATCACTATGGTAATGTCTTTTCTGTCCTGGTTGCAGGTGGGGGATTCAAGGGGGGCCACATCGTCGGTTCGTCGGACGAAAAAGGTGCAGAAGTCAAGGAACGGCCTGTCTATCCAATAGACCTGCTGGGCAGTATTTATGAATTGGCCGGCATCGATCCGGAGGCCATGCTGCCTCACCCCATGGGACTGGAAGCCCATATTCTGGCGCCCGGCGAGGCTGGAGCAAAATCGGCCGGTCGTTTGAGGGAAATCATGTGAACCGATATCCACGCCATGTTCCCGCGATCGTGGGCCTGTTTGCCGGGGTGGTGCTCGTCACGGTGTCGCAAGCGCAATATATAGGCTATGTCTATCCTGCCGGCGGACAGCAGGGGACAACCTTTCGGGTCACGGTGGGCGGACAGAAATTGGAGGGTGTTAACAGCGCTTTTGTGTCCGGTCATGGGGTTAAGGCCCGGCTGGTGGATTATAATAAAAAAATGAATGCACAGGAGGTGCAACTGCTGAATGAACAGGTGAAGGAGTTGAAGGAATTGTCCCCGGCTAAAAAGGACCAGACGGTAACCAATCTCATCGCGCGGATCGAGAAGCTTGTCCGCGAAAATGTCACCCAGCCAGCCTGCGCTTCAATTGCCAATCTGGCGATTGTCGAGGTGACCCTGGCGCCTGATGCGAAACCAGGGCGGCGGGAAATACGGCTTGGAACGCCGCTTGGCCTGTCGAATCCCCTGGTTTTCATGGTAGGTCAGGTTCCCGAAATTTCCGAGCCGCCGATGATCACCTGCCAACTGGTGACGCTGGGCAAGGAGGAGCAGAGCCTGCGCAAAAAGATCCGCGACGCCGGCAAGGGCGATACGGACATGATGATGACATCGGGGATGATGATGGGCAGTGCGGGCGCGCAAAGTGCTTTGGATGACGAGGAGGTCTATGTTCCCATCCCTTGCACTGTAAACGGCCAGATCGCCCAGGGCTCCGTGGATCGGTATCGCTTTGGTGGCCGCAAAGGACAGCGACTGGTCATGGCGGTTCAGGCGCGCGGGTTAATTCCTTACGTGGCCGATGCTGTTCCGGGCTGGTTCCAACCTGTGCTTGTGCTGTGCGATTCGAAAGGGAAGGAACTGGCGTATGAGGATGATTATCGTTTCAAACCCGACCCTGTGATCCTTTGCGAAATCCCTGCGGACGGCGACTACACACTGGCCATCTATGACGCCATCTATCGCGGCCGTGAAGATTTTGTCTATCGGATTACGATCGGTGAAATGCCTTTTGTCACCAGTATCTTCCCATTGGGCGCGCGCGTGGGGAGTGATACAACGATTGAACTGAAGGGCTGGAATCTTGCGGAAACACGACTGACGCCAGACCTTAAGGAGGCGGCGCCCGGACTCTATCCGATTACCGCGATGGGGACGAACGGCTTTCTGTCAAACCCTATCCCTTTTGCCCTGGGCAATCTTCCTGAATGTCTGGAAAAGGAACCGAACAGCATGGCCAAGACCGCGCAGAAGGTGACGCTTCCCATCATGGTGAACGGGCGCATTGATAAACCTGGAAAACGGGATGTGTTCCGGTTTGACGGGCGCAGGGGTGAGGAGGTCGTTGCCGAGGTCATGGCGCGCAGGTTGGATTCCCCCTTGGATTCCGATCTCAAGCTGACGGATGCCGCCGGCAACGTGCTGGCTTTCAATGACGATAGCGAAGATGCTGCTGCGGGGATCAACACGCACCCTGCGGATTCATACATTCGCGCCATCCTGCCTACAAACGGAACTTATTATGTTTACCTGAACGATACCCAGCACAGAGGGGGCGAGGAATATGGTTACCGCCTGCGCATCAGTGCCCCGCAACCCGATTTTGCGTTGCGGGTGGCGCCATCCAGCGTGAACATTCGCAGTAATTCCACGGCGTCACTCAGCGTTTATGCAATCAGGCAGGATGGATTTACCAACGCCATCCAGTTGGCGGTGAAGGGCTCAACGAATATATTCAGTGTGACCGGCTCCCTGGCGGGTACCCAGACCCTGGCCAAGATCACGATTAAGACCCGGCTGGGCGAGACGAAAGAACCGGTAAACCTGATCATTGAGGGCTCTGCAACAAACGGGACACAGAAAATAGTTCACGAAGCCGTTCCGGTTGAAGACCGGATGCAGGCGTTCCTTTGGCGGCATCTCGTTCCGGCGGAAGAACTGAAGGTCACCGTCTTCAATCCGCCCAAACCCTGATCATGGCGAGGCGTCCCTGCCGAGCCGTCTTGGAAAGAACGTCCACTATAGCCATTCGGGACACACAATCTGTTGATCGGAACCCCTCGCGCTCGCCTCAGA
>JBAXPK010000046.1:0-19251 GCA_037132275.1 bacterium
CGTACGGAAAGATCGGCGCTCATCTAAAATACGCTGTTGGCTATCTTTTTGGAGTGTCGGATGCCGCGCCCGAGGGAACGTTGACATGGAACTGTGAATTCGAATGGTACTTTTAGTGAACAACCCGTCACGCATGCCAGAAGCCTAATGATTCCAGACGAACAAAAGAATAGGATCTTCGCCATTCGCGGCATGGATTGCACGGAGGAGGTCAACGCGCTCAAGGGGACGGTTGGCAAACTGCCCGGCGTCACCAACCTTGATTTCAACCTCATTAATGGCACGATGACAGTCCTCTGCGAGGGCCCCATTGATGAACAGGCCATCCTCGAAGGCGTGCGGCAGGCCGGGCTGGAGGCCGAAGTGTTTGACGAAACCTGTCCTTCGGCAGTCTGCGCCATCGAGGAAGGCTGGTGGGGAAAACGCGGTCGGGCCCTTATGTGCTCGAGTTCCGGCGTTTTGGTGATGCTGGGCTTTCTCGCCCATGCTGTCTTGCATGGAGACCTATTGCATGCGCTGGCTGGGGGCGAAGGCGTTTCTCGCCACAAGTTCCCACTGCTCGTGATCCTTCTTTATGCTTCGGCAGTCGTGGCGGGGAGCTGGTTTGTGGCGCCAAAGGCGTGGCTGGCCTTGCGCAGGTTGCGGGCAGATATGAATTTATTGATGACCATGGCCGTGATCGGGGCAATGATCATCGGACAGTGGTTTGAGGCAGGGACTGTTGCGTTTCTTTTTTCGTTTTCGCTGCTTCTGGAATCGTGGAGCGTGAGTCGTGCCCGGCGGGCGATCCGCGCTTTGGTGAATTTAACGCCCCCGACAGCACGCTACATCTGTCCCCATGATGGGGACATTATGGAAAAACCAGTGTCCGACGTCCCCCTTGGGTCAACGGTTCTGGTACGTCCCGGCGAACGAATACCACTGGATGGTGTCATTACCAAGGGCCGGACCTCGGTAAACCAAGCACCGATTACCGGGGAATCCATACCCGTCTCCAAGGAGGAAGGCTCTGAGGTTTTTGCGGGTACAATCAACGAGGACGGCTTCATTGAGTTCATAGCGACCAAACCCGTTGCGGATACCACACTGTCACGCATCATTCGTATGGTGGAGCAAGCCCAGTCCCGCCGCGCCCCGATCGAACAGTGGGTGGAGAAGTTCGCGCATTACTATACCCCTGCCATGATCGCGGCGGCGTTTCTGGTTGCGGTTGTACCGCCACTATTCGGCGGCGGATGGGGAAACTGGTTCTATGAAGCACTGGTCATGCTGGTGATCGCCTGTCCCTGCGCACTGGTGATTTCAACACCCGTGAGCATTGTTGCGGCCCTCACTGCGGCGACCAAGGCCGGGGTGTTGATCAAAGGAGGGGCCTTCCTTGAGGCCGTGGCACGTGTGAGGGTTTTTGCCCTGGATAAAACCGGCACATTAACCCAAGGCCACCCGGAGGTGCAGGAGATCGTCCCCTTGAATGGGCACACACACGCTGAACTTCTCGCCTGCGCGGCGGCGCTGGAGATACACAGCGAACATCCGCTGGCAGCGGCTGTGTTGAGAAAGGCACAGTCGGAGAATGTGAAGTCTTTGGTGGCGCATGACTTTCGCGCACTCAAAGGAAGGGGAGCCGAGGCGTCGATTGATGGCCATCTCTTCTGGGTGGGTAGCCATAGACTGTTACATGAAAAAGGCGTGGAAGAGTCCGAGATGCACGATCAGGCGCAACGTATGGAAGATGCGGGGCATTCCGTTATTGTGGTGGGCAGTGACCGGCATGTCTGTGGACTCATCAGTGTGGCGGATGCCATTCGGCCGGAGTCAGTAGATTTGATTCGCCAGTTGAAAGCAGCGGGGGTGCGTCATGTGGTCATGCTCACAGGGGACAACCAGGGTACTGCGGATGCGGTAGGCCATGCGGTTGGCGTGGATGAACTTCGGGCTGAATTGCTGCCGGAAGATAAGATGCTTGCGATTCAGGAAATCGAGCGGATCCTCGGCCCTGTCGCCATGGTGGGCGATGGGGTCAACGATGCCCCCGCACTGGCCACAGCTACTATCGGAATTGCCATGGGGGCGGCGGGAACGGATGCGGCTGTGGAAACGGCTGACATTGCACTCATGTCCGATGACTTGTCCCGTTTGCCCTGGTTGGTCCGACACGCGCACCGGTCTTTGCGAATTATCAGGCAAAACATCATGTTTGCCCTGGGCGTGAAAGCCATGTTCATTGTGCTGGCACTGATGCACTTAGCAACGCTGTGGATGGCGATTGCCGCCGATATGGGTACGTCGTTGGTAGTTATCTTCAATGCGCTACGCCTGCTTCACGGGGAGGCGCGACGGGTTGAATAATGCCTGAGTGTTGTCGGGCTCATGACACCCATTGTCGCATTGCTTTTCCAAGTGGCGGGATGTTTGACCGTTGTTGCAAGTTCAACACTGCTGCTCAGGGCAAAAGGACTACCGGTGGCAGCGTGAGTATCGATGGAGTGTTACCATCGCGTTCGGACGATACAAGAAGGGTTGTGGAGTAGTGCCCGAAATTATTGACGTTCCTGAGGGGCACCAAAGCTGAAGCGGTTTAGGTTGTAGGCGGTCAACCTTATGCCGGATCAAACCCATCTGTCACCGCAAAATCCGTCATCTGAAGCGCTTCAGATGTTTGTTACGAGATTCGTGACGGCTTCTCCCCGCCCAACTCTTCAATTTCCTCGGCAAGCCGATTGGCCTGTGCTTCCAGTTCAGCGCTTTCCTTGTCGAGCAACTCGGCTCGCTCCGCCGCGAGTTCGTCCAGCACACCGGGCTTCTGCTCGGTGATCCGGCAAAGCTCGTAATCGGGGCTTTCCCGCAACTGCCCGATGAATTCCAGAACGTTGATGACCTCCAGTTGCAATGTTTCGTAAAGCCGCCGCAATTGAGCGAGTTCAACTTCTTCGCTGAAGTCCAGCGCCGCCCAGCCTTGACGAAGAATAAATCCATGCGGATCTTCCGCAATTTCCCGTAGCATGGCGATGTCGCCGCTATCCTTGGCCCGGTTGATGGCGCTGGTCAGTTTCGCGTAGGTGTCGAGTTTATTCGCCGAACGCCAAACCGAGGAACACTCCCTTTCCGCCCCTGACTCTTCAGTCCCAAATGATCCCTCACTGTTTCACGAACAGACCGGCATATTTTCAACGCCTCGACGGCATCTCCCTGGGTGGCCGATTCACCCGGATAGTGGAATTCAACGGCAAACCCGCTTATAAAGTACCAGTCCCTCTCGCATGCCTTCCCAGAGGGGATGGCGAATCACAAAAAGATTCAGCAAGGACGGAAGGTGGTGAATCTTGGGTATGGCGGTTTCACTTTCCTGCAAAACAGCCTTCAGGTATTTCTCCGCACATTGTTGGGCGTGAAAACACACCGCATTCCAAAGCGAAACTGTCCGGCAACGTGAAAGGCGACGCGCCGCCTCAAAATCTTCTTCAGCCTTTTCCACCCATTCATGCGTGAGCGGATTCATAGAGCACCTTCCCGCTAGCCGTGATCTCGCGCATGAAAGAATCCCCGAGCACCAGACGCTTCCGAACCTGGCCGGGTGTGCGAACCAGAAGATCCAAGGGAAAAGGCGCCGGCACAGCGCACTGGATACGGGCCGCCTCATAGACGGCCCTATGCCTCGTAGACATGATTACCAACAAGTCCACATCGGAATCAGACTGCGGTTGCCCATAGGCGTAGGATCCAAAAAGAACGATTTTCAAGGGCTTAACCTCACTCGCCAGCCGCTTCGCATATCGTTTAATGGCATCCCTTGAAATCATGGTCATGGTGTAGCAAAACGTCACCAAACATGCCAGCCGCATTTCGTTCCTCCTGTTGATATCCCCGCTTTTTCGCTTCGTGAATGCGGGAAGAATGGCTTATCTTATCCCGCATGATTTTGCCGGTATTAAAAGTTCTGGGTTTGACGTGGCTTGGCTATGCGGCGGCGTTAGGGGGCGGCGTGGCCGTTCTTCGGCGCTGGGGCAATCCCTGGCTGGGCGGCTTGCTGCTGGGAGCGCTCCTGATGTCGGTATATTCATACTCCCGACATTACTTGATTCCCTACAATGCCGACACAGACCAGCGCTCGGTATTGTTGACCGGAGATGAGCCTGATTATTTGCTGACGGCGTTGAGCCTTGCCCGTGATGGGGACATCAATATCGCCAACAATATCGCGCGGGACGACTACAAACTGTTTCAAGAACGCGCTATTGGCGGGGGTGATTTTGATTTCTTTAATCGGATTTCCAAGGGCCGGATTGCGGCGCACCGCGCGGAATGGGGAAGCTCCAGATATATGCAGCACCGGCCCGGCATCAGCGTTTTCCTATCGCCGGTGTTCAAATTCTCCGAGGAAAATTACCGCTGGTGGTCTTATTTCTCGATCTCCTGTGTTTTAGTATTGGCAGGGGTACTGGGATGGATGACGGCCCTTCGCCTGGGATTTGACGGCGGCACGATGTTTGTCGTCTGCGTGGTGTGTCTGCTGGCGCCGCCGGTGCTGTTCTATGCCAATCAGGTCTATCCTGAATCGGTGGCGGGCTGTCTATTGCTGGCCGCAGCGGGATCCCTCAGCATCGGGAGGCGCATGGTTTGGATGGCGGTTCCAGTGTTGATGGGCGTGATCTGGTTTACGGATCGGGCGCTTCCGGTTTTTGCGCCCTTGGCGATTGCCACAGTAGTGGCACTTGGAAGTTGGCGTCAACGGTGGGCTGCCATGGCGCTTTTGGGACTGTCGCTCCTCTTATTTGGATTTTACTGTCAGCATCGGTTTGGAATGCCCTTCCCCATTTCCCATAATGAGGTGTTCGACTCCAGTCTTTCGTCGGTTCCCATCAGGATGTTTCAGATCTTCTTCGATAACATGCAAGGGTGGGCCTGGTTATTTCCGCCAGCGCTACTGTTGCCAGCCATCTTATGGACTATTTTTCGGCAACGTCCGCTCCCCGTAATCCCCCTGATGATACTAGCTGGATTAGTGTTGAACCTAGCCATGGTAGCCGCCTTCGGCGATTGGCGTGGCGGAACGAATCCACGGGGCCGGTATTACGTGATTCCCCAATTGTTGATGATCCCGCTGCTTTTCAACTGGTTTAAACTCAGCAGCCGGCAGGCAGGGCGCGTTTATCTTGGATGGTTGATCGCCTTGGGCGCATTGGCGCTGTTGCCTTTATTTTGGTTGCTTGATCATCCCGCCTGGTGGTTCCGATCCTATCATCCCTTTTTCGGATGGGAGCCCGTCCAGGGTTTCTACATCTATTTGCCATCCTTGCCGGATCAAGCCGAAAGGCATGAATGGCTTAAACTATTAATGTGGTTGCCTCTCTTGATTATTCCTTCATGTGCCTGTATTTTGGCGGATATGAAAGCAAGGAAGGCCCCGACCCATTTATGAAACTTTCAATCGTCATCCCGATCTACAATGAAGCCGCCACCATTCTGGAACTTCTTACCCTGGTTTCAGCCGTCGATGTCGGCCTGGACAAGGAATTGATTCTCGTTGATGACGGCTCCCGTGACGGCACGCGCGATATTCTCAAAAAGGTGGCCGCCGACCATCCCGAGTGGCGTGTGCTGTTCCATGAGGTCAACCGCGGCAAGGGTGCCGCGTTACGCACCGGTTTCGCCGCCGCCACCGGTGATTTCGTCATCATCCAAGATGCCGACTTGGAGTACGATCCCCGTGAATACCCGATCCTGCTCCGTCCGCTGCTCGAGAACCGGGCCGACGTGGTATTCGGCTCCCGCTTTCAGGGGGGCGGTCCCCACCGCGTCTGTTTCTTCTGGCACTACCAGGGCAATAAATTCCTGACCACCGTTTCGAATATCATGACCAACCTGAACCTAACCGACATGGAAGTGTGCTACAAAATCTTCCGGCGGTCAGTGATCCAGAATCTTACCCTGCGGGAAGACCGATTCGGGTTCGAGGTTGAAATCACAGCCAAGGTGGCCCGAACCAAGTGCCGCATCTACGAAGTACCAATCTCATACTACGGCCGCTCCTACGAAGAAGGCAAGAAAATCACCTGGAAAGACGGATTCTGGGCCCTCTGGTGTATCCTGAAGTACCGACTGGTGGACTAAAACGATTTGGTCGTATGAGTGAACCCCGGCAAAACTACACGAACGAACTGCTGGTCGTCACGGTCTGCCATGGGCTGCTGATCGGCGCACTGATTGGCATTTCGTTCATTCATGGGTGCGACCTCCCGGTATCAGACCTGAATTCCCCCATGGAACTCTTCGTTGAACCGCCACCGAGCGACTCCAAAATCATCCCCACGGATCTTGCGCAGGATCCACCAACGCCGAAGAACACCACGACCGAGGAACAAAAGGTGGAGGAAGAAAAAGAGAAGCCCCTCCCCGACCCGGACGCGGTTCCAATCCTGCCCAAGCCTAAGGAGAAAATCAAAAAGAACAAGGACACCAAGCCGCCGGAAACAAAGAAGCCTGACTCCAAAACGCCAAAGATCAAAATCAGTACCACGGTGGTAAAGCGGAATCTACCGAACGGCAAGGGCAAACTCACTCCTGAAGAAGTCAGGAAACTGCTAGAACGCGGCGCGAAAATCGGCAAGAAGTCCTCCCTCTCCGAAGCCGATATGCGCCGTCTGTTGAACGGCGACACCCGATTCGGCGATGGTTCTCCCGTCACCCAGGAGTTTATCGTCCTCGATATGGTTCGTCAGGCCATGTACCGCGCCTGGAATCAGCCGACGGATATTGGCATAGCCGGGCTGGTCACCCGGGTGGAGTTGACCTTTACCCCGGACGGGAGCATCACTGGAAGCCGGGTTCTCAGCAGTTCCGGCAATAAGACCATGGATGCGTCCGTGATGCGCGCCGTGGAATCCGTCCGACGCGTCTCGGGCTTGCCGTCTGGATATTTGTCCTCCCATCGACACATCCCAGTCGCGTTTGAACTGACAGGGAATAATTGAGCTGCGGGGGACAACGTGATACATAGTCTCTGAGTTCCGGCTATACCGGGTTAGGAAATTTATGAAATTTGCTCTTGTTTGTTCACTTCTGGTTGTATCCCTTGCCGCCACCACGGCGTTCCCGCAGGGAGAGGTCCATGTCCAAAAACCTACCGGCGCCAAGACCAGTCTTGACCCGTCCGGCTTTGGCGCGGCTGGCGCAGGGGGATTTATCTTCCGTCAAACCCTGAACGCCGACCTCGAACATTGCGGCTGGTTTTCCATGACCCGCCCCGCTTCCTTTACCATCACGGGATCCTGTCATGACAATAGCGGCACCCTGACGGTGGACTGCCAGGTTATGAATGTCCTGAAATCCAGCGTGGCGCTCAGCAAGACGTACACGGATGCCTCCCCAAATGCCCGGCGTCTCGCCCATAAGGTGGCCGATGACATCATCATGGCGATCAAGGGATTTCGAGGCATCTGCTCGGGCCGCATCGTGATGGTCGGAACCCAGACTGGAAACAAGGAACTGTACACCTGCGACGCCGACGGCGGAAACCTGCGCCAACTCACCAACGATCGATCCATCAGCATGGCCCCGCGCTGGTCGCCGGACGGATCGAAAATCGTCTATACGTCCTTTTTGAAGGGCTTTGCCGACATCTATTTGATTGACGCGCGATCGGGGCAGCGTTCCGTCGTGGCCCGATACCCGGGAATCAACATGGCCGGGGGAATTTCACCCGGCGGCGGTGAAATGCTCATGGTGCTTTCCAAGGACGGCAATCCCGAGGTCTACTCCCGGTCATTTGGCAACGGCCAGTTGATCCGCCTCACCCGCACGTTGCGCGCCGGCGAGGCCAGTCCCACCTGGTCGCCCGATGGCTCCCAGATCGCTTATGTTTCCGACCTGGCCGGCGCCGGTTCGCCTCAACTCTATATCATGGATAGAAGCGGAAGCAGCCGCAGACTGACCTCACGGGGCAAGGAAAACGTGGATCCGGACTGGGGCGCCAACAACCTGATTGCCTTCTGCAGCCGGCGCAGCGGCCTCTACTCCATCTATGTCATCAACCCCGCCACCATGGAAGAACGTGTGGTCAGTTCCTCCGACGCCAACTATGAGGATCCATCCTGGGCATCCGACGGTCGCCATATCGTGTGCTCCAAGCGGGAAGGCAGCGTTTCGAGGATATATCTTCTTGACACCATGGGAGACCCACCCGTATGTTTGACGCCGTACGGTGGGAGTTGGTTTGCACCTTCGTGGTGTTCGAAATAACCCATTTTTCAATCAACTGAACGCAGATACTGAACGCAAACAAGGGAATAAACAGAATGAATAAACGAGTCGTGATTTCGATGTTGGTGGTATGTTCGATGGCCTTGTCAATGACGGGATGCAAAGGCCTGTTCGGAAAGAAAACCCCGAAAAATGACGGCCCCACCGATGTGAATGCTAACGGACCGGGAGCTTTTGGCACTGAAGGACTGAACGGCAGCGCATCCCGCACCGACAAAGGCGGCCAGATTGTTGACGCCCAGCTTTCCGCAGTTCAATTCGCTTTTGACAGCGCCCTGGTGGATGACACCGAGCGCGCCAAGGTCGAGGCCGCCGCTAGTTACCTGAAAGCCAACTCCGGCACCTATGTAACGCTGGAAGGCCATTGCGACGAACAGGGCAGCACCGAATACAATATGTCGCTCGGTGAGCGCCGCGCCCAAGCCGCTCGCACCTACCTGATGAACCTCGGCATCGACGCCACCCGCATCCAGACCAAGAGTTTCGGAAAAGAAAAACCGAAAGATCCCGGCCACGATGAGAAGGCCTGGGCGGTTAACCGTCGCGCCGAGTTCGTTGTGATGAAGTAATCCCACGCCCGCTCGCGATGAAAAGCCCCGGCCCAAAACCGGGGCTTTTTTATTGGGACAATCCCTGATACGATTACAAACTTATGATTTTTATAACTCTCATCCCCGCCCACCTCGCCTTTCTTGAGGACGTTGGTGGTGGAGAGGTGCTGGTGATTTTGGCCGCCGTCTTGATTCTATTCGGCGGCAAGGGCCTTCCCACCATCGCCCGCAAACTGGGAAAAACATCGAGAGAACTCCAAAAAGCCGCTCAGGAGTTCAAGAACCAATTACTTGAGGCCGACCAAGAAACATCCGGACTACCGAACCCACCGCCGCCACCGAAGGAGAAGCCCCCCCGTGAGCTCACCGGATGATAACCACCCCTTGGTGGAGACCGCCAAACCTTTCCTGCACCACCTTGAGGACTTGCGCAAGGCTCTGGTCTGGAGTGCCCTCGCACTGTTAGTGGGAATGGGAGTGGCCTGTTATTTCGCCCCCCTTTTTTTTAAAGTTCTCAAATACCCCCTAAGAGGTGTGGTAGCCAATCCCGATACGTTCATCCGGACACTGGATGTCACCGGAGGCATGTCGGTCGCCATGCAGACTATTATCTGGGGCGGCATCCTGTTCAGCTCACCCGTGATTCTATTTGCCATCTGTTGGTTTGTGTTTCCAGCCCTGACAGGCCGGGAACGACGCGCGCTTCTTGGAGGGCTTGTCTTTGCGGCCTTCCTGTTCATCGTCGGGGTGACCTTCTGCTACTTCCTGGCACTGGGGCCGGCTCTGGCGATCATGCTTTGGTTCAACGAATGGCTCGGTATCAGCATTGAATACTTCACGGTCACCAGTTACATCGGGTTCGTCCTCAAACTCATGCTGAGTTTTGGCCTCACCTTCGAACTCCCCATGGTTCTGCTGATTCTGGGCCATCTGGGAGTGGTCAGCTCGACGCAACTCCGCGACAAACGCCGCTACGCCATCGTCATCATCCTGATACTCGCCGCCATCATCACCCCCACCCAGGATCCGTTCAGCCAGTTGATTCTAGCCGTGCCCCTCATCGCCCTCTACGAACTCTGTATCTGGATGATCTGGCTCAAGGAACGCCAGCGGCGGGGATAGCCGCGCAATGGATTTGATTTCTTTGCCATCTTTGATTCCTTTCACTATGCTACGGGCTTGTTAGGGACTTCACTATGAGTGGGCTAATTATAGGAGAACTAGGCGGCTTGGGATTGCTGCTGACGCTGTCTGCGTTTTTCTCAAGCGCGGAAACCGCACTTTTCTCCCTTTCCCCCATGCAGATCCACCGGCTTCGCCGCTATCACGCCAAAGCCACCAAGCGCCTCGAGGAACTGCTCGCCGCCCCCACCGATCTTCTGGCCAGCATCCTCATCGGCAATACCATCGTAAATGTGGCCGCCGCCAATCTTGGATTCGTGGTGGCGGAGCAACTGGTACCGGATCGTGGCGAACTTATCGCCATTCCCGCCGTCACCCTCCTCTTGATTCTCCTGGGTGAGTTGGCGCCGAAACGGCTGGGCCTGCGCAACCCCGACATCCTCGCCCTCCTGTATCTCAGACCCCTCATTCTGCTGATCCGGATCTGCTCCCCGATCCATTCCCTGCTGGAAAAGGTGACTCACACCTTTCAGGCCCATTTTACCCCGTTTCGGCCGGGACTGACCAAGGCCGAACTTCTTACAGCCGTCGATGTTGGCCATGAGGAGGGCGTGCTCAGCAAGGAAGAACGGGCCATGGTGGATGGCATCATCCGTCTGGAAAAGCTGCAAGCCAGGGATGTCATGACTCCGCGTGTTGATCTGATCGGTCTTGACATGGAGGACGACCCCGCTTCTTTTCCCAACGTCTGCCGCAAGGCCCGTTTCCGTTTCCTGCCCGTCTATACCGATGACCTCGATCATGTGAAAGGGTTCTTGGATGTCGCCCGATACCTGATGGATCCTGGAAAAGACATCACTTCATCGCTGCACCCGCATTTCTATGTCCCCGACACCGCCCCGCTGGACACACTCCTGACGATGTTTCAACAACAGTCCCGCCGGTTGGCCATCGTTATTGACGAGTACGGCGGCACCGCCGGATTGATCACCCTCGGAGACATCCTGGATGAAATCGCCGAGTTCGCCAGCGAAAAGCCGGACGGACAAAGCCCCACCATCGAGCCGGTCGGCAACAATCGTTGGCAAGTGGGCGGCGATACGAGCCTGGAAGAGGTGAATTACGAACTGAATCTAGCCCTCGACGCAGACGGGGCGGATCGCATCGCCGGCTGGGTCACTGCCCACGCCCGACGGTTTCCCAAGACCGGCGACATGATTGCCGCCCAACAATGCCGCGTGACGGTGCTGCAAATGCGAAAACATCGCATCACCCGGGTTCAGATTGAAATTAATCCTGAACCCTCAGAACCGGAAGAAGGAGTGCGGGTATGATTCTTTCAGACCTCATTCTCATCCTGCTGTGCCTGCTCGGGGCCGCCTTCTTTGACGGCATGGAGACGGGCGTGATCTCACTCAATCGAATGCGGCTACGTCATCTCGCCGAGACTGGTGACCGGGCGGCACGCATCCTCCAAAACTTCCTCCAGCAACCAGACCGCCTCCTAGGCACGACCTTGGTGGGCGCCAACATCTGCATCGTCGTCGCCTCGGTGATTTCCGCAAACTGGTCATCCCGAATGCATCCCTGGTTCCAGACCTTGATCGCCATCGCCACGACCCTCATCGTGCTGGTCTTCGCCGCCTACCTGCCCAAGGCCTGGTTCCAAAGCCATCCGCTGGAACGCTGCCGCCCCTTCGCCAAGGCACTCCGGTGGAGCTCATTGGTTTTACGGCCCCTGATCAATCTCATGAATGGAATAACCAACTGGATCGTACCCTCCGCCACCGGCTCAAAGACCACACGGGCTCTTGTCGCCACCAAGGATGAAATCGATGTTCTTGCCCAGGAAAGCGCCGACCATGGCGCGCTCTCCCCTCGCCAGCGAATCATGATCCGCCGGGTTCTTGAACTGTCCTCGAAAACCGCCCGTAACATCATGACTCCTCGCGAGAAGATGCTGCTGCTCTCGTCTTCGGCCAATATCACCCAACTCATGACGATTGTCCGGGACTGCGCTCATACGCGGTTCCCGGTCTTTGACGAGGAAAACCGAGTGTTTAGCGGGACCATCAACTTCTTTGATGTCATGGCCGGTTGCGTGGACTGTGCCGAGGGCAGCATCAAGCCTTTTGTGCGGCCGGCACTCTTTATTCAGGACACCACCCCGCTGATGGAAGCCTTCGCCAAACTCCGCCAGTCTAAGCAATCCATGTGCCTGGTGGTTAATGCCCAAACGGAGGTTATCGGCCTGATCACCAACCAGAACGTCCTTCAGGAAATCGTGGGGAAACTGTGACACGCCACACACAAAGCACGCCACTCTCCAGGGACATCTGCCCTGCCTGTGGGCGTTTCATCGGCCCCGTTCTGGAATGTCATTACTGCGGCATGGAATCCCGCCAGCGTTTCCTTCACCTCTCGCTGCGACTAACCGCCGTGCTTCTGGTTACCGCCGGTCTTGCAACGCTCCTGGTTCTCGACCGGCACGTCTCCGGAAAAACCGTCAACCCCGATCAGGATTCGGCCCGATGCCTCAAACAGGCTGACACACGTCCATGACCTGCAGAACGCCATCGTCCCAGCCCGATCTGAGCCATGTCCTCTTCACTGCGGATCAATTAAAACAAAGGGTTAACGAGGTGGCGGACGAAATCGCCCGTGATTATGGCAAAGGGGAGTTCATCGCCGCCTCGATTATGAAGGGAAGTTTTATTTTTGCAGCCGATCTGATCCGCTGCCTGTCGGACCGAGATGTTCATCCGGTCGTGGATTTCATCACCCTATCCAGTTATGGAAGCGAAACCTCCAGCCGCGGTACTGTCACCCTACTCAACGAGCTGTCTCTCCCTGTGGCGGGCCACCGGGTCTTGCTAATTGATGATATTCTGGACACTGGACTGACCCTTCAGACGGCATGCCAATTGCTCAGCGGACGGGGGGCGACTGACGTGCGAACCTGTGTGCTTCTGGACAAGCCCTCACGGAGATCCGTCCCTATCTCGGCCAATTATTGCGGGTTTCAGGTAGACGATCACTTCATCGTAGGATACGGACTGGACTACAATAACCGCTACCGGCATCTCCCTTTCCTGACCACGCTCATCAAACCCGGAACATCATGAGCGAAACTGACTGGATTGCCGCACTTCACCGTGCGATGACACCCCATTACGGCTGGATTCTCTGGAGCGTCCTGGCCTTTCTTGTTCTAGACGAATTCCCGCGCCCGGCCGCGACTGCTTTATCGCCGTGGCGCCGGTTCACACACTCCATAACCCCCATTGTCGCTGCGGTGGCCACGGTGTCCTTTTCCGGCCTGCTCGGACTCATCCTTTACACCCGTTCTCCCCTGCCCATGACATCTTCCATCGTAACATTCACGCCCGCTCTCATTGGACTCTTTGTGGTTCCCAGCCTCCTCCTGCTTATCGTTTTCCCAAGCACTCCTAATGGCAATAACCTCATTGCCCGATACGGTTCAAGGCCGCCGGCCATCACGGTTCTGTCCATCATTCTTGTCGCTGTGTTGGCCACAACCGGCTGGGCGGGCCTGCTTATCCTGCTTACGTCAACCGGCATCGGGCTGATCCCCGTCCTGTTCCAATCCCGGATTATTCATGGAATCGGGCTCATCCTCATTCCCCTGGCAGGCAGTCTGTCCGGAGTCGGGGCTAAACTGGCCACATTCATGGGACTGCTTTCATGAAGAGGCTGTCACACGTCATGACGGGACTTGCGTGGGCATCGTGCTGGCCCGCTGCCCACCAGGCGGCCAGAGAAGGCAACCCCATTCCATTCCTTCTCGGGGCTGTTTGTGCCCTGCTGCCCGACACCTTGGATCGCTGGACGACCGGTTTGCTTGAGCGTCCCGATATCCATATCGTGCCGCCCCCCGAGGCGCCCGCCCCGCAGGCCATTGCCGAAGCGTTGGTCATGGGCATTTCGCATTGTCACAACACGGGCAAGGCCATAGGAATGGAGTGTTATCCGGTGCCCATTGACGTGAAACGATGGAGGCCCTATAGACTTCAATTTGACAGCGTCCGTCGCCTGATAGGCGTGTCGTTCGATGACACCGGAGTCCCTGGTGCCCTGTTGGCGTCGCCCGTTTCCTTCGTATCCGACACCCTCAGCACACTCGCGATTCACAACGCACCGGTATCCTTGCTCGCAGCGCCCAAGGATGATGGTCGGGTAGCCATCACGGTAACGTCGGCAGGGCGGCCATGGAGTCACAGCCTGGTCATGGCCGGTAGCATCGGTGCCATCGCCGGGGGACTCTGGGGAATGACGGCGGGAGTCATCGCTGGGGGCGCCATGGGGTTGCACGCCTTCATCGATCAATGGGGCTTTACAGGTTCAAATCTATATTGGCCTTTTACCCATAAACGCAGTGAGGGATGGCAATGGGTTCAGCCGAATCAAGGCAGGTTTTTTGATTTCGCCCTATTCTGGATGGCGTTGCTGCTGCTCGGTTGGAATATACTCCGAACGATCAATCCGCCGGTTGAAAGCCCACCTCTCACTCAAATTCTTCTGTTCGGCGGCGCCATACCACTGGCCCTGTTAAAACTCAGCCGTCGGCTATTTTGACATAGGCCATGTAGGCCTGTTGTCAGCCGCCTTCAGAAAGGATTGACGGGAGGACTCCTTCGCCAGAAAGGCTAATCCGTCGTAGGGGTTGCATCCGATCACCTTGCAGAGCATGACGAATTCGGCCATGTCGAGGCGGCGATCCCCTTGTTCGATCCGGCCAACCCAGGAATGATGTACGCCGAGTCGCTCCCCGACCTCTCGCATAGTCAACCCATTTTCCTCGCGGCGTTTACGCAACCATGCCAGCGTGGCCCGGTAATCTTGGCTATAGATACTCTTTTCCACACGGGAAGGATATCGCATCGCCAGTATGTCGCCAAAAACGCGACACCTTCAGAATCTATTTTTACTCATTGTCATCCCGCCCGGCTGCGCTACAATAATATCTGGATCGATAAGTAACGGTATTGGGTAATGAAAACAAACCACCAAATCACACGACCCGCGACGGGAGCCGGCAAATGGTTTCCGGGAACCAAGCAGGCTTTAAAACAGGCCATTGGTGGTTATCTTGAGGACGCCTTTGTCCCTGAAATAGAAAGCCGGATTCTCGCCGTGATCGCTCCTCATGCCGGTTACCTCTACTCCGGCCCGGTGGCTGGGTATGCCTACCGCGCCCTTCGGGAGAACAGCAATCTTCACGGCGCCCCCGATACGGTCGTTGTCCTGGGCTTCAGCCACCGGGGCCTCTGCCAGGGAGTGGCGTTCATGGACGGGGACGCATTTTCCACGCCGCTGGGCGAAACACCGCTCGACAATGACACCGCCACGGCCCTCCTTGAAGCCGACCCGCGCTTTAGATTCGATTACCGCCCCCACATGGGGGAACACTCGGCGGAAAATCAGGTTCCTTTCATCCAGACGGCGTTGCCCTCGGCTTCGCTGGTCATGACTATGATCGGCCCGAATGACCCGACGCTTCTCGACGCTCTCGCCATCGCTTTGGACAAGCTGGCGGACAAGAAAAAAATTCTCGTGATCGCCAGTTCTGATATGCTGCACGATCCATCTTACGAAAAGGTCCGCAAAACAGATCAGGCCACCCTGCGCAAGGTTGGGGGGATGGATATCACAGGACTGATGCACGACTGGGATTATTCCCAGCAGATATTCTGTGGCATTGGCCCCGTGGTGACGGCCATGAACTATGCACAGCGGAGGGGATGCAACAAAGGAATGGTATTGCGATATCGCAACAGCGGCGATGACTTCCCCGAGAGCCGGGGAGAATGGGTCGTCGGCTACGGCGCCGCCGCTTTTACCGTGTGATTTTATGACCACGAATCTCCTTTCCAATCATCTTAAGGTCACCTTGGTGCAGATCGGGGCCGGGCGTGATCTCCAGGCCAATCTCGGACGCATGAAACAACTCCTCGCCGGAGTTGGCACCACGGACCTGATCGCCCTGCCGGAAGTCTTCGCCATCCGGGGCAGTGATGAGGATTATCGGAACAATGCCCAACTCCTGACCGGCCCCCTGATGAATTTCCTCGCCTCGATCGCGCACCGCCACAACGCCTGGGTGCTGGCAGGAAGCATTGTGGAACATCACGGCTCATCCTTTTATAACACCAGCGTCCTGATCAATCGCCGGGGAGAAATCGCCGCCTCGTACAGGAAAATGCATCTATTCGAGGCCGAACTTGATTCCGGGAAATTCGTCCGGGAGAGCGACATCTGGCAGGCCGGTTCCGAACCCGTACTGGCTGACCTCGACGGCTGGACCTGCGGCATGGCCATCTGTTACGATCTTCGATTCCCCGAACTTTTCCGGCATTATTCAGCCCAGGGCGCTCAGCTCTTTTTTCTGCCCTCCAACTTCACCCAACGCACCGGTAAGGATCACTGGGAAATTCTGCTCCGCGCCCGGGCCATCGAAAACCAATGTTTCATGATCGCTCCCGACCAGTGTGGCACCAATCCGCATACCGGCATTGCCAGCTACGGGAATAGCATGATCATCGGCCCCTGGGGTGAAATACTGGCCCGCATCGAGGACGACGAACAGGCCCTCACTGTCACCCTCGACATCCACGATCTCGAAAAAATCCGCCGGACTATCCCCGCGCTGGCGCATAGGAAATTATGAATGATGAATTATGAATGATGAAAACAACACGAATCCCCAATCTCAGATCTCAAATATTAGATCGGCAACCTTCCCCCTCCTCATCGCCTGCGCCAGAGGGATTCCGCCTTATGTAAAGGCCGAACTCATCACCATGGGGTTCCCCATCGTGGCAGAACTGGACGCGGGGATTGAAACCCTGGGCACACTGACCGATGCCATGCGCCTGAACCTGTGCCTGCATACCGGCAACCGGGTGCTGCTTGAACTCGACCGGTTCACCGCCCGTCAGCCGGAAGATCTCTACCAACGGATCCAGACCCTCCCTTGGGAGGACATCATTCCGGACGACGGCTATTTCACGGTCACCTCGTTTATCAACACACCCGCCATTCGCGACAGCCGGTTTGCCAATGTCAAAACCAAGGATGCCATCGTGGATCGCATCCGTGAACGGACCGGACGCCGCCCCAATTCCGGCAATGAGCGCAGTGGCACCGTCGTCTTCCTTTACTGGAATCAAGGTGATGCCAAGCTCTATCTCGATACCTCCGGAGAGTCCCTCTCGCGCCGCGGCTACCGAAAAATTCCCATGCTGGCCCCCATGCAGGAAACTCTGGCCGCCGCCGTGGTGAGCGCCACCGGCTGGACCGGCGAGGGTAATTTTCTCAACCCTATGTGCGGCAGCGGAACGCTGGCCATCGAGGCCGCCCTGCTCGCCCAGAACCGCGCACCGGGGCTGCTTCGCAGCAATTACGGATTCATGCATATCAAGGGCTACGATGATGAGGCCTGGCAGAAAATCAGAACGGAAGTTCGCGCCCTCCCGAAACGGCCGTTCCCTGGGAAGATTATCGCCTCCGATATTCGCGCCGACGCCGTGGAGGCCGCCCGTCAAAACGCCCGCACCGCCGGCGTGGAACAGTTAATCGAATTCGAAATCTGTGACTTTGCCGACTCGCCCGTCCCCAAAGGCGGCGGTGTGGTGGTATTCAATCCCGAATACGGCGAGCGCCTGGGCGAAGAAGAACAACTCAAACCCGTGTATCGCGGAATCGGTGACTTTTTCAAGAAGCAGTGCCAGGGTTATACTGGCTACGTCTTTACCGGGAACATGGCCCTGGGCAAGGGTATCGGCCTTCGCCATTCACGCCGCATCCTGTTCTTCAACAGCAACATTGAATGCCGCCTGCTCGGCTTTAGCCTCTATTCAGGCTCCAAACGAAACAAGACAGATGGGGCCACCGAACCGCAGGAAGCCCCCGTTGAACCCTGAACCCCTGACCTCTCAAATCAGCGAAGTCACCACGGGCGGGCGGGGCGTCGCACGTATTGACGGAAAAGTCTGCTTTGTTCCCGGCGTTCTTCCCGGCGAGACTATAACCTTCGAGATCATAAAAGATCGCGGCGGTTTCCTCGAAGCCCGCGCGACCACCGTGGTCACCCCCTCTCCGCACCGCATCGAACCCATCTGCCCCCTCGCCTTTCACCTCTCACGTCTCACGTCTCACCTCCCCCCTCTTTGCCCTGGTTGCTGCTATCAGCACGCTACCTACGAGGAGGAAATCCGGATCAAAAATCTGCAACTCCAATCATTCCTCACCCGTCAGGCTGGTTGTCGGGAAGACGTGCTTTTACCTCCGGTTCCCTCCCCCTCCGCTCTGGGCTACCGCAACAAGTTATCACTCCATGGCCAGATCGATGGCAAAGACCGCCGTCTCGGATATTTCATGGAGGACAATTCCACCGTGGTGGACGTTTCCGTCTGTCCGCTGGCCGTAGAGCCCATCAATGTCTTGCTCAAAGGCCTTCACGACGCTCCTTCATTCCGGCGGACGCTGCGGAGCGACATGTCCGTCATCTTCCGCTGGACTCAGCGGGACGGGGCGCTCTGGTGGCGAAACAAAGCCGCCGAAAATGACGTCTGGCTGGTTGAGTCCTCGGTTCTCGGCCCTCTTTCCGTGCCCCGCGACAGCTTTTATCAAGTCAACCCGGGGCTCGCCGATCTGCTGGTAAACGCCCTACTTAAACGTTTAAGTAGCGTTGCCTCACAAACGGTGGTGGATCTCTATTGCGGCGTGGGCGTGTTTGCATTGGCCGCCGCCAAACTGGGAATTCCCCGTGTGATTGGACTGGATGTGGATGGCCCCGGCATCAAGGCGGCCGCCTACAACGCCCAAAAGCTGGGCCTGACGGGCATCGAATGGGTCACGGCCACCGCCGAGAAGGGAATGATCAAACTCCGACTGGATCATCCGGACCAAACGACACTCATCGTGGATCCACCCCGCGCCGGCATGGGCCGCGCGATGGTTCGCGACATTCTTACCCAGCGCCCCGCCCGAATCCTTTACATTTCCTGCGCCCCCGACACCATGGCCCGCGACGTCGCCTGGCTCAAGGAAGGCGGCTATCAGGTCCACTCATCCCAGTTATTCGACATGTTCCCCCGCACCGCCCACTTCGAATCCCTGACCGAACTGCGGCGGGAAGCGGGGCAATAGAATTCAGGAGTACGTGTTTGTCGGATACCGCCGCCAATTTCTTTGAAGGGTTCGGGATAGATGTGATAAAGAGTCCCCTATGAAGACACCCGATCTCTATCCCTTCATCCTGGAACCTGCCTATAAGGACTACATCTGGGGCGGAAGC
>JBAXPK010000047.1:0-19215 GCA_037132275.1 bacterium
TGATTCAGTCACGCTTTACTTTTGATGTTTGGCAGGATAGAACGATGTGCGCGGAGTCCATGATTGAAAAGCGAGGTGCGATGTGGCTGAGACGAAACACGATCAGGAGGTTGAGGTAATGGGGCAGGACCAGGGGCGTAAATCGGACAACAAGACGATCATGCCGACACGGTTTGTTTTCCCCAATACCTTGCCGATCCTTCCTTTGTTGAACCGTCCCTTGTTCCCGAAGATGATGGTGCCCCTGAGTGTGGATGATGAGGCGCTCAGGGAGATGTTGACCAAGACGATGGAATCGTCATCCAAATATATCGGTCTGGTTCTGGCCAGGAACGGGGACGAGGCAGCGGAGCGGCGCATTCCCCGCAAAGCGGCGGACTTATACACGGTTGGCGTGATTGCCGAGATTTTGCAGACAAACCAGCCGGCATCCGATGGTCCCTTGCAAGTCATGGTGGGGGTCCTCGATCGTTTTAAGATCGCGGATGTGATCTCGGAAGATCCCCACATCGTCGTGCGTGCGGACTATGTCGTCGAAACCGAGATGGCCGACAACGACGAACTTCGCGCCTACTCATTGTCCATTATCACGGCGATCAAGGAACTTCTTCAGCTTAATCCGCTTTTCAAAGAGGAACTCAATCTTTTTCTAAACCGCTCCAACATCAAAGAGCCGGGGCGGTTGGCCGATTTTGCAGCAGCCATGACGACGGCCGGGTGGAAGGACTTGCAGGAGGTGCTGGAGGCTTTCAGTGTCCGCACGCGGATCGAAAAGGTGCTCCTGCTGCTCAAGAAGGAAGTGGATATTTCCCGTATCCAAGTCAAGATTAACAAGCAAATTGAGGAGAAGGTCAACAAGCAGCAACGTGATTTCTTCCTGCGCGAACAACTCAAGGCGATCAAGAAAGAGTTGGGGCTGGTCAAGGAAGGGAAAGAGACGGAGATCGATGAGTTCAAGGAGAGGCTGGCCAAGCTGACCCTGACGGATGAGGCTAATGAGCGAATTACCGAGGAGATGAACAAACTCGGCATCATGGAGCCCCATTCCCCCGAGTTTACGGTCAGCCGGAATTATGTGGACTGGCTAACGTCGCTACCCTGGGGCGTCTTTAGCAAGGATAGCTACGATATCAAGAAGGCCGGCTCCATCCTGAATACGGATCATTATGGGTTGGAAGACGTCAAGGATCGTATCCTGGAATTTCTGTCGGTCGGCATTCTCAAGGGAAACATCTCGGGCTCGATTATCTGTTTTGTCGGGCCTCCCGGGGTGGGGAAGACCTCCATCGGTCAATCCATTGCCCGCAGTATCGGTCGGCAGTTCTACCGTTTTTCGGTTGGGGGAATGCGTGACGAGGCTGAAATCAAGGGACATCGCCGGACTTATATCGGCGCCATGCCGGGAAAATTCCTGCAGGCGATCAAGGTCTGCAAAACACAGAACCCGGTGATCATGTTGGATGAGGTGGATAAGATCGGCGCCAGTTACCATGGGGATCCGGCATCGGCATTGCTGGAGGTGCTGGACCCGGAGCAGAACAAGGACTTTCTCGATCATTATCTGGATGTGCGCTTTGATTTATCCAATGTGCTGTTCATCTGCACGGCGAACCAGCTCGACACGATTCCCGTCCCGTTGCTGGATCGGATGGAAGTCATCAAACTGGCGGGCTACATTCTGGAGGAAAAAATCCAGATTGCCCGGAAGTTCCTGATCCCCAAGCAATTGAAGGCACATGGGCTCGATCCGAAGCAGTTGGCGATTAATGACGCCGCCCTCAAAGAGATCATAGACGGGTATGCCCGCGAGCCTGGTGTGCGCGGCCTTGAAAATCATATCAAGAAGATATGCCGAAAGGCCGCCAAACAGATTGTTGAGGAGAAGACACGCCGGGTGGATGTGACCATCAAGACCCTCGACGGGCTGCTTGGGAAGCGGCTGTTCTCCGAGGCGGATCCCTTCAGGAAACCGCGGGTAGGTGTGGTGATGGGGTTGGCCTGGACGTCGATGGGCGGTTCCACGCTGTATATCGAGGCCACGCAGGTGGAGGCCAAGAGTCCGGGGTTCAAGCAGACTGGGCAACTGGGTAGCGTGATGGTGGAATCGTCAGAGATTGCCTACACCTATGTCCGGTCGTTCCTGACGGGTAACGTGAAAGCCCGTGAGTTCTTTGAGAAGAACTTCATCCATCTACATGTGCCTGCGGGGGCCACGCCGAAAGACGGCCCTTCGGCCGGGGTGACCATGGCCACGGCGCTGTATTCCCTGGCCATCAACAAACCGATCCGGGCGCACTACGCCATGACCGGCGAACTGACGCTGACCGGCTTTGTCCTGCCGATTGGCGGCCTCAAGGAAAAGACCATTGCCGCCAAGCGGGCCGGTGTGAATGACCTGATCTTCCCCTACGAAAACAAGAAGGACTTTGATGAATTACCCGCGCACATACGCAAGGGGTTGAAACCCCACTTCGTCAAAACGTTCCGGGATGTTGTGAAACTCTGTTTCGAGACCCCCGCAACCTTGCGTCGCAGGTGACCTGAGCGGAAGACTTGCCTGCTATTTTCGCCAGAGCAGGAGGCCTGGAATGGCCGCAAAATGGGTGTCGTAGGTTACGAGATGCGATCCGCTTTCGGTTGCGTGGGCGGCGTCCAAACATCATTGATGGGGATACTGATCGAAAGTTCCTTGGCACGATGCTTGATCTGTGCCGCCAACTGATCGTCTAGCGCGTGTATCGTGAGTGACTTCATTATTGCCTCCAGATGATCCTAATTATGGTTCATATGATGGTTCATAATTTACTTAATTTGACCCAAATAGTCAAAAATGCCGAAAATGGTTGCGGGAGTGATTTCTGGGAATATTTGGAAAAGCAGTTTCTTGATTTGATGGCACGAAGCCGTATACTGGCGGCTTTCTCTTGGACTGCACGCAGGATTCCTCTGTAGAGTGAAGTGGATAAAGGAGCATAAATAATGAAAAAAGTTTTGATACCGACCAAACTCGATAAACTGGCCCAGGACATTCTTAAGGCGAACGGGAATTATGAGGTTTTTCAGGATGATAGCGGCGATATCGCGGCCCTGTGCGCCAAGCATCCGGATGCCTATGCCCTGATCGTCCGCAGTGAGGTGGTAAATGCCCAGATCATCGATGCGCTTCCCTCCCTGAAGGTGGTGATCCGGGCCGGCGCCGGGTACAACACGATTGATATCAAGTATGCCCGGAAGAAGGGCGTTGATGTGATGAACACCCCGGGGGCCAACTCGAATGGCGTTGCCGAGGAAGTGATCGCGCTGATGCTGGCTGATGCCCGCCACCTGATTAAAGCCGATGCCTCCTGTCGTGCCGGCGAGTGGGAAAAGAAGGCCTTCATGGGGCGCGAGGTTTCGGGCAAGACCGTCGGTATCGTCGGGCTTGGTAATATTGGACGGCTGGTGGTGAAACGGTTGTCGGGGTTTGACTGCAAATTCCTCGGGTATGATCCCTTGATTTCAGCGGAACGTGCCGCCGAGATGGATGTGGAACTGGTGGGGCTTGAAAGCCTTTTCGCCCGGGCGGATTATATTTCACTCCATATTCCCGAAACCCCGGAGACAAAGAAACTTGTAGGGGCAAAACTGTTGGGCCTTATGAAAAAAGGCGCCACAATTATCAATTGTGCCCGCGCCGGCGTCATGGATGAAGAGGCGCTACGCAAGGTGAAGGCCGAAAAGGGGCTGCGCTTTTTGAATGATGTCTATCCCAAGGACGAGGCCGGCCCGAAGACGGTGGCGGACGTTGCGGATATCATGGTGCCGCACCTCGGGGCGAGCACCAAGGAAGCGAATACTATGGCGGCCAAGCGGGCCGCCGAACAACTGAGCGAGTTTGATGAAAAGGGGGTGACCTCGTACATCGTCAACCGGGACATTCCCGAGGGTCTGGATGAAGCCTTTTGCATACTGGCCAACACCATGGCTCATGTCGCGGGGCTCGCCTTGGGTAAGGAGACTAACCTCAAGCAGATTGATCTCAGTTGCTATGGGGCGCTCAAACCTTTCCGCGGCTGGCTGATCGT
The DNA here is from genome assembly GCA_037132275.1 of bacterium. Classification (GTDB taxonomy): domain Bacteria; phylum Verrucomicrobiota; class Kiritimatiellia; order CAIKKV01; family CAITUY01; genus JAABPW01. The sequence goes on from JBAXPK010000047.1 coordinate 4,065, forward strand.
TCCTGTGGTGGCGGGATTGTGGAAGGAATTGGACTCTTCCATGGATTCCAAGGCGGCTCTCAAGTTCCTGGAGGGCCGCGGTGTGGTTTACCAGGGCCGGGAAACCGATGATCGCAAGGGATTCGCCAACTCCATCACGGTGGACCTGACGGGGTCCGTGGATGTCTCCACGTTGCGCCAGGTGAGTGTGAGGGGTACGGTGACCGAGGGGACGATCATGATTTCCCGCATCAACCAATTCGAGAAACTCTACTTCGAGCCCAGCGGTCATGTGGTTTGCTTCCAATACAAGGATCGCCCGGGTGTTGTGGGGCATATTGGCGCCGCGCTGGCCGAGGCGTCCCTGAACATCGAGGATGTGAGGCATTCGCATCATCCCCAGACCGAGCAGTCCCTGGCAATTTTCAGGCTGAATGCCCCGGCTAACAAAGAGGTTGTCCGGAAGATTGCGGGTGATATCGGCGCGGTGATGGCCTTTAGCGCGACGCTATAAGTTCAGTCATTCCCCGCAGTCGTCGGGTTCGTTCTCGGGCATCAGCATGGCATTGCTGAACTCGAGTTGAAACTCGGGGTCAAGCGAGAGATCAACATGGCGAACTTTACCGATGAGTTCCGCCGCATAGCGCTTCTCATGGAGCGAAAGCAGGGCGCGCTTGGCGCCGAATGAGGCCGTATTTCCCACAAACCTGATTTTACTGCAGGGAATGGGTGGCAGCATTCCGATCCGCCTCGCATGATTGCGCCGGATAAAATTACCAAAGCCGCCCGCCAGAAGGATGACGCCCAGATCCGCTGGTTGTAGCCCCGCATTCTTCAAGAGGATGTTAATCCCTGCCCGTATGGCGGCATTCGCCAGCTGCAGTTCGCGGATATCGCGTTGATACAGAAGCAGCGGGGCGCCGGTCGCTGTTTCATGCGCCGATGCCAGGAGGAAATGAGTGCCGCCGTTATCCTCGACGAGTCGCTCCCGAAGCGCAGGTGGAAGAGCCGGTGGACACTCATCCGGCGGGAGTATGCGGCCCGTGAAATCCAGAATACCCACGCGCAGCATCTCGGCGGCGACATCGATCAGTCCGCTGCCGCAAATGCCGGACGGCTTGGTGTTGCCGATGACATTCAGGCGCACCTCCCCGTCAAAAATGACCTTCTCGATGGCGCCGCTGGTCGCGCGCATTCCGTTGGCAATCCGGGCGCCCTCGAAGGCCGGTCCGGCGGCCACCGAGGTGGCCAATAGCGTTCGGCCATGAGCCAGCACGATCTCCCCGTTGGTCCCGATATCCACCAGCAGGGAGGGCTCCGTGGCCCTGTCAAGCCGGGTGGCAAGGATGCCGGCGGTGGTGTCTCCGCCGACAAATCCGCCGATCTGGGGGAAGACATAAACTTTTGCCTGAGGCTGGATATGAAGCCGGAGGTCGGAGGCCTGTAATTCAAGCGCCTCCCGGAAGGCCGGCATAAACGGCAATTCGCCCAGTGCAGACGGGTTGATTCCGCAGAGGATTTGCTGCATGGTTGTGTTGCCGGCGAAAACGACTTCGTAGATGGCGTAAGGGGCAACCTTCGTTTTTCGCACCAGTTCATCAATAATCTTGTTAATCCCCTCCATGACGGCGGTGTGGAGTTGTGCCAATCCCGAGTCCTCTGTACGGCATTTTTGGATTCGGGAGACCACATCATCCCCAAAGGAAGTTTGCGGGTTTACACGGGCGGCAACCGCCACATCTTCACCTGTCACCAGATTGACGAGGGTTCCGACGAGGGTGGTGCTCCCGATATCGAACGCAATTCCATAACAGGATGCGGTGGTGTCGCCGGGCTCCACGGCGATCAACTCGTTATCCACTTGGACGGTGGTTACCTTGAATCCGGACGAGCGGAGTGCATCGGGCAGGGCTTGCAGGGCGGAAATACAGATGGGGCAGGATCCCATGGCGGATCTCAACCGCTCAAGATCCGAGCCCTCGTCATTTTGGGCAGGGGGCTGAAGTTGAATGAATTTCTTGACGACACGCGGGGTGATATCGATGTCTCCCCCGGCTGAGGCCGTGAGGATCTGCTGATGTGACTGGAACAGGGATGTCTCGGGAATTTCGATGGTCAGTGGGCCGGTCACCCGCGCCAGGCAGGAAAGGCGGAATCCCTCCTCAATGCGAGTTTCGCCGAGAATGGCAATTTCGGCAGGAGTGGGGGGGCATTTTCCATGCCTGACACGAATCAGGCATTTCCCGCACTTTCCTGCTCCGCCGCAAGGGGTGTGGATGATGAAGCCGGCCCGCGCGGCTGCCTCAAGGAGGATGGTTTCCGGCAAGGCATACACATTGCGACCCGAAGGTTCAAAAAGGACTTTTACTTCTTTCTGCGTCATGCGTACATCCATCTCTGTTTCGTGAGACGCTACACGAAAAGAGCAGGGATGGCAATTGGCAGATGGATCGTCGCGTCAGGCTGGCTGGGTTAAAGACGCAACGGCGCTCAGCAGCGCCTTGTCGGTGCAGTTCCGGATGATCATCCTGACATTGGGAAAGGAGATCAGGTTGTCATGGAGGCCGCTGTCGTCATACAGCACGATCGGTATATGCCGGGTTGGCTGATGGGCGCCGAGTTGGGTTGCCAAGTCAGGACCGTTATGTCTCGGAAGAATGTATTTGAGCAGAATGACTGATGGTTTCGAGATGGTGGCAGTTTCAAGAACCGTATTGCCGTCATGGCAGGTCTGTACGTCGTAACCATTCTGTGAAAATAACCGTGCGAGATGGTGCCGATCCTCGGCATCGTTTTCAACCAGCATCAGTTTGCAGGGTGTGGATAATGACGTTTTTTCAGCGGTCGCCGTAGGGCGATCCCTGAAGAGTGTCTTGATCTTCTGGATCAGGATTTCAGGATACGTCGTTTTAGGGAAAAACGCGGCTACCGACAGGTGGTCAAAGAAGGACTCCATGCCGTTTCGCCCGGTAAAGACCATAACCGGATATTTTATGTTGCCCGAATCATCGGAGATTTGTTTCAGGAACCCGAGCCCGCCCAATCCAGGCATACCGATATCGAGAATGATCAGCCCGGGGTGTGTCGTTTCGAGTTGGGCGAGAGCCGCCTCGCCGCTGGAGGCTCGGATCACCTTGTACCCTTCCAGTTCGAGGCGGTCGCCCAGCGTCATGATGATGGCCGGGTCATCATCAACCAGAAGAATTGTGTTCTGCGTTTCCATGGGAAAAGTCCGCCTATTTTGTTTTGACAAGGCTGATTAGACGACCTTCTGCCCAGAAGCGCAATAGGGAAAACCCTGATTGTCGCATCAGGGAAAACCCCGATGCCGTTCCTAAAAAAAACCTTGGGCTTGTCAGGTGGAAAAAGGCCCTCTATGATTCACCCGATGAATGCACGGCCTCCCTTGAATATAGCAATTTTGGGCTCCGGAAAGGGCAGCAATGCCCAGGCCCTGTTTGATGCCATTGCGGCGGGTCGGTTAAATGCCCGTATTGTCTGTGTTTTTTCGGATGTTGAAAACGCCTACATTCTTGAGCGGGCCCGGAACCAGGGGTGTGCGGCTGAATTTATCAGTGCGGCGCCCAGTAAAACCAAACTGGAAGGCGCGGGAGAGGGTCGCTACCTTGACGCGTTGCGCCGCGCCGGGGCCGAGGTTGTGGTCCTGGCGGGATTCATGCGGATCATCAAGGCGGGGATGCTGGCGGCCTTTCCGCACCGGATCATTAATCTTCATCCCGCGCTTCTGCCAGCCTTTCCGGGCATGGAGTCGTGGACCCAAGCTCTGGATTATGGCGCCAAAGTGGCGGGTTGCACGGTGCATTTTGTGGATGCCGGGACTGACACGGGGCCCATCATTCTCCAGAAAGTGGTGCCTGTAATGGAGGATGATACCGCCGTGTCGTTACACGCCCGGATCCAGGAACAGGAGCATATTGCCCTGCCGGAGGCGCTGGGCTTGCTTGCAGAAGGACGGATCCGGGTTGAGGGGCGGCGGGTTAGGATCGCTTGCCCCGCAAGATAATGATGGACGCTTTTCCCGTCTTCACCTAGTATCCACCCGCTTTTGCCCCGCCGATAAAGGGGCGATACGGATGAAAGGCCATGTTATGAAGAAGTTGATATTGGGGTTACCTAAAGGCAGTTTGCAGGACTCTACCTTTGCCATGTTTCAAAAAGCGGGATTCAAGATATCACTGGGGTCCCGTTCCTATCTTCCCAGTGTGGATGATCCTGAAATTGAGGGACGCCTGATCCGGGCACAGGAAATCAGCCGCTATGTTGAGCTGGGCGTGTTGGATGCCGGGATCACCGGGTTCGACTGGATCCAGGAAAATGGCTCCGACGTTCATGAGGTTGCCGACCTGATCTATGCCAAGCAGGGGATGCGTCCGGTGCGTTGGGTGCTGGCCGTGCATAACGATTCAAAGGTCCAGTCGGTCAAAGATCTTCAGGGTAAACGGATTGCCACTGAGGCGGTCGGGTTGACCAAACGGTATCTGGCCCAGCATGGGGTTGAGGCCGATGTTGAGTTCTCCTGGGGGGCGACGGAGGTCAAGGTTCCGGAACTGGTGGATGCCATTGTCGAGTTGACCGAGACCGGATCCTCGCTGCGCGCCAACAATCTGCGCATTGTGGATGTCGTACTGCAGTCCACCACCAAGTTTATTGTCAATAAGACGGCGTGGAAGGATGCCTTCAAGCGCGCGAAAGTCGAGCAGATCGCCATGCTTCTGCAAGGGGCGCTCGCCGCCGAATCGCGGGTTCTCCTGAAAATGAACGCCCCGGTGGGCAAAGTGGAGGCGGTTTCGAAGATTCTTCCGTCTTTACACGCCCCAACCATCAATCATCTGAGCACGGATGGCTGGGTGGCCATCGAATCCGTGGTGGAAGAAAAAGTGGTCAGAGAGATCATTCCGGAATTGAAACGCGCCGGCGCTGAGGGCATAATTGAATTGCCTTTAAATAAAGTGATCCGGTAAGAAGTAGTTGAGGCAGTTGTACAACGCAAAGGAGCAATACTGTGGGTTCTATCAAGAAAAAACGCCGGTCCAAAATGTCGAAGCATAAATACAAAAAACGCATGAAGGCCCTGCGGCACAAGAACAAGTAAGGCAGGGAATGGAACATGCGAGCATTCAATCGATGGCTCGCGCTGGCTCCACTCTTATTTATTGCCGGTTGCAGGTCGTTCCATCAAGCGCCTCCCCCGACCCATTCCGGATCAGCGCTTTCCTTGGCTGACGCCAATCTGGGCGAGGCGCTGGCTCATTACAGTCAGGCGCTTATTTCCGAGACGATCCTTGGCGAGGGGCAGTCCGCTCGAGTCCATTTAAGGCAGGCGGCTGAGCTCGATCCCTCCAATCTTGCTGTTCACCTTAAAGTGGCCATGGATTTTATCGGCCAGAAGGATTTTGACGGCGCCCTTTCAATCCTGAAGCCGCTGGCCTCCGCTGATCCGCCATCCTATGAGGTTCTTTTGCTCCTCGGCTCCGTGTATGAGGCGCAAGGAAATCCGGGCGAGGCCGCGCGAATTTTTCAGGCCGCCATTTGCGTGGCCCGCGATCGCCCTGAGGGGTATATCCGGCTTGCCACGCTGCATGTAATGGGGGGGAGTTTTCGTAAGGCGCTTGGGAGTGTGGAGTTCGGGTTGCGTTATGCGAAGGATCTGAACCCGCTGCTGAAGTTCAGCGAGAGTGTCGGGCGCATGGCCATGGCTGAAAATGATCTCGTTAACGCCATTCCTTTTTTTGAGTTGATTCTCTCTTTCAAGCCCGAGGCGGATGCGATTCGCGAGAGCCTTGCACACTGTTATGGGGGAATGGGCGAGGCGCGGAAAGCGCTTGCCCACGTCAAGGTGTTGCTGCAGAAGCATCCAGACAACACTCATCTGGCCTTCCAGCTGGGCGATCTGCATGAGTTGATGGGGGATAATGAGAAGGCGCTGGAGGCCTTCTCCCAAGCCGGCAAAGGCGCCTCAGCAGAACCATTGGCCGTGCTGAGGCAGGCGAATCTCGAGGAGCAGTCCGGTCGTGGCCGGGGGATCAAGACGTTGCAGGCGGCACTTTCCCGTTTTCCTGAAGACGTGAGACTGCGTGTCTTCCTGGCCTTGTTGTGCGTGCGGTTGGAGCGTTATCCGGAAGCCTTGACACAATTTGATGAAGTGGCCCGGCTTGTCGGGAAGGACATATCCCTCCTAAAACAGTTACAGCCTCTTTTCTACTTCTGGTACGGGAGCGCCTGTGAACGCGCCGGGCGCCTCGATGAGGGGGAACGGTATATCATGAAGTATCTCGCCGCCAATCCTGATGCGGCCGAGGCCTTGAATTATCTGGCCTACATGTGGGCGGAACAAGGCCGGAATCTTGAACAGGCTGAGAACTACATCCTCAAGGCCTTGAAGAACGAGCCGGATAATGGGGCCTATCTGGATACGTTGGGCTGGATCCAGTTCAAAAAAGGCGACCCTGCCACTGCCCTGAACACCCTGGGAAAGGCCTTGAAGGAGGAGGGGGATGATCCCGCCATTCTTGACCATATGGGAGATGTCTGTTCGGCCTTGCATAAGACCAGGCAGGCGGTGGGATGGTGGCGCCGGAGTTTGAAAAAAGAGCCGGATAATAAGGCGGTGCGCGGCAAACTCATCAAGGCGGGGGTGGATGCCCGCGACTTGCCTGCCCCGGCGGGAAAACCTGGCGCCGGTCATACGCATGGGACGCCACCCGGGCAATGAGAGGGCTTTCATGGTTGCCATACATCAATTAGTCGCCGGGTTCAGCCGGGGGGATGCCATCAGCAATGAGGCTATCGTGCTGCGTGCGCTATTCCGGGAATGGGGATTTGAGTCCAGGATTTATTGCGAACGCCGCAGAATTCTTCCCGAACTCCGGGCTGAGGCCATTGATCTCGACGACTTGCACCCGGTGTGCAAGCCGGAAGATATTGTGTTTCTGCATCTCTCCATCGGGTCGCGGGTCAATGAACTGTTTCGCGGTTTGCCCGGGAAAAAAGCGATTCTTTATCATAACATCACACCGCCCCAGTATTTCCAGAGGATACAGCCCTCCACGGCGGCGGATCTGGCGAGGGGTCGGACGCAGGCAGCCGGTTTGGCCGGCGCGGCCATGGTGAATCTGGCCGACAGCGCCTTTAATGCGGCGGAATTGGCGTCGTGGGGGTATCCGCCTGCGGCGGTGTTTCCGCTGATGCTGGATTTCGAGAAGTTGGGTGGCTCACCCGACCGTGCTGTCATGCGGCGCTTTGGCGATGGCAAGGTGAATATTCTGTTTGTGGGGCGGTGTGCGCCAAATAAAAAGATAGAGGATGTGATCACCGCGTTCGCCTATTTTCAGAAAGGGGTTGAACCCAACTCGCGCCTGATTCTGGCCGGGTCATTTGCCGGAACAGAGCGCTACCAAAGGCTTTTGGTTACGATGGTCCGGGATCTCAAGCTGGATAATGTGGTGTTCACGGGGTCGATTCCGCAAGCCCAGTTGAATGCCTGTTACCGGAGCGCCCACCTGTTCCTCTGCATGAGCGAGCATGAGGGGTTCTGTATTCCGCTGGTTGAGAGTTTGGTTCATCGTGTTCCGGTGCTGGCCTTTTCCGCCGCCGCCGTTCCGGAAACCCTGGGCGGGGCCGGCGTTCTATTTAACGGGAAGCAGTTTGAGGCCATTGCCGAAATGATGGGGCGGATAACCCGTGACCCGGCCTTGCGCGCCGTGCTCTTGGCGGGACAGGATAAGCGTGTTCTCCAACTCAAGGCGCGCAATCTGGGACAGGAACTCCGTGCCCATCTAGCCCCGTTACTGGGGAGCGCTTAAGAATCAGGGCATATGATTTCAGGCATAGGTATACGGAATCTGGTGACAGGATTGGCCCTGCTCGTGGCGGCCTTTGTCATCTATCTTCCCAGCGCCGATTTTGACTACATCTACTACGACGATATCCGGATCCTTGCGGAGCATCCCGAACTCTATAACGGCCACACCCTAAAGGACTCCGTTGCGGCGATTTTCACGCGGCTTCCCCGGGAAGAACCCCTGCTGCTGCGGGATCTTTCCTGGGCGGTCGACAGCCGAATTTTCGGATTCAACAATCCGCATGGTTTTCACTTCGTCAATATAGCCCTGCACGCGGGCGTCATCGCACTCTGTTTCCTGGCCTTGCTTCAGATGACGCGGCGTTATTTCGTGGCCTTGTTGACGTCGTTATGTTTCCTGTCTCTTGCGATACACGTGGATCCCGTGGCGTGGATCATGGGGCGGAAGGAGCTGCTGCTGGCGCTTTTTGGCTTCCTCGCCTTGATATTCCATAGTCGTGCCCTTGACGCCCAATCTCCCCGCTCGCGATATGGTTGGTACGGAGCCTCGCTACTCGCCCTGACGCTGGCACTGTTTTCGAAGATAAGCGCCTGTGTCTTTCCCGGCGCTCTCTTTTTGCTGGCCCTTTTCCAGCCGGCTCTGCGCGGCGACGAACCGTCTGGAAGTCCTTTTCCCTGGAAACGCATTCCACGAGCTTTGGCGGGGATTCTCCCGCATATGGTTGTCTGTTTGCTCGTAAGCCGGTGGTACAGCGGGATTCTGCGTGAATTCGGGGTCTATCACCGGGGTGATGCGGGAACTCCGTTACAGCATATGGCCAATGTGTTGGTGCTCAATCCGCTTTCCTGGCTTCGAGACCTGCAACTCCTGTTGGCTCCCTGGGACATGCCGGTCTTACATGTCTGGCCGGGCAATCTTGCCCATTTTCAAGTCATCCATGTGGTCGCTGCCGTGGTGATATGGCTTGGTCTAATGGCCTTGTCCCTGGTTTTTCTGGTTAAACGCCGCGATCTCGCCTTTTATCTGCTCACCTTCTTTATTCTCATGTCGCCTTACATGAATATCCATTACATCGGTATCTGGGTGGCCACCCGATATCTTTATTTCGCGGCGTTCTGCTGGGCGGCCATACTGGCGACCTGGGCGGTGGACTCGTGGCGGCATGGAGCCCGGCCCATGGCTTGGATGACGGCAACCTTGCTCGCCCTTTTCTGCTCGGTGAACGGATGGTGTTTGGTCACAGCGCTGCCCAACTGGCGTAACGCGGAAACGCTATGGGCGCCAGAACTTTTGCGGTCCGAAACCACGCCGGATGCCTATTACAGCCTTGCATCGTACTATTATACCACCGCCATCCATTCCACCAATCAGGTGGAGCGTGACCTGTTATTTAATAAAACCGAGGCCTTGGTGGCTCAGGCGCGGCCACGTTTCGACAAGCCTTATATCGCCCTTCAGAATCTCATGTTGCTTGATGCGCTCATAGCCTTCGTTCGCAATGCACCCCCGGAACGACAACTCGCCGCACTTCTGGCTGCGGAGCAAGTCGGGCCCTGTAATGATGCGATTCTCTGGCAACTTATGCTGTTTCACTATCGGAAAGCTCTGCCGCTCACAGAGGCCGTCCAACGGGATGAATTGGCGAGGAAAGCGCTGGCCTATTACGGGCGGTATCGAGTCGTCACCCCTTATGTGGCTGGGTTCACCACTAAAGATCAAGCCATACGGGCTGAATTCCTAAGCGACTTTCCCGCTCTGGCGGCTGATCTTGAGAAACTGAAATGACAGCCCTGACCAACGAAACTGAATCAGGGGCCCGACGGGGCCTGTCCCCAGCGACATAAGTTCGTCCCCAGCAACATATTAATTCTGGGCATCTTCATGTCACTTAGCAGAAATTTGTAATGTTTCCTTATCTCCGCGTAATAAGAGATAGACCCCTTGGTCGATGAGATGAAGTAAACCATCATCAGAGGAGATCCAAATGGCCAGGACGCGTAGACTGAATGGGTTTCGGGCGGGCGAACTCAATTTGACGGCTATGATTGATGTGGCTTTTCAATTGCTGGCATTTTTTATCCTAACGGCCCATCCGGTGGATGTCATGGCCAACCTTGATGTTAATCGTCCCATGACGGACGTGGAGAAGGGTGTGGATCCCCCTGCAATTCGGGTCACGGTATTTCCGGGCGGGTATACCGTCAACGGAGTAACCCCCATGACGCTTGAAAGCATGGCGGAAAAGCTGGGGCGGATTGCCCGTCTAGATAAGTCGCAAACCATTGTTGTCCAGTGCGTTGATGATTCAGCTCATGGTCAGCTTGTTGACTTTCTGGACGTGTGCGCCAGATTAGGGATGACGAACCTGGCCGTGGTTAGTTCCAACGGAAACTGATCCGTTGAGAGTAACTCACCGGGGACTGTCCCCAGCGGTAACTCTGCACATGGTTTAGTGATTGCGTCGAGCAGCGCGATGCGGCAAGAACAAGACCAAGGCCATGATCAAGACACCCAGGATTGCCGTCGCCGTGTAGCGGCTCAGGGCAAGTCCACCGTGAGCAATCGGCTTATCAAGGAAATCGCCTACGACCGCTCCAAGTGGTCTTGTCAGAATGAACGCCGTCCAAAAGAGGGTCGTCCGCGACAGTCTGGTCCAAAAGTATGCCGCTACGACCAGTCCGAGCAATCCGCCAAATACTGCGGCGGCACCCAGATACCCCATGTCTGCTGTATCGGCGGTCCAATCTCCCAACGCCGTGCCAAGCGTTTGTGAGAATGTGATGGTTAACCAGTAGAAGAACTCAGAACGAGGCGAACTGACGTCCACGATGGATACCGAACCCATGACCCTCTTCCAGATGAACAGGGTGCCGAACAGCAACGCCAGCAGAATCGTTGAACCACCCGTATAGCCAATGCCGAGTGACCGCGTTGCGAAGTCGGCCAATGTCGTTCCAACGGTCGTCGAAGCCACAATCGTCATCCAGTAGATGACGGGATGGAACTTCGGCGCCCTGATTTGCACGAGCACCGCTCCAATAAAGATGACAGCGAAAATCCCCGTGCTCACCAGATAACCCAAATCCATGGACATGGACACGGCGTCGCCACCGGTCTCTCCCACCGTGGTTGCAAGAATCTTGATTATCCAAAAGGCCAGCGTAAGTTCCGGCACCTTGCTCAGGAGTTCAGTCGTTGTACTCTTCGTGGTTACGTTCATTCGTTTGCTTTCCGTTCAGCCCCACGTCCGGGTTCACTGGACGCCGGAAGCGCCAACTTCCGGTGGTACAGTGCGACCCGTGGTTGTGTGCCGGGCAAGCCCGGCTGTTTGCAGGTGCGCTCCGCGAGCGTACCAACTTTTCGCATGGGGTCAAGCCTAGCGGAAAGTTGAGCGAAATCAAGGAAGCAAGTCCTGCCCCAGTTAGATAACGGCGAAGGGTAGCCAAAGGCAACTGTATCCTCATGAGTAACTCACCGGGGACTGTCCCCAGCGGAATTCCTGTAGGGAGCCTCTGGTCAGTCGTCCTGGTATCGGCGGTCTCCGTCTTTCCAATACGGCTTATTCTTTTTGATCTTCGCGACGCCTGCCTTCCCCCAGTAAATCACAATGGTATAAGGGGCGCTATCATCCATGTCATACTCCCACGCTTCATCGGATGTATTCACGTAGTCGGGGGCATCGATCAGGTCGATTACCTGTTCCGGCGTCATTCCGGTCTTGACCAGGAACGCCATCGTCTCTGGGGCTGGTTGTCCAGGTTTGCGCAAATAGCGCTTTCGACTCTCATCCCATCGTTTGAGCGACGATTCGGACATGGGGTCTTCTCCCGCGACTTGGACAAAGGGAACATTGATCTCGAACCGCGTCGCCGGGAGGGGATCCGCCTTCTCGCCTAATCGTCTCAGCGCCAATTGGACGTCTCGACGGATTGAGAACGTTTCCCATCCGTTCGGGCGCACCTTGCCCTCGGGCGGTCCGTATTCCCACGGCGATGATCCGGTAGAAGAACCAATGTAGTCAATCGACTCCAGTTGTCGGAGGAAAGGAATTGCCTCACGAATCTGCATTCTGCCAGACATGTGAACCGCTGTGAGCATCCCGTGAACATGTTCGCAGTCGTGCTCGGGATGCTCCTTGCTCACAGCCGCAACGTCCGCAGTTGCGGCGCGCAAGGTGCGCAGGACGAATGCCTTCTCCTCTGATTCAAGAGAACGGAGCAGTTTCCGGTCACCCTGGACAAAACGACTATCGCTCAGATCGACGATGATTCGACGATCCCACCATGTGCGAATGCAGAAATAGGTCCTGCCGCCATCGGATGCGAAGTACCAGTACGAATTCCCAGACCAGCAAGGCCCCGCAGTCGTGTCTTGCACATATCGTTTCCTGTCGGAGCGCGAAAGCCCATCACCGAGGATGTCCAGTTTGGCCTTGAGTCTTCCGTCTGGCGGAATCAGAAGTAGTTCGCTCCAACCTGTCCAGACCAGTGTGGTTCCGAAATCATCCACGTATATCTCGACGGGCGAACCTTCATTCGGGAAACGGTAGGTGTTAGTTGCAGACCCCATCGATTCGGGTTTTCCCATCGGTTGCTCGCGCACCCACACGATGCGATTGGATGGGGCCTCGAAGCACTTATACAGGAAACTGGCCTGAAACGCCCTGTGCCCCCCGGCCTGCTGATTGTCCGGGGACCTCGCCTCGACCCGGTACCTACCGTTCGGGGAAACGCCGATCACATCGTCGTAGAATCGATCTGTTGCCAGGGCCGCCATCGGAATCAGCAAAAAGAGAAGAAATGCACGCGTCTTCATGATCGTTCTACTTTGCTCCCAACGTTCACCGTTTCCGGCGGCGAGCTTGCGAGCCGTACGGAAACACGGTGTTGGGCGATTTTCATGATGCCCAGCGAATATCGAGCTTCTTCTCATGATCCACACAATCCCGCAAATACAGGTTGATCAGGTTCTGATATGGAATGCCTGTGAGCTTCGCCATGCCCTTGAAGTACCCAATAATGTCAGTCCCCATCCGGATGGTGACTTGTTTTTTGAGCCGGGAAGCATAGGGGTTCTTCCGGTTTTTCATTTTCGACAGATCGTATTCGGCTTTCATAATTTCTCCCATGGATAATGTTTTTGTTCGTTCTTGGTTGCGGCACGAGCTGAAATGATCCTGATGACATTTCCTTTCTCCCGATGGCAGTGACATACCATCAGCAAACGGAGTCTGGCACTCACGCCGAGAACAAGGAAACGATCCTCCCAGTCGGAGTGTTCATCATCATAAAATTCAACACCGCGATCATCAAAGAACACTGAGCGAGCTTCTTCAAACGAGACGCCATGCTTGCGCTGGTTCTCGCGGTTTTTGCGCTCATCCCACTGGAATGTTATCTCATCCATAACGACAATGTAATTATAGTGTCGGTTTGCGTCAAGTGCAGATGCGGAAGCCGGTTTATCCGCCGAATCGGCCCAACAGAACGATTGCGACCACTGCGAAGCCAAAACCAACAACCTCGCGTCTGTTCAATGTTTCTCCGAAGACGAAGACTCCCAGAGCCGCCAAAAGTATGACAATTGAAAGCGAGTAGATGACCCCGATTGAGGCCAGTTTGATGTGGCGAAGTGCGTAGACCCACCCGAATGTGCTGAGGACATACATAATGCACCCAGCCACAAACCACCTGTTCAGCACTGGCCGACTGGCCAAACTGGCTAATTTGATAAAATAGTCGCCTGCCACGGTGATAACTCACCGGGGACTGTCCCCAGTGGAATTCTCCCCAGTGGAATTCCTAGGCCGGTTAAGATCTTCTCACGCGAAGCCGCGAAGGCCGCGAAAAGAAGGTTTTGAAATTCAATTCCCCTTCGTGTCTTCGCGCCTTCGCGTGAAACAATCTTTTCCCGAATTATTCATCTCATTATCAATCCGAACGGTCAAAATCTCGGGAGGCGAAGCCGTACCGAGCATTTTGTGGTTCGCAATTATTTATCTCTTGCCCCTTCCCGTCCCAATGAAATTCCATGAAGAAGCCGATCCACTCGCCAGAGAGTTACACTGTCATGCCATGAGCAAGCAGTGTGCTTGCCGTCAATTGCAATCTTGATCGCAGAATAATCCGCAACGCCCGTAATGTTGACAGTCTCGTCTGGGTAGGTTAACCCGTTGGATGTGATGATTATTGTTCGCCCTGACAATTTCCATTCTTTTATAGTTGAGACTGCACCACTCGTCGCATCTGGAAGCATGTATACCAATGTCCCTGTACCGTTGGTTGTCAGTTTGAGGTAATACGTCTCACAACCACCCGTACCAAGCCATTCCGTAGCCAAATCTACCGACTTAAGTGGCCGCGCCACTTTTGTGCCAATACAAGAGACACAAAGTAACGACATAAGCATAATCATTATCGTTTTCATAATTCTGCGAACGTTTAATATCAGGCGTAACACCTTTGCTGGCCATGAGGGTAATCCTTAGCCGTTTCTATAGGCAAGCTCATTCATACCAGAAATGACCACTATCAGGTTCATATTCTTATAAGTCTTTGCGCAACTGTTAATTGCCATCGGCTGCCCCCTGATTGCCCAACCTGTCCTGTTTCTGTCCCGTGCCGCCTTTTAACTCACCGGTGACTGTCCCCAGCGGAATTGTCCCGTCGCGTAACTTCATGAGTGAAGACATGGGAACTGATGAGTTCCCTAGGAATTGAAAGGAATCGACCAATGAATATTCTATTCTCGCCCGTTTTGGCCAACATCTATTACATCGGCGGTGGCGGACTCGGCCTTGTGGTCGTCATCGTTCTCGTGGTGCTATTGCTTCGTCGTTAACTGGAAGAGATACAAACAATGAGAAAGGTTCACGGAATTGCCCGACGAGTTGGCGCCTGGGATGGTTCTCGTCAACTGGAGATTCTAAATATGAAGGGAGCAACAGCATGAGCATTGGAACGATACTACTGATTGTCCTGATTCTCTTTCTCGTGGGAGCATTGCCCACCTGGCCCCACAGCAAGAACTGGGGTTACTATCCAAGCGGTGGGCTAGGCCTCGTGGTTCTGATCCTGGTCATATTGCTTCTATTGGGTCGAATTTGAAGGACGAACATGACGAACCGCCAGCTTGGGTAAACAAATTGCGGTCAAGAATCGCCAAGATTACGAATGAGGAGGACTTATGAATACGGGAAAATGCCTGCGCGTGATGATGCTGTTGGTTTTGGTCTCGGCCTGCCTGCTGCTTTCGGGATGTGTGATTTTTGGCGGCGACCACTTTCTGTGGTTCGGCTAACCACAAATTGTCCCCAGTGGTCACAGTGCTCATGCTTAAACTGTTAAGCA
>JBAXPK010000048.1:0-18350 GCA_037132275.1 bacterium
TTTTTCCAGAAGCCGGACTATGCGCCGATGACGCTTGGCGAACTGACTGAAGCCTTGGGGCTTCGTGGCGGGGAACGGAAATCCCTGGTGGATATTCTGCACAAGATGGTTTTGAACGGGGAGATTGTGATTATCCGCAAAACCCGCTATTCCCTCGGGGCACCTGCGGATCTGATTACCGGTCGCCTGGAGGTGAAACGTTCCGGTGATGGCTACCTCACCAATTTGGAGGGGGAACTGACTGTGCGCATTGAGCGCGGCAACCTGAGCACTGCGTTGCCGGGCGACCAGGTGGTGGTGCGGTTGGAGTCGCCCCGGCCCGGCATGCCTGAATGGCAGCGGCATGGCGTGGTGATCCGGGTGGTTGAACGTGGGACGCGGGTGGTCGTGGGAACTTTAAAAAGCACGGGAAAATTCCTCTATGTGCTTCCCCTTAATCCCGCCTATCAACACGATTTCTATGTGCCGGATGCGCAGGGCGCGCAGCTTAATGATCGAGTGGTGATCCAGTTCACTAATTGGGACAACCGCCACGTCAATCCTGAAGCCGAGATCATTGAGGTCATCGGTCCGGCCGACAATCCGTCGCTCGATACACTGGCAATCATGCGCCAGTACGAATTGCCCGAAGAATTCCCCGCCGAGGTGATGCGGGAAGCCTCCTTATCAGCGGCACGCCTGACGCAGCCCGGCAAGCGCATGGATCTGCGCAGCAAATTCATCTTTACCGTGGATCCGGCCACCGCCAAGGATTTTGACGACGCCTTGTCGTTGGAACGCGATGCCGACGGCCATCGGGTGCTGGGCGTTCACATTGCCGACGTCTGCCATTTTGTGACGAAGGGAAATGCCCTCGACCGGGAGGCGATCGAGCGTGGCAACAGCGTGTATCTGCCCGACAAGGTGATCCCCATGCTGCCGGAAGAACTCTCCAACGGCTTATGCAGCTTGAAGCCGGATCAGGACCGGCTCGCGTTTTCAGCCTTCATGACATTCGATCAGGTAGGACGCATGATTGGGGCCCGTTTTGCCCGAACGCTGATCCGGTCACGACTTAGGCTGACGTATGAGCAGGCGTTGGAGGTGATTCAGACACCCGCCGGCATGCACTGCAAGGTGGCGATGCCTCCTGAGGCGAGGCCCTTGATTCTGGAAGTCTGCGAATTAGCGATGCAACTTCGCGGACGGCGCATGGCCCAGTGGGCGCTGGATATCACCATGCCGGAGAACTCGGTTATCATTGGCAAGGGCGGGATGATTGAAGATATTCGCCCCGTCGTCAACGATATCTCGCACCAGATGATTGAGGAATGCATGGTGGCGGCGAATGAGGCGGTTGATCGTGAATTGAGTGCGAAGGGAATGAAGCTGATTCACCGGCTTCATGAACCGCCGGCCGAGGATAAAATCGAGATGTTGACCGCCGATCTGCACGACATGGGGTATCAGCCCGGCCAGTTGAAAAACCGTCGAAACCTGATGGAATTCCTGGCGCGGATCAAGGACACCCCATTGGCCAACAGTGCCCAGATGGCTGTTCTGCGAAGCATGAAACGGGCGATCTACAGCTCTAAAGAAGGTGGCCATTTCGGACTGGCAAAGAAATTTTACGCCCACTTCACCTCTCCGATCCGTCGTTATCCCGATCTGATTGTGCATCGCATCCTGGCGGCAATGGTGGAGGGAAAAAGCAGTTCCTATATCGGCGAAGAACTGGAACGGCTGGCCCTTCACTGTTCCGAGACCGAACAGGTGGCTCAGGCGGCGGAGCGGGAACTTCTCGAGATCAAGAAATACCGGTTTCTGGCGCAGCAGATTGAGCAGCGTGATGTGCGGGTCTATGACGCCGTTGTTGTCAAGGTAATGAACTTCGGGCTTTTCATCGAGTTGGATGGGTTGGGCGTTCAGGGACTTCTGCATGTGTCGGCGATATCAGAATCGTTTGTCCGGTTTGATGCCGGCGCCAAGGCGTTGAGGGCGGGGCAGGATGTGTATAAGCTGGGCACTAGGCTTAAAGTGATTCCCGTAAAGGTGGATTTTGATAAGCGGCGCATCGACTTTGCGTTGCAGAAACCTGAATCAGAGAAATCGAAACCGGGACAATCACGGGCACGGGCGGACCGCGGGACCGGTCAAAACAGGCAGAGGAGACGACGGTGAGAGGTGGGATCGGCAGCTTGATAACGGGTCTGGTGCTGGCGGTGACGGGGATCGTGGGCGCTGCGGATCGCCCGTTGGCGGAAATTGACGCCCGGTTTAAACCGGAGGAAATCCCTGTGTGCATGGAATACGATGTCGGATATCGTTTCATGAACCTTGAACTGGCTCGGGTGGGTAAGGTGGTCGCGACCACCACGATTGGACAATGGCATCACCGTGTAACCGGAGAAGACATACCCGCCTTATTCCTCGATATTCAGGTGAATTCGCCGGATAGCGGAAAGACAGGGGAGCGGAACCGGGTGTCCATTCATGACCGGATTGTCGCAGTCATGACGATGCCGGGGATGAATGCGTTACTATTTGCCAAGTATACCGATGAGTATTTGCACCCGTTGATAGGCCGGAAAAAGGAGACCGTTATGGCGTCTGTGTATGATGCCCAGTCGGGACGTATGGACTATTCAGCGTGCAACCTTCAAACCGGGGTCATAACAACCAATCTGGCCAATCCCGAGGCGTTATGGGAGTTGAGCCAGCGAATCAAGCCGGTGATGGAGTTTCTGGTGAGTCAGCATCGGGCGCCGACAAAAGATGCCGTAACCTCCGAAAAAGGCCGCATCGTGGCGAATCTGGACGGGCGTGTCGTTGCCTTGCGGATCCTAACGAAGCGTGATCGCAGCCCAACCTGTTTAGGGAAACAGCATCTTGACTCCACTTGCATTGTGCCGGTGGCAGAGCGCGGAAGTTCTGTAAAACCACGAGACTTTCATGCCTGGAGTCTTGATTTCAAGAGCTTGGCGACGACCCGTCGCGATGGGGAACTCATCAAGGCGGCGGAGGATGCGCCTGTTGAATCGGTGGTTCCGGTGGTCATGGATTACGAATTGGGACTGGGGAATGTCCGGGCCACTATGACGGCCATTCACATGGGTGTTATGTCGGCGACAAACAGCCACTTACTGGTTTCGAAAAGTCCAAAACCGGTGAGTCAGGAAAAGGCCGATACACACTAGGCTTTCCGCGCACAGCTTGGGGATGACCTCAATCAAATGCAGGTTCACCCCGGTAATATGACGGAGACTATCTGAAAACGCATGGGGAAACCCGGGGTTTCGGACAAAATAGATGTGGAATAACCAGACCAGTAGTTCCGAAACGGCATAGGATACAATCCAGACGATTCCGAAACGCCCCAACTCCCGGTGAGTACCGCTTAATTGTTTTCGGTCAAACGTCCAGACTTTGTTAAAAGTAAAACTGAACAGCCCGCCACACGGGCGGCTGATCAGATTGGCAATCTCGGGCGATAAATGGGCGAAATGGATTAACGAGCCATAGATCGAGAAGTCCGTCAAGGCGCTCCCGATTCCCACGGTGGCATATTTTTTGATTTGTGCGCGCCAACTCATGGCGGCGAACTATAGGGATGTTGATTCCTGTTGTCTATTGTCTTCCATATAGTCCCCGTGTACTCTGTTTCGCATGAGCAATGAACCCGAGATAGTCTATGGGCGCCAGCCGGTATGCGAGTTGTTGAGAGCCGGGCGCCGTGACGTGAAGCGATTGTTGATGGCCAATAATGTGCGCCGTTCGTCAGCCGCTATTGTCCAATTCCTGAAGCTGGCCGAAAAGCGATCCCTGGATATCCAGCCGGTGGCGCTGTTTGAACTGGATCGATTTTGCCGAAGCGGAAATCATCAAGGCGTTGCCGCAGTTGTGGCTGACTATCCCTATGTTGATTTGCCCGCCCTGCTTGAAGGGGCCGGGGCACGCAAACTTCCCGTGTTACTGCTCCTCGTGGATCACGTCCAGGATCCCCAGAATCTGGGCTCCATGATCCGTTCGGCGGATGCGGCGGGGGTGAACGGGGTGATTATACCGAAGCATCGGGCCGCGTCCGTGACCCCGGCGGTTGTCCGGGCGTCGGCAGGCGCAACAGAGCATGTGGCAGTGGCGCAAGTGGTGAATCTTCATCAAGCCATGTTATCCCTCAAGGAGGAGGGGATCCGATTGGTTGGACTTGAGGGAAGTAACACGGCTATACCCTATGAGGAGGCAGACCTGACCGGCCCGGTTGGGGTGGTCGTCGGAAGTGAGGAAGAAGGGCTTGGAAAACTGATTCGGGAGACCTGTGACGTCGTAATACGGCTCCCGATGCGGGGCCATGTAGGTTCCCTCAATGCCGCCGTGGCCGCCGCCATCGCGATGTTTGAAGTGCGCCGACGTCAGGTGAGCGCTGTTCCACTTGCAACCTGTCGGCAGGATGGGTAGAGTGTCGCGCATTATGAAACAGGAGCATAAAGCGACAACGAAACCCGCCTTGGGCACCGTGCTAATCCAGGCGATTGTGCCGGCTTTCGTCGGGGCTGTTTTCTTTTACAAGGGCAGGACTGTGGCGGCTGAGGTGCTGTGGGGCATCAGTGGCGTGGTGCTGGTGTCAGGCCTATTTATTCCACCTGTTTTCGCGAGGATTGAGCAGTTCGGGCGCTGGTTTGGCAAAGGGGCGGGGATGGTTATCACCTGGGTGCTTCTGGTGCCCATGTTCTATCTGGTTTTTCTGCCTGGCCGTCTCATCTTGATGCTGCGCGGCATCGATCCGATGTGCAGGAAATTTCCGACCACCGCCACCACCTACTGGGTGCCACGGAAGCCGGTCACGCAGCTTGAGGACTATAAGAGGCAATTCTGATGAATATTATCGGCATCAGCGCATTCTATCACGATTCGGCCGCCGCCTTGGTGTGTGACGGCGAAATCATCGCCGCCGCGCAGGAGGAACGTTTCACCCGGAAGAAACATGACGCCAATTTCCCCCTTAACGCAGTCAAGTACTGCCTCGGCGAACTTGAGAAGCGGGGGGGCACGCTGGATGCCGTGACGTTCTATGACAAGCCTATCCGGAAGTTTGAACGCATTTTGAAGACCTACTTCAGCACGGCACCCTTTGGGTTGCAGTCCTTCATGATGGCGCTGCCGTTATGGCTTAAGGAAAAGCTCTGGATCCCGATGGAAATTGAGGAGGCGCTTGAAAAATGCGGCCTGAAGACCATTCCTCCGATCTATTTTCCCGAGCACCATGAATCGCACGCCGCCAGCGCGTTTTTCCCGTCACCCTTCCAGAAGGCCGCGATCCTGACGCTGGACGGGGTGGGTGAGTGGGCTACCAGTGCCATCGGGCGCGGGGATGGGAATAAAATTGAGATCCTTCAGGATCTGCATTTTCCGCACTCCCTCGGGTTGCTCTACTCTGCGTTCACCTATTTTACGGGTTTTCGTGTGAATTCAGGGGAATACAAGTTGATGGGGCTCGCTCCCTACGGGGAGCCTAAATATGTGGACGTCATCAAGGACAATCTTCTGGATTTGCGTGAAGACGGATCGTTCCGGCTGAACCTCAAGTATTTCGGTTTCGTGGATGGCCTCACCATGACCAACGATGCGTTTGCCGGTCTGTTTGGCGGTCCCGCCCGCACGTCCGAAAGCGAAATTAGTCAGCGCGAAATGGATATCGCCCGCTCCATCCAGGTTGTGACCGAGGAGATCGTGATCCGCATGGCGCGCCATGCCAAGAAAATCACCGGCGAGGATTATCTCTGCATGGCCGGCGGCGTGGCATTGAATTGTGTGGCGAATGGGCGTCTTCTGAGGGAAGGCATCTTCAAGGACATCTGGATTCAGCCAGCGGCGGGCGATGCCGGCGGGGCGTTGGGGGCGGCCCTCATGGTGGCGTATCAGATTCAAAACCAGTCGCGCAAGGCCGATAACGTTCACGACTTCATGAAGGGTTCGTTGCTGGGGCCGGATATCAAGGATGATGAAGTCGAGGCCTTCCTTTCAGCTCACAACTATCCGGGCCACAAATATGGCCGGCAGCAATGGGCGGATGAGATTGCCGGGTTGGTCGCAGCGGAAAATGTCATCGGATTGGTACAGGGACGCATGGAATTCGGTCCGCGTGCTTTGGGCGGGCGTTCCATCATTGGCGATGCGCGCTCCCGAAAGATGCAGTCGGTCATGAATTTGAAGATCAAATACCGGGAATCGTTTCGTCCGTTTGCTCCCGCCTGTCTGGTGGAGCGGGTCGGGGACTATTTTGAACTGGATCGTCCGTCGCCGTATATGCTCCTGGTGGCGCAGGTACAGAAGTCCCGTTGTCTGGGTCTTGATGAGGTGGGGCGTCTCTCCATTCGCGACCGGATCAACCAGGTTCGCTCGGATATCCCGGCGATCACCCATGTGGATTATTCCGCCCGGGTGCAGACGGTTTCACCTGAGAGCAATGCGGGGTATTACGACATAATCAAGGCCTTTGACAAACAGACGGGGTATGGTGTGCTCATCAATACCTCCTTTAATGTCAGGGGCGAGCCGATTGTCGGCACGGCAGAGGATGCCTATCGGTGCTTCATGCGAACGGAGATGGATTACCTTGTCCTGGGTTCGTTTATTTTGTCGAAGGAAGAACAGCCGCCGTGGGAAGACAAGGCTAACTGGCGGGCGGAATATGCTTTAGACTAAGGGGATACTCATGCGTTTCTTAAAACATCTGGGACGATTGCTGCAAGAATTCGGAAGTTTTGCCTGGCACAACAAGGCCTGGTGGATTATTCCGGTGGTCGTCGTATTGCTTCTTCTGGCAGTGTTCGTCGTTGCCGGACAGACGGTAGCTCCCTTTATCTACACCTTGTTTTGAGGTGGACGGCCACGCCGCTAGCCGGCGTGAGCGCCCGTCCATGAGGGCTTGGGCTAAGACCTTTGATTCTGGCTGGGATCGAGTTTGACCAGGTAGCGTTTCCGATACCACACAAACCCGAAGAGGTCAAAAATCGTCCGGGGCAGCCGTTTCATGTTCGTATATTTCGATGTTCCCATGGTACGCGCCCGGTGGTCCACGGCGAGTTCCTTGATCCTTCGCCCATTGAGCTTGAAATACGCCGGCATAAACCGGTGAACGCCTTCTACCTGGGGGAGATCGCTCACGCAGATTTTGCGGAACACCTTCAGACTACAGCCAGTATCACGGATACCGTCATGGGTGGCCCAATTACGAACACGGTTGGCGAGCCGTGAGCCCACACGCCGGGCCCAGGTGTCCTTGCGTTTGGCACGGAAACCGCACACGGCATCACAATCAGCGAGCGCCTCCAACATCCGGGGAATATCGGCCGGGTTGTTCTGCATGTCGCCATCAATGGTCACCAACACGTCGCCGGCAGCCATCTGTAGACCGACCAGCATGGCATGACTTTGGCCGCGATTTTGGTCGTAGTGCAGCCCCCGGACGGAGCTGAAACGGGTCTGAGCCTCCTGAATGCGCTCCCAAGTCTGGTCGCGGCTGCCATCATCCACCAACAGCACTTCCAAGTCCGGAATGGCTGACTGGAGTTGGTGGAGTTCAGCGGCAAGCGGCAGCACATTATCTTGTTCGTTATAGACCGGCGCCACAATGGAGACTTTCATAGCCATAATAGTAATTCCCTCTCGATCAGCACTTCATAACATGGTTCCTGAATGGAATTCCAGTTTTAAGATTCTTGTGGCAGGGCGGGCGCGCCGTCGCTTGCCGTATTGAGTGAAGAACTTATGGAGACACTCTTTTCAGGTGCTGCGGCGCTCGACGGCTCGTGCTTAGTACCAAAGGCAGCGGCTTTGTCTGACTTCGCAGAGAAGCACTCGAGCGCCCTTCCGGTGTCATGGCACTGGCGGTGGTGGATCAGCACGGGTGTTGGAGCGTTACATTGTGCGCAACACGCAGTTTATTGGTTGTGCATTGTTTCGCGGGCAGAACGGTTATCACCTCGCCACAGGCTCCGATACCGGGTTCGGGATAGCTTCCTCAGCTTGGGCTGAGGAGTCTACTGCTCGATGGTATTTGGCTCATGCATTTGTCTCTGGTTGCGCCGGTGGGCGTTGTGTGTTATTTCTACCACCCTATTTTTATAGGGACGACGGGATGGAGGATGGATTTTGGATTCAAGGCAGGCTTATATCACTTTGAATATGATGCAGGGCGTGGGGCCGGTAACGGTGCGCACGCTCGCTTCATGCCTGGGTTCGGTTGAGGCTATTCTTGTGGCGGACAGGCAGTCCTTGATGGGGGTGCCGGGCGTGAGCCGGGAGATTATTACGAAGATTTTAAGCCAGCGGGAACAACTCAACCCTGCTCAGGAAGAAGCGGCGGCTGAGGCGGTGGGTGCGCATCTGGTTACGCCTGTGGATCCCGAATATCCGAAGCGGCTTCTCCAAATCTATGATCCGCCCCTCGCGTTGTATGTGCAGGGAACACTCCAGTCGCGGGACGAACATGGCGTAGCTATTGTCGGCTCGCGTCGCACATCACATTATGGCTTGGAAACCGCCGAGCGACTGGGGCTTCAATTGGCTCAGAGCGGGGTGACGGTGATCAGTGGGTTGGCGCGCGGGATTGATACGGCGGCCCATAAAGGCGCGCTCAAGGGGCAGGGCCGCACGGTGGCGGTTCTGGGCGGGGCGCTGGATTGCATGTTTCCACCCGAGAACACTGAACTTGCCAAGCAGATTGCAAAGCAGGGCGCCGTTATTTCCGAATACCCGATGGGAAGGCAGCCGGATAAAACCACCTTTCCAGTAAGGAATCGTATTGTGAGCGGGCTCTCCAAGGGGGTCACGGTGGTGGAGGCGGATGTCGCCAGCGGCGCGATGATCACCGCGCATCAGGCATTGGATCAGGGCCGCACCGTCTTTGCGGTGCCGGGGCGCATCGATTCCTTCGGCGCCCGCGGTCCGCACAAGTTGATCAAGAACGGCGCCAAGCTGGTGGAAAGCGTTGAGGATATTCTTGAGGAATTGGGGTGCCTGATTCCTACTCCGGCAACCGGCGGGACGGCGGGACGACCGACCCTGACCGAGGCGGAATCCGGGCTGGTCGCCTTGATTGAGGCGGACGGAGAGGTGGATCTGGATGCCCTGATTCGCCTGTCGGGGCGGAAAGCCGCTGACATCAGTGCCCTGCTTCTGGGATTGGAATTAAAGCGTGTCGTAAAGATGTTGCCCGGCCAACGTGTCGGTTTGAAGAGATAATGTTAGCAAACCAAGAATGCCGGTTTTACAAACCGGCATCGGTTATGAAAGAGACAGCACATGGAAAAGAGTCTGGTCATTGTCGAATCCCCTGCGAAAGCTAAAACAATCAACAAAATTCTGGGCCCAACGTTCACCGTTAAAGCCTCGATGGGACATATCCGCGATCTCCCAATCCGAGTTTTGGGGGTCGACCTCGAGCATGATTTTACGCCTCAGTATGAGGTGACGCCGGATCGCAAAAAGATTGTGAAGGAGTTGGCTGATATCGCCTCCACGTGTGATGCAGTCTATCTGGCGCCTGATCCCGATCGCGAAGGGGAGGCCATTGCCTGGCATCTTAAGGCCTTACTGAAGGGAAAAGTTCCGGACGATAAATTCTTTCGCGTGACCTATAATGAAATTACCCCGCGCGCCGTACGTGAGGCCTTTGCCAATCCTTCTGAGATTAACGAGAAACTGGTCAATGCCCAGCAGGCCCGCCGCATACTGGATCGTATTGTCGGGTATAAGGTCAGTCCGCTCCTCTGGAGCCGTATTCGCCGTGGGCTAAGCGCCGGGCGTGTCCAGTCGGTGGCGTTGCGCCTGGTGTGCGAACGCGAGACGGCGATTCGCGCCTTTATTCCGGAACCGTTCTGGTTGTTTGGCGCCGAGGTCCGGAAAGAAATCGAACCCCGCGATCCGTTTACCCTCCGTCTGGCCCGCATTAAAGGCGAGAAGGCCGATATCAAAACCCCGGAGCATGCCGAGGCTGTCAGAAAAGGTTTGGAAGGGCGAAAGCTTCGCGTTCGGGACATCATTCGACGGGAGCTCACCAAGCGCACTTTTCCGCCGTATATCACCAGCAGTCTTCAGCAGGCGGGATCACGGGTATTTGACTTCACGCCCAGTCGCACCATGAAGATTGCCCAGAAATTGTATGAAGGTGTGGATCTTGGAGACGGGCCCACCGGCTTGATCACCTACATGCGTACCGATTCATTCAACATCGCACAGGACGCCATGAACGCCTGCCGTACCTATATCGGCGAGGAATACGGGGCGGAGTATTGTCCCGAGAAGCCGAACTACTTCAAGAGCCGCGGCTCTGCGCAGGAAGCCCATGAGGCGATCCGTCCCACGGACGTCAATCGAACTCCACAGAAAATGTCACACCTTCTGTCGCCGGACGAGTTCAAGCTCTATTCTCTGATCTGGCAGCGATTTGTTGCCAGTCAAATGGCGCCCGCCAAGATCGAACAGAAGACCGTGGAAGTGGAAACCGTTGGCTCGACCGGTGATGCGCCGGATTACCTATTCAGGGCGACCGCATCCCAGGTGGTGTTCCCAGGGTACATGAAGGTCAGCGGCTTACAGAAGAAGATTAAAGAAAAGGATCAGTCGGAAAAAGAGGATGTCGCCGAAGAGGAAGCGGAAGTGGATCAACTCCCGCCTCTTGAACGGGGTGAACTCTTGGAGTTGCTGAAGTGGCTGGAGGAACGCAAGGAAACCCAGCCTCCGGGCCGGTTCAGTGAAGCGTCTCTTATCAAGGCCTTGGAGGAGAACGGGGTGGGGCGTCCCAGTACCTATGCCTCGATTCTCGGAACACTGTACGACCGAAAGTATATTGCCAAGGAAAAGAAGGCCATTCAACCAACTGACTTGGGGATGCAGGTCAATGCTTTGTTGGTTCAATACTTGAACGAGCTCTTCGGGGTTAAATTTACGGCCGGAATGGAAGAGTTGCTTGATGAAGTAGAGGCGGGGAAAGTCCAATGGACCGACATGCTTCGGGATTTCTACGCCCGTTTTGTTGAGTGGATGAAAGCGGCTAAGGGACCGACCCCCGACAGCGCCAAGGTGGCTCAGGTTTTGGCGGTACTGGGGCATGTCAAGGAGTGGGGCCCGGAGGTCAAGCGCGGGCGTCGCACCTACAGCGATAAGAAATTCTCGGACTCCATTGGCGACCAGATAGTGAAGGGGGAGAAACCGCTATCCATGCGACAATTCGAGTCCCTCGGGCGGATTGCCCTACGCTATCGTGAGCAAATCCCGGGTGTTGAAACCACCATGACAGAAGCCGGGTTGGGACTGCTGCTTGAGGAAAAGCCGGAACTTCCGCCGGAGGCCTCCACGGTGGAGAAGTTGCTTCTTCTCAAGGGTTTGGAGTTCGATCCGCCGAAAGCACGACGTGGGCGCACCTTTGACGAGAAGTCGTTCGTCGAGTCGCTGCAGCGGCGGGTGGATCAAAACCGGGAATTGTCACCGGCGCAACTTGCGGTGGTGAACCGCATGGTGTTGAAGTATTCGGATCGGATCAACGATTTTGAGAGCATCCAATCCAGGCTGGGTCTAGCTGCCCAGGGGCCACAGACGGAAGATCCGGAATGCACGACACTTCTGAATCAGCTTGCGTCTGTAACTGAATGGAAGGCGGCGACGGAGAAAAATGGAAAGACGTTTGACGACAAGGTGTTTTTTCTCTCATTATCGAGACAGTATGGCCAGCGAAAATCACTGACACCACGGCAAAAGTCCGCCCTGAAGCGCATGGCTAAGAAATATGGCGCATCCAGTCCCGTAGAGTCCGCGCCGCAAACTGAAGCCTGACCGGCCTGTCTTTCTATTCCACCGTTACGCTCTTAGCGAGGTTACGAGGCTGATCGATGGAGCATTTTCGAATACGCGCCACATGATAGGCAAATAGCTGAAGGGCCACCGCCGTAACGATCGGCGCGGTCAGATGTGAACACATTGGAACATGAATCACTGCGTCGGCATGGGCCTCGGCAGTGGTGTTTCCTTCAGTCACGATCCCGATCACCGGAGCATGGCGTGCCCGGCATTCCTGCACATTGCTGATCATTTTCTCTCGGCCGGCAATATCGTTCATGAGCGCCATGACGGGAACCGCCTCGTCTAGAAGGGCAATCGGACCGTGCTTGAGTTCAGCCGCATGATAACCCTCGGCATGGATATAGCTGATTTCCTTGAGCTTCAGGGCGCCTTCCAAGGCGACGGGGTATAGGCAGCCGCGTCCCAGAAAAAAGAAGTCCTTTGCCTGGGCATAACGCACGGCGGCCGCAATCACTTCGTCGTTTTTTGCTAGTACGGCCTTGACCAATTCAGGAATCCGGCGGATCTCTTCACAGATTTCCAATCCGTTTTGGCGCGATAGACGCCGGCACCGGCCAATCTTGAGCGCCATCATCAATAACACTGCCAATTGACAGGTGAACGCTTTCGTCGAGGCGACCCCGATCTCCGGGCCAGCATGCAGGTAGACTCCCCGCCCGGTTTCGCGTGCGATCGTTGAGCCCACAACGTTGCATAACCCCACAACCAGCGCGCCTTTTTGCTTGGCTTCACGAACAGCCGCCAGCGTGTCGGCGGTCTCCCCGGATTGGCTAATGGCAATCACCAGGTCATTGGGATGGATAATCGGGTTGCGGTACCGGTATTCCGCAGCCTGCTCAACCTCGGTGGGCAGATCGGCTAATTCTTCAAAATAATATTTCCCGACCATGCCCGCGTTCAGGGATGTGCCACAACCCACGATGACCACACGCCGGATACCGGACAACTCGCGCGGGGTCAGCCCCAGTCCCGACAGCAGGGATGTGGCCATGGTGTCATCCAGGCGGCCGCGGATTGTATTCCGCAGGGACTCCGGTTGTTCGTGAATCTCCTTGAGCATGAAGTGATCGAAGCCACCCTTTTCGGCGGCGCCCGCGTCCCAGTCCACCTTGGCAATGTCTCGAGAGACTGGCACATTGTTAATGTTGCGGATTTCGGCGCCGGATGCCCGGATCACAGCCACATCGTCATCGTCGAGATAAATGACCTGTCGGGTATGTGCAATAATCGCGGACACGTCGCTGGCCACAATCGTTTCCCCTTCGCCAATACCGATCACCAAAGGGCTGCCCTTACGTGCCACAACAATTTGATCAGGCGCATCGGCCGACACAACGGCAATCCCGTAGGTGCCTTCGACATGTTTGAGGGCGGCGCAAACCGCATCGAAAAGGTTTCCCTTGTAGAGCTCCCCGATCAAATGAATTAAGACCTCGCTGTCGGTTTGAGACTTGAAGGTGTGCCCCTTGGCCGCCAATTGGTTTTTTAGGGACAGGTAGTTTTCGATGATTCCATTATGCACCATGGCCAGTCGGCCGGTTTGATCGGTATGCGGATGGGAATTTTCGGCGGTGGGGCTTCCATGCGTGGCCCATCGTGTATGGGCCACTCCGATGTGCGCCGACTTGCGAAAAGCCTCGCCCCAATGGGCTTGGACGCTTTGCGCCAACTCTTGAACCTTGCCCTTGTTCTTCAGGATATGAAGATCATTTCCCGCGACTAGCACGGCGCCGGCAGAATCATATCCACGATATTCAAGCCTCTTGAGCCCATTGATCAGGACATCAATGGCTCCCTTATTTCCAACGTAACCGACAATTCCGCACATAGATTACCTCATCATATCCACGCTTATTACCGTCCCGGGCAACGTGGTCGTGTCCGGCCACAATTTTCGCCCCGGATAAATACTGGTATGAATCCCAGTGTGTACACGATCTCCCATGACCGTTCCAAATTTGCGCCTCCCGGTATTGATCAATCGTTGATCCACCATAGAGTGATGGGTGCGGCCATCATGCCTGAAGTTTGCCGTTATCGTGCCCGCCCCGAAGTTCACCGATTCGCCGATGATCGAATCTCCGCAATAACTCAAGTGCCCGATGCTGGAGCCATTCATGATAATTGAATTCTTAATTTCAACCGCCTGTCCGATATGGCAGCCATCCCCGATGCTGGTGTTGCCGCGAAGGTAGCAGTTCGGTCCGATTTTGCAGTTACGGCCAACCACCACTGTGCCTTCAATATACACCCCAGGTAACAGGCGTGATTCATTTCCGAGGAGCAACATTCCATCCACATGCACTCCGGGGAAAAGCCGCGCCCCGTTCCCCAGCGAAAGGGCTGTGGTAATCGGACCCGCCGGAACGGCTTCACCGGCCAGACGATAGGCGGGAAGGTCATTAAGCAGAATTTCGTTCACCCTCAGGAGATCCCAGGGATAGGCGATCAGAAAAGTCTGGTCGTCCGCAGAAATCGATGGCGCCTTCAAGACCGCGTTGGCCGATTCGCCTGTCCAGGCCATGATGCCGCCCTTCGCATCACGAACGGCAACCGTTCCTTGGGCCTTCAGCAAAGCGGCAAGAACGTCACGGGATAGCCAGGCATCTCCCCGCACGAATAGGGTTCGCTCATCAGTGTCGCTTGCGCTACCGAACCCGGCATCCGTCAGAATCTCCTGCTGGAGGTCAGCCAGAAGGCGGTTGCCCACGCGGCAGGCCGCCAGGGGACGGGTTGATGTGAGCGGGTGACAAGTCTCGGGACTATCCGCATCAAGAAGCACGGCTTTCATAACCCCAGCTCCTCTCGCACTACTTTGCTGAGTTCCTCAATCCAATGCGATACCTGTTTCGCTTCGCGCGCTTCAACCAGGATACGGATTTTGGGTTCCGTTCCGGAATACCGAACAATCAGCCGGCCTTCCTGCCCAAGATCGGATGTGCAGGATTCGATGGCTCTCATCAGGTTTGGCAGCGACTCGATCGGTTTGCGGTGCTTGACCTTGAGGCTGACCAGTTGCTGGGGATACTCTGACATGCAATTCGCCAATTGGGCCAGGGTGGCGCCTTTCCGGCGCATCAACCTGAGGACTTGAAGCGCGGTGATAATGCCATCTCCTGTTGTGGCGTAGTCCATCAGGATGACGTGCCCGCTCTTCTCGCCCCCGACATTGGCGCCAGTCTTACGCATGCGATCGATGACGAGGCGATCACCTACATCGGTGATATCCAGCTGGATGCCTGCGCCCTTCATGGCCTCATGCAGTCCCATGTTACTCATCGTCGTGGTTACCAGAGTGTTGTTGGCCAACAGGCCGCGCGATTTAAAATCCAGCGCGCACATGGCCAAAATACGGTCTCCATCCACCACATGGCCCTGGGCATCACAGAAGATGACGCGATCGGCGTCGCCGTCAAATGCAATGCCAATGTCGGCTTTCTTGTCCAATACGGTTTTGGCCACTACCTCGGGGTGCATCGCCCCGCACTGGTTATTAATATTGTAGCCATCGGGCTCGACGTTGATTGTGGTCACTTTTGCGCCCAGTTCCTTCAGAATTAAGGGAGCAATGAAGTAGGCGGCACCATTGGCGCAATCGAGACCGATCTTGAGTTCTTCAAAGTTCTCGTCCTTGATGGTGCTCTTGGCGAACTCGATATACCGGCCTCGCGCATCTTCAATACGGTACGCCTTGCCCATCTGATCACTTCGGATGTGTTCACAGCTCAATTCCCCCGATGCGATATGGTGCGCAATGTCGGTTTCAATTTCATCTGAAATCTTAAAGCCGTCACTCCCGAAGATTTTGATGCCATTGTCGTCGAAGGGGTTGTGGGAGGCGGTGAGCATAAGTCCCGCATCGGCGGCCATGGATCGGGTCAGATGCGCCACGGCCGGCGTGGGCACCGGCCCCACCAGCAGCACATCCACACCCATGGCGACCAGTCCGCTGGTCAGTGCTGTTTCGAGCATGTACCCCGACAACCGGGTATCCTTGCCAATTACTGCCTTACAGGAACCATGGCCGGAGGCGCCGAGTACATGCCCGAGCGCCTTGCCAATTTGCATGGCCACCTCGGGGGTAATCGGATAGTGATTCGCTTGACCCCTTATGCCGTCGGTTCCAAATAGACGCTCCATGTGATACCCTTTCCCTGCTTGTATTGCGGGTTTGCCATTCGTTCTTTTAAGCTACACCGAATGGCCATTTCATGCAAGTCATGAGCAACAGTAACGGTCAACGTTAAGACTTCCATTAAACTCAACATAACCGGAAATTGAATATTGGAGGCGTTTACCCTAGTTTAGGTATGGATTATCGAAACGGCTTTCGATAATTTAAATGCGGAGGTGATTATGACGGAAACTTTAGCCAATCTGGGATGGGCGATTGTGTTTATGACGGTGGCCGCTGTGGTCGGTAGTGTGCTGGTCATTGGGGCAACAACCGTTATCCCCAAGTTGTTGGAGCGATTGACGCCAAACTTGGACGAGGACAAGGAAATCGCCCGCGGTAATCGTGCTGTCGCGGAATATTTTGGCCGCATTGTGTCGGCCTGCATCATCGGCATCAGCCTCGTTGTGGCTGCGGCCATTTTGGGCGGCATCATCGCAGCACTCCACTGATCGTGATGAGCCGGTGCTTATCCATCTTGTTAGGGCTCTTCGTGGGCCTGCTTCCTGCTCACCTTCATGCCCGGGGCGGCGGGGGGTGCTTCCTGCCTGAAACGCTTATCCGTCAACAGGACGGCTCGGAGGTTCCAATCTCCCGGATTCGCCCACAGGATCGCATTCTGGCTTTTGCGGCAGGGGGACAGGTGGTGACGGCGGCCGTGGCGGAGGTCATTACTCATAACGTCGAGGAATACAGGATACTGAAAACAGCCTGTATCACCCTGCACATTACTGCTGAACACCCTGTTTATATCGGGCATGGGCATTTCATGACTGTGGAGACGCTCAAGGCGGGGGATATTATCTATGTTTTTGATGGGCATGGATTAAGTCCCCAGACTATTGAAAGCATTGCCACTGTTATAGCTTCGGTGCGCGTCTTTAACTTGCATACAGATTCGCCCAACACCTTCTTTGCCAACGGGGTGGCCGTACACAATAAAGGAGGAGGTGGCGGCGGTGGGGGGCACGGTGGTGGTTCTCATGGTGGCAGCTATCATGGGGGACATGGTGGAGGAGGAAATGGCAGCCCGTGGCCCGGCCTCATTATCATGGGAGTATTTATTGGAATCTGGATTGTGGCGGCAAGTACTCAGAAACGGAATGAAAATCTGGACTTTGTTTATAAACAGTCTGTCGTAGCCGGGAAACGGGATAAGACCCTTAAACTCTTGGAGTTTTTGGCGCGGCAGGATCCCTCGGTTTCACCCCAAACTTTGGCAAAAGTCACCGATTCCACCTTCTTGCTTCTTCAACAATGCTGGCAGGCGCGGGAGTATGGCCCGATGAAACCCCTGATGATGCCGGATCTTTATGTGGATCATTGCACCCAGCTTGAAGGGATGAAACACCATCATGAAATCAATATGATAGAAAACGTGAAAGTGGATCGGATTGATCTTGTCAATATCCGGTACACCCTCAAGGAGAACCAACGTGAATTCACGGCCCTGATTACAGCGTCTGCCCGTGACTACTATGTGGATGACCGCACCCAGCGCAAGACCCGCGGCGATGATTCGCCTGCCCAGTTCCAGGAATTTTGGACCTTCCAATACTCCGGAAAAGAATGGCGATTGCGTGAAATCGAGCAATCGCGGGAATCGAGCGTCTTGAAGGACGACAATTTCTTTGAACAATTTACCGACAAAGGCGTAGATCAAATCTACGGTTCGCTGGCATCCGTGCAGGGGGCCGCCGGTCCGTGGCTGGAGAAAGAGGTCGAAGCCAAGGAAACGCGAATTGAACGAATGCTGAATTTTCTGGTCCAGACCGATAAAGCATGGGATCGGCAGATTATGCTGGAGACAAGCCGCCGGGTATTCCTGGCGCTCATGTCATCGTGGGAATCCGGGGAGGTTAAGGCCGAGATGGAAAACGACTTGTTTTCGGATATGGTGGCCTCCCTGCGTGAGCAGATTGCCCGAAATCGGGGACAGGGGGTTGCGCTTGAGTTCAGGAATCTATGTGTTCGAAAGGTCGAACTGATCTTGATTCGAAATTTCGCTGAAAATGAAAAGGATGAATTCGTTGTGCGGATCCGGGCGCATGCCCAGCGGATTATGCTACAGGGCGGCTTGTTGGCGCATCAGGACGGGGATGTGGTGCCGTTTGAACAGCACCTGACGTTTGGGCGCATCAAGGTTTCCGGCATGATCGAAAAACGGTGGCGACTGAAGGAAATCCTTGCCGAAGGGGAGGGGGCTGACCTGGTCACCCGTGAGAATCTCGACCAGGATTCGAATCGCCAGCAGTTGCATTGGTATTACCAGCACAAGCGAGCGATATGAATCCCGGTATTGGCTATTACCCACAAGTCGAAAGGAAGACTTCACCAC